>NZ_JAGGLL010000015.1 GCF_017874425.1 Clostridium punense
CACATATTCATCTTAAACTACTTGTTTATAAATAATAAAATTCTATGAAAATAGAAGTAAATAAAAGATAAATTAAAATTATTGAGGTAGGGGGATAAAAACATGAAGATAGTTCATACCATAAAAGAGGTTAGAGATATAGTTAAAGGGTGGAAAAAACAAGGGCTTTCCGTAGGATTTGTTCCTACTATGGGGTATTTACATGAAGGTCATGGCTCTTTAGTAGAAATGGCAAGTAAAGAAAATGATAGGGTAGTAGTAAGTATATTTGTAAATCCTATTCAGTTTGGTCCTAAAGAAGACTTTTCAAGTTATCCAAGAGACTTAGAAAGAGATGGAAAAATCGTTGAAGCTGCTGGTGGGGATTTAATTTTTAATCCTTCTAATGAAGAAATGTATTTAGGGGATTTTTCAACCTATGTAGATATGAATGGAATAACTGAAGGACTGTGTGGAGCTAAAAGGCCAGGGCACTTTAGAGGAGTTTGCACTGTTGTAACAAAGTTGTTTAATATTGTATTACCTGATAAGGCTTACTTTGGTGAAAAGGATGCACAGCAACTGGCTGTAATAAAGAGAATGGTAAGAGATTTAGATATACCTGTGGAAATAGTGCCATGTCCTATAGTTAGGGAAAGTGATGGTCTTGCCATGAGCTCAAGAAACACATATTTAAATAAAGAAGAAAGAAAGGCAGCTCTTGTATTAAGTAGAAGCTTAAATAGTGCTAAGGAAGCTTTACTACAAGGAGAAAGAAGTGCTGAAAATATAAAATCAATGATTAGTGAAATCCTTACTGAGGAGCCTTTAGCAAGAATTGATTATGTTAATGTAGTTGATAGTTTATCTCTTACGGAAGTAGTAACAATTGATAAGAGTGTGTTAATAGCTATAGCTGTATTTATTGGTAAAACTAGATTAATTGATAATTTTATCTTTGAAGTGTAAGGGAGATATATCATGATAATTAATATGTTAAAATCAAAAATTCATAGAGCTACAGTTACTCAGGCAGAATTAAATTATGTAGGAAGTATAACCATAGATAAGAATCTCATGGATGCAGCAGCAATCTTAGAATATGAGCAGGTTGCAATTGCAGACATAGATAATGGTGAGAGATTTGAGACTTATGTTATTGCAGGGGAAGCTGGAAGTGGGGTTATTTGTTTAAATGGGGCAGCAGCAAGATGTGTTCAAAAGGGAGATAAGATTATTATAATGTGTTACTGTGGGCTTCGTAATGAGGAAGCACAAACTCATAAACCTAAGGTTGTGTTTGTTGATGAACATAATGCAATAACAAAGGTTGGTAGTTACGAAAAACACGGTGAGATTTTATAGAAAAAGCTATAACCGAATGATAAGACATTTTCAAAAATGAATAAGTCAGTATGTTAGACTATTTTGAGTTATACTACGCCAGCAGGTTCCTTGTCGGCAAAAGCTTGCTTATGAACACAAAATAGCCTTCACATCTTTGATTTGTTATTTATTTCTAAATGCTTAAGGCAATAATTACATGTATAAGATACGGTTTATCATAACCTAAATCTATAGTATAATATTTAAGGACAAGCTTTTAATTAATTAATTAATTTATACTATAACAATTGGGTGAGGTATATAAATATATGACAATAGAATTAGAGAAATATTATAATAAGTTTTGTGAAGATAAAAGATTAACAAGAAAATATGCACAAGTAGAGTTCTTAACTTCCATGAAATATATTCATCAGTATCTAGAAAATTATGAGAATCCAAAAGTCTTAGATGTTGGGGCAGGTACAGGAAGGTATTCTGTACAATTAGCAAATGAAGGCTATGATGTTACAGCCATTGAACTTGTGAAGCATAATTTAGGAATTTTAAAATCAAAGGGAAGTACAGTAAAAGCAATGCAAGGAACTGCCTTAGATTTATCAAGATTTGAGGAAAACACCTTTGATATGACATTAGTGTTTGGGCCCATGTATCATTTGTACAAATTTGAGGACAAGATTAAGGCTTTACAAGAGGCTAAAAGAGTAACAAAGGTTGGCGGGATTATCTTAGTGGCTTATTGCATGAATGAATACAGCGTGTTAACTTATGGATTTAAGGAAAATAATATCCGTACCTCTATTGAAAAAGGAAAGCTGAGCAAGGATTTTCATGTTATATCAGAGCCAGAAGACTTATATGATTATGTAAGGCTTGAAGATATTAATAAAATCAATGAGGCAGCAAAAATAGAAAGGTTAAAAATAATTGCAGCTGATGGACCAGCTAATTATATGCGTCCTATCATAAATGATATGGATGAAGAAACCTTTAAACTTTTTCTTGAGTATCATTTTTCTACTTGCGAAAGACCAGATTTATTAGGGGCTAGTGCTCACACCTTAGATATTTTGATAAAGAAAGAAGATAAAAGAGAAGTGGGAGAAACCCTATCTTTTGAAAACTCTATTATAAATAAAAGTATTAATGATTAATAGACTTTGACTTACAGAGCTATAAAACCCAGAAAAATCTAACCTTAAGATTTTTCTGGGTTTTTAAGTTATTTTTTATGAAGAACTAATTGAAGATTTAATTTTATTTAAGTACTAACCTTAATTACCCTAGATTCCTCTTATCATATATATGATTCATTAATGATAATTCATCTTAATATAGGATGGACTAAGAAAATCCTAATCATGAATGTATAAACTTAATTAAAACATATATAAATAAAATAAGATTGCATATTGATAAAAGTTGCAATAAAATTATTCCTTAGTAAAAGGGATCTCATAATGACTTAAAGCTCAGCAGTAACACCATTTACATTAGCTTGTTCATTATCCTCCACGGGAATAATAATGAACTTCTTACCGTCTATTAATTGTGCTTTTATTTGTGGTACTTTTTCAGGTTTTACCTTAAGTACAATATCATAGTCTTCAGCAGTATTAGTAGTATTTTCTACTTCAGAAGGAGAGCTTGTATCTAGATTATCGTCAGGACTTGCGTCAGAAACTATATCAGTTTCTGCGTCTAAAGCTGCTTCCCCTTCTGAGTCCTTTGCATTTTCTTGTTTAGTTTCCTCAAGAATCTCTTCAAGTATTTGTATTTTCTTTTGAAGTTTTTCTTCCTTTTTCCTTTGCTCATTGGCTACAAGGACTTTTTTATCTATTAAATGCTCTACTACAGGAGGAGCATCACCAAATTCTTCTGTGTAAGATTTTTCAATTTTGGCAGTGATTTCTTCAGAGATACCGCTTTCAATTAAAATATCTTGAATGTTATCGTTAGTTAAAATTATAGGTTCAGCATCCTTTCCATTAATGGCAACATGCTCTTCTACTATATTACTAAGAGTTTCTTGAATCTCCATAAATAAGTGCTCAGATTTTTTCTCATCATCCCCAAGGGCTTCACGAATAATGGTAGTAAACACTTCTTTTTGCTCCGTGGCAGTTTGTTTTGAACTGCAGCCTAAAGCTTTTTCCATTAACTCAGGGTGAGGCGCTTTTGGATTTTTAGTATAGTACATAATAGAATTCACATCAGTACTACGGTCTGTAAAAGCTGGGAAGATAAATCCTACTTCAGGTTGACCAACTACCCAATCTCTAATACGTGCGCCAATTCGGTTGTCATCTTCAAAGTATCCAAGGCCTGGCTCAGTAAGGGATACTGGGCATATTGCACATAATAGATATTCATATACCTCTTCTGATTCATCTAATTTTGAATTATCTGTAGTTCGTGTAATAACATCATAAGCATCATGAAAAACAAGTATTAGAAAATTACCTGCGTAATCATAACTATCTATGATTAAATTATAAAAATCGTCAAGAAGTGAGTCATTTTTTAATCTGCTATTTTTAAGCTCAAATAAGCAGAGTTGTCTATTATTTACATTTTCCTCATCAAGAGGAAAATTAAGTTCTAGAAGGTTATTCCCCACAGTACCAGATAAGGTTTTTTTAGCAATTTCTAAGTACTTAAAGAATTCTTCCTCTTTTAGATTTAAAAAAGTTTCCCTAATTTTTAATACAATATTTTTATCCCCATCTACATAACAGCCACACATTTTGGTAAAGGTACATTCACCTTTTTTAAAACGTCTTTTTAATTCTAGTACATCTTTCTTTTTCATAAATCCCCCTTAAAATTCATTAGTTTTACTAGGAAGAAAGAACTCTAATAACAAAGAAACTATTACAAGAAGTTGGTTCCCCTAAAGTATAAATATTATCAAAAGTTATTTTTTCTAGTCTGTGAGTCCATGCTTTATAGCAAAAGATAGACTACCTAATATAGTATAAAGTGCAATAAAAACCTCTGCAAGAGATTAAATAAATTCTGTGAGAAAATAAAATTCATCTTGAGATTTAAGTTTCATTTAAGAATCAGCCAATATAATTATACCTATAGTAAGTGATTTATGTAAGGAATTTTCAAATGACTTAGAAGAAGATGGAGGTAAATATTATGAAGAAGAAGGAACAAAAACTTAGATATATACGTTATGCTATACAAGCTTTAGGAATTTTAGTAACTATTATGGGTTTATTTATTAACTATCCTATAGCAAATTCAGTTTTATTGGGGATAACTTTAATCTTAGGACCTGTGTTTTGTGGATGGATTTGTCCTTTTGGCACCTTGCAGGATATATTTTCAACCCTTGGACAGATACTAGGAATAAAAAAATATAAAATGCCAGCAAAGTTAAAAAAGGTCTTGGCACCTTTAAGATATATATTACTAATCACCACAATATCAATTAGTGCTGATTATATTTTTACTATTATGAGCTTAGACCCTCGCGCAAACTTTACAACTTTTCTTGGTGGAAAGACACTTACCCTAATAGGTTGGAGTGTGATTTCTATATTTATTTTAAGTTCCATGGTATTTGAAAGACCATTTTGCAATTACCTTTGTATTGAAGGAGCAAAGTTAGGAGTATTAGGAACTCTAAGACCTATAACTATTATAAGAAATGAAGAAAGTTGCATTGGTTGTAGTAAATGTAACCGTGTTTGCCCCATGAATATTAATGTGGCTTCTCATGGTCAGGTTCGTTCCCTGCAGTGCATAAACTGTATGGAATGTGTAGCAGCCTGTCCTGAGAAAAATACTTTGAAGGTGAATGTGGTACCTATTAAAAAAGTAAATAAAAAAGTAGTATTGTCACTTTCTACTATAGCTTTCTTATTTATAGTATATACTGGATTAAATTCAAGTTCTTTATTTGAAATCTTAGAGAGAAATAACACAATTCCTGTGTCCGCTCCAGTTTCAACTACCATAACTGGTGAAGCTGCGGCTGGCTATGGAGATGCTGTCGGCATAGCAGATGGAGTATATGAGGGAACTGGAACAGGGTTTAGAGGTCAGATGACAGTTGAAGTAACAGTGAAAAGTCAGCAAATTACTCAGATAGAGGTAACCAAAACTACAGATGATGCTAAATGGTTTAATAGGGCTTACAGTATTATAACTTCTAATATTATAAAAAATCAAAGTGCGGATGTGGAGGTAGTATCTGGAGCAACTTATTCATCTATGGGCATAAAAGAGGGAGTAGCTAATGCACTAATAAATGCAGGAGGTAAAAGTGTTAAGGCTATAGTTAATGACCTACCTAAAGAGGGTAAAGGTCAACACGGAAAAAGAAGATAATATATAAGCTACCATTGCATTCACCATTACTTTAGTTATATTATTATAGGAGCGATATAAGTGAACAAAACTTGTTTTGGGGGAATGTATAATGAAAATGGGACTGATTAAGAAGGGGAAAAAGGAAGTCAGGGTTTATTTTTTAATACTGGCATTGACAGCTCTTGGCCTTGGACTTAGTGATGGGGTTTTTTCAAATTATTTTAAGGAAGCCTACAATGTAAATGCCTTTCAAAGAGGGCTAATTGAGTTTCCAAGAGAATTACCTGGAATTATTTCAATTATTGTAATTTCGCTGCTTACATTTTTAGGAGATATACGCATTGCAATAATTGCACAGCTTTTAAGTGCTATAGGACTTTTGTTTTTGGGATTTTTAACTCCACCTTTTGCGGTGATGTGCATATTTCTTTTTATCAACTCTATGGGAATGCACCTATTTTTCCCTTTATCTGATGGTATAGGAATGTCTCTTATAAAGGATGAAGAAGTGGGAAAGAAAATGGGTCGTTACAAGGGGGTTAGCACAGCTTTTAGTATGTTAGCTAGTGTTGCTGTATTCATTGGATTTAGGACCGGTTTTTTTAGTTTAACTGCACCTGTAAAGATCATATTTCTTATTGCAGCGGTAATTTTTGCAGTGGTATTTGTACTGCTTATTTATATGAACAGCATTGTAAAAGTGCCAATCAAGGAAGAAAGAAAACTAAAGTTTATATTCCGTAAAGAATATAAGTATTATTATATTCTTGCAATAATGACTGGGGTACAAAAGCAAATCATGGCAGTCTATGGCCCTTGGGTACTTATTGATCTTTTAAGTAAGAAGGCTGATACTATTGCAATTTTAGGGATAATAGGATCTTTTATAGGTATATTCTTCATTCCAGCATTAGGTAGATGGCTTGATAGATACGGTATAAGAAAAATGCTTTATGTTGATGCCATATCATTTATAGTGGTATACATTGCCTATGGTTTTTTAGCATCAGGATTTTCAACAGGAATCCTTAGCAAGGTAGGAATACCTGTTATTTTAACTTTTGTACTAATTATACTTGACCGTATGTCCATGCAGATGAGTATGATTAAAACGATTTATCTTCGATCTATAGCAGTAGATCAATCTGAAATTACTTCCACCTTGTCCTTTGGTATGAGTATGGATCATATTGTTTCAATAATATGTGCATACATAGGAGGAATCATCTGGACTTCCTTTGGGCCACAGTATATATTCTTCTTTGCAGCAGCTGCATCCTTAGTTAACCTTGCTGTGGCAAAGGTAGCAGTAATAAAGGAAGATGCAGGAGTAAAAACAGAAGTGAAAATAAAGGGATTTGTAAATAAGTAAACATAAGATAATGAATGATGGTTATTTTTGGAACTAGCAGTCAATTAATTGCTGAACAAATATTAAGATTTTCATTGTATAATCGATAATAGTATGATGGAAATTAAATTTAAAGGTGATATAAGCTCAATTAAGCATTATAATGATGTTGCAACGGACTCTACAGATAGTACCACGGAAATAGCAAGAAAATACTTTTATCAAATGTCAAATAAATTTAAATGTTATAAAGGTATACTTAATGAAACTGAAATCCCTGTAGCAAAGTATATAGCTGAAAGAGTTCTTACATTGCCATTATATCCTGAACTATTACAGTAAGATATTTACAGGATATGTAATCTAGTATTAAGGTAATAAGCAAATTTATTGGGTTAAACAGAAGAAAATAAAATTCAACATATGATTAAAGAAGGTTGCATGGGAGGCGAAAATATGAAGAGTAAGGTGTCAGTTATTGTTCCGGTTTATAATACAATGAAATATTTAAGTGAAATGTTAGCTTCATTAGAAAAGCAAACTCTAAAAGAAATAGAGTTCATTTTTGTTGATGATTGCTCTACTGATAGAAGTTTGGAAATTTTATATGACTTCGAACAAAGACACACAGATAAGGTAATTATTATTCAACTCAATGAAAATCAGGGGCCGGGAGGAGCAAGAAATGTTGGGTTGCAATATGCATCAGGAGAATACATAGCATTTGCTGATAGTGATGATTATGTTAAGCCAGAAATGTATGAGATTCTGTATAAAAAAGCAATGGAAGATGATTATGATATTGTAGAATGTGGATATTTTAGTGAACGCAGAGATAGAGATATGATGCTTTGGGATAAAACTATGGAGGGAAAAGTATCCTTTGATAACAGAGTTAAAATGCTTATGTCATGTGGATTCATAGTGTCTAAATTATATAAAAGAAATATTATTATTGACTCTCAGATTAATTTTATTGATAGAATTCAATTTGAAGACGTTGATTTCCTAAGTAGGTTATACTGTAGAATAGAAAAAGTTGGCATAGTTGATAAAGCATTATATTATTATCGTGATAATCCAGATTCATTCACCAACAAAGGGAATAAGCTGAGTTACTTTGATATAAATAACACATTTTCTCGAAAATACATAGATAACATGAGAAAAGAAAAAAATTACGACATATTAAAACCTGTTATTGACTATGTAGTTATAGGAATATGGTTTGATATGTTCAAGACATATGTAACCAAAAGCTCAAAGATTGATATGAATTCTTTACAGACAATAGATAGAGAGATTAAGCAATATATTCCAAACTATGGTGAGAATATGTTTTTTGTCGAACAAGCAAAATACGATGTTTTAAAAGAGGCGTTTTTAGCGAATTCATATGATTATAAAAAAGTTGTTAAAATATTAGAAAGGAATGAAAAATAGGAGTTGGTTATGAAAATCAGTAACTTCTAAAAATAAGTTTAAGCTAAAATAAAAGTCAAGAGTAATTGAATTTAAGAGGAATAACACAGGACTCTAAAATATTAAAGCGATTTATAAGCTACAGCTAGTAAATTTTTATATAGTTACTTTAATAAACCTCATGACAATAATGCCATGAGGTTTATTATTATGCAAAAAGACAGGGTTAATATAGGAACAAATGAATGAACTAACAGTTCATAATTAATTGTGAATCTCTACTTAATAGAAGCCCTATTTTTTATGAAATAGGGCTTTTATAATAAACTTTACATTTTCATACCAAGGATTGATATATGAATTATACTTACATAAGCGTAAATGTAAGTAAGACTAATAAACTATTAGTACCTATAGAGTAAAGAGGCAAAGATATAAGGAAGTTAATTTAATATTTAAGCATATGGGTATTAATAAGTACTAGTGTTTCCATCAATTGAGATATAATATTTCCTACGCTTGAATAATTTAATTACATTTTGTGTAGTAGGATAACTGGTTTACATTAATTAATTATTTTTGTGAAATATCTTAGTTGAATTTAGTTATTAAATCGATGGAATTGTAATAATATGTTATTAAGAGGAAAAAATTGAGATTTATTTTATATGAAAGTAAACGTGATTCGAGTTTAAAAGAAAAGAACAGACATGGAAAAGCAAATAGTTTATTATGGTTAGTTGATTGAAAGTGTAATAACTTTTACTTAATTTGTTTATGATAGGGTTTTTCTATATAGCTAAGACTCTATTAAATATAAAAATAAGGAGGAATTAAAAATGGAAGCGTTTATTGGAACTATTTTACTGTGGGCAGGAACTTATGCACCAGAAGGCTGGGAATTCTGCTGGGGACAAGAACTAAAAATTAGTGAGAACCAAGCTTTATTCGCAGTTATTGGGATGTAATATGGAGGGAATGGTAGTACAAGTTTTAAATTACCAGACTTAAGAGGCAGATTTCCTATTGGTGCAGGAGTAAACCAAGCTACAAAGAAAAACTGGCAATCTGGAAAATTTTGCGATAACAACATGCAAGCAACCTTTGGAATAAAGAATATGCCTAAACATATGCATAAAATCAACAATACAGTATCAAGTTCAAAAGATGAAACCTTGTCGATGAGCTTAGATATTGGGATACCTGTTAATACAGACAATCCAAATACTGCTCCTACAAACATACCTAAGGATAACAATTGTACTCTTGCTGCAGCAAGGACAATAGCACCACAAAATACTATAGTTAACACCTACACGACAAATGAACCTACCGCAAATGCCACATTAAAGCCTTTTACCGTAAAAAAAGATATAAATATACCTACACCTGCTATAATTGTTGATTCAACTTGTGAAGATGTTGGTTCTGGTGAAGCTGTTGATGTTCAGCCGGCATCACTTTGTTTAAACTATATAATATGCATGGAGGGACTATTTCCACCTAGAAGGTAAAAGATTGTTCTAATTAAGGAGAATTTTATGAAAAAATTTAGAAAGGGTATAATACCCAAAATTTTAATTCTAACTATGTTAGCAAATGTTATTTTTACTGCTATAGCACCAAGCAAAACTGCCTCAGCAATAACTCCAAATACAATTAGTTTTAATTCGGATCCCTTTGGTTCAAATTTTCAGACTCAACCCTATGACGTAATCACAGCAGATTTTGGACAAATAACCTTTAAGGGAACAGACGATTCTCTTGTAAAACCATTTGAGTCACTTTCGTGGATGGCTGGACAAGGAATGGCTTATGCTGGATATTATACAGGAGATAGTAGTTGGCATGGGTTGATGCTTAGTGCGGATAGCTCAAGTTATAAAACTGGCATTTGGTTTGTTCTTGGAACAAAGGATAGAAGTAAGAAGTTTTCATTTCAATCATTTAATGTTGGTGAATACGGCAATACAGCAGATACCATGGAGGTTATAGGGTTTCGCAATGGAGTTCAAGTTGCTTCTCAGATAGTTACATTTGAGAAATACTCTTTGCCAACAAAAACTATAACTATGGATAGTGAATTTGGATATGTAGATGAGATTAGAATGCGTCAAAAAACAGAAGGGTTATACAATGGAGGCTATCCAGGCTTTGAGGGGATTGTAGTCAACGATTTTGTGTTAGATGATCCTATTATTCCAAAGTTTGAGTTTAATCCCACAAGCTATAGCATAGGAGAAAAAGGTGGAAGTGCAACTTTAACAGTAAAGAGGACTGGAAGTAGCAATGGATTAGCAACGGTAGATTATGCAACAAGTGATGGGACAGCTGTAGCAGGTCGTGACTATACTTCAGTTTCTGGCACTTTGACTTTTGCAAGTGGCCAGACTAGTAAAACTATAAGCATACCAGTAAAAGATAACTTAACATATGATGGAGATAGATTTTTAAATATAACTTTAAGTAATCCTTCAGGAGACATGGTTCTTGGAAGTCAAAATGTAGCAATACTTACAATAGAAGACGATGAATTCATGTTAAATTATGCAGCAGGACCAAATGGAACTATTATAGGAAATACGTCGCAGACTGTAACTCATAGTTTAAGTGGAACAGAAGTAACAGCAGTACCAAACCCAGGATACCACTTTGTGAGTTGGAGTGATGGAGTGACAACTCCAAGTAGAACAGACAGCAATGTAGTGGGAGATATAAATGTAATTGCAAACTTTGCTATTAATGAATACACGTTAAAATATACAGCAGGAGCAAATGGAAGTATTACAGGAGCAGCGCTCCAAACAGTGAATCACGGAGGAAGTGGAACTGAGGTAAAGGCAGTGCCAAACCCAGGATATCATTTTATAGGATGGAGTGATGGAATAACAACTCCAAGTAGAACAGATAGCAATATAATGGGCGATATCAGCATAACTGCAAACTTTGCTATTAATGAATACACGTTAAAATATACAGCAGGAGCAAACGGAAGTATTACAGGAAATACATCACAGACTGTAGCTCATGGTGCGAGTGGAACTGAAGTAACAGCAGTACCAAATACAGGATATCATTTTATAGGGTGGAGTGATGGAGTAACTACTGCAAGTAGAGTAGATAGCAATGTAATGGGAGATATAAGTGTAACTGCAAACTTTGCTATTAATGGGCATATAGTATACACATTAAATTATGCAGCAGGAGCAAATGGAAGTATTACAGGAATAGCGCTCCAAACAGTAAATCACGGAGAAAATGGAACTGAGGTAAGGGCAGTGCCAAACCCAGGATACCACTTTGTGAGTTGGAGTGATGGAGTGACAACTCCAAGTAGAACAGACATCAATGTAGTGGGAAACATAAGTGTAACTGCACAGTTTGATATTAATGGATATACGTTAAAATATACAACGGGAGCAAATGGAAGTATTAAAGGAGCAGCGCTCCAAACAGTAAATCACGGAGGAAGTGGAACTGAAGTAACAGCAGTACCAAATCCAGGATACCACTTTGTAGGGTGGAGTGATGGAGTAAGAACTGCAAGTAGAACAGATAGCAATGTAATGGGCGATATAAGCGTAACTGCAAATTTTGCTATTAATGGGCATATAGTATACACACTAAATTACACAGCAGGTCCAAATGGAAGTATTACAGGAAACACATCACAGACTGTAGCTCATGGTGCGAGTGGAACTGAAGTAACAGCAGTGTCAAATCCAGGATATTACTTTGTGAGTTGGAGTGATGGAGTTACAACTCCAAGTAGAGTAGATAGCAATGTAATGGGAGATATAAGTGTAACTGCAATCTTTGCTGTTAATGAATATACACTAAAGTACTCAGCAGGAGAAAATGGAAGTATTACAGGAACAGCGCTCCAAACAGTAAATCACGGAGGAAGTGGAACTGAGGTAAGGGCAGTGCCAAACCTCGGATATCATTTTATAGGATGGAGTGATGGGGCGACAACTGCAAGTAGAACAGACATTAATGTAGTAGGAAATATCAGCGTAACTGCAAACTTTGCTATTAATGAATATATGTTAAACTATACAGCAGGAGCAAATGGAAGCATTACAGGAAATACATCACAGACTGTAGCTCATGGGGCAAGGGGAACACAAGTAACAGCAGTGCCAAACCCAGGATATCACTTTGTGAGTTGGAGTGATGGTGTTACAACTGCAAGTAGAACAGATAGTAACGTAGCAGGCAATATCAGTGTAATTGCAAACTTTGAAATTAATAGTTATATAGTAACCTTCAAAGATTATGATGGGAAAATCATTGGAATACCGCAAGTTGTGAACCATGGAAATAAAGCTGTTGCACCAGCAGATCCAATAAGAATTGGTTATGTTTTTAAAGGCTGGGATAAATCCTTTAATCATATTACAGAAAGTATGGCTATTACAGCAATTTATGAAAGTGGAAGTACTTATACCTTCCCTGCAGCAGAAACTTCAGATAATACATGGGAAACTCAAATACCCATTGAGTATTTTGAAAGTAGAGATAATATATTGGTAATAAACAATAATATAGCAAGTTTATCAATACCAGCAAGTGCTATTGATTTAAGTGGAGTTTCTGGAAAGGGATATATAAAAGTAACGCTTAAAGTTATTACCGATGAAAAGGATTTGATGTCACTTAAAGATTTACCAGCTGGATTAAGAATAGTTGGAAATCCTATAAACCTTACTATACAATTATTTGATAAAAGTGGTGCTTTAGTGAGAGATATTCACAACTTTGAAAACAATGAAAAGGTTAAAACAACTATTAAGCTTACTAGCAAGGATATAAAAAATTTAGATATAAACACAATTTCAATATATACCTACAATGAAGTAACCGAAGTTTGGGAAGAGCTAGGTGGAAATTTTGAGTCTACCACTCAGGAGTTTACATTCTATACATCTCATTTTTCAGTGTTTGCAGTTACAGAAAAAACTTCAAAGACAGATATACTGCCTCAAGCCGGTTCCTTGTTTAATTTTTATGCAATAGTTAGCTTAGGTTTTACAATAACCTTATTAGGAATTATTTTGATAACGAAAAAATCAAGAAGTTAGCAAAGTAAAAACTCCATTTAAATAAAATACAGAGATTAAAAGTTCAATAGGTTTATTAGCCTATTGAATTTTTAATTTGCAGAAGAAATAAGATTACTTTTGGCTTTAATAAAAAAGCTAGATAGTTTGCTTAGAAGTTCAACTATCAACCATACATTTTAAGAATAGTTTTTGTTATCGTTATTATCTTAGTACATAAGCTCCATATAGACATTGAAAGCATTATGTGATTTTAAGGAATTATTTCCCCTATTGTTTAATATATTTTATAAGCAGCATAAGAACCTTTACATATTATATGGGATTTAATTTATGTTTTGAATAATAATTCAGGGGGGCTTAATTTATGAATAAACAAGTAAATTTTGATGAGGAACTGGGGAATTTTATAGATAAACAGCAGGGGGAAGAGAATAATCAGGAATTTAAAAAAGTGGAAGAAGAGTTTATAGATGTATTAAGGCAACAAAGTGATTATGTTGAAGAGATTGATAGTAATTATAAGGATAAAGATATAGAAAATAATGATGAAGTTGAATATAAAAATATAGAAGAAAAAGAAGTTTATAATATTGAAGCAGAATTTAAAGTTGAAGATAAATACTTAAATTACTTCAGTAGTATTGATGATGTAGGTATTAATAGTGAAGAAGAAGGTAATGAGGTTCACGTAGTTGATGAAATAGAAGAAGAGAATGATGAAGAAGAAAAGCAGCTTAGAAAAAAGAAAATTATAAAATGGAGTATTATTTCGGTTTCTGCACTAGTACTTATATACCTTGGTTTTTCAGCTTATTTTTCAAAACGTTTTTATTTTGGAACTTCAATAAATAGTATTCCTGTTTCAGGAATGACTGTGGAAGCTGTAAATGAAAAGTTAGCAGCAGATGTGGAAAAGTATAACTTAACTCTAGAAGGAAGAGATGGAGTTAAGGAAGAGATTTCAGCAGCAGAAATGGGCCTTAAGTTTATCTCTCAAGACAAAGTTCAAGATATTAAGCATAATCAAAGTTCCTTTAAATGGATTACAGGAATTTTTAATAATTCAAGCTTTGAATTGAATAATATATTTTCTTATGATGAGCCATCATTAAGAGAAGCTGTAGACAAACTAGCTTTTTTTGATGCAGCTAAAATAATTGAACCTAAAAGTGCGGCCTTAAAATCTACAGAAAAGGGCTATGAAATAGTGAAGGAAGTCAATGGCAACAAAGTTAATAAGGATACTCTATATGGTCAAATAGTAGAGTCAATTTTAAGTGAGAAATCTACTTTAGATTTAGAGAGTATAGATTGTTATGAAAAACCAAAGTATACTTCAGAATCCAAGGAAATTGTGGAGGCAATGGATACATTAGAAAAATATTCAGCTATAACAATTACCTATACTTTTAAAGAAGGTAAAGAAACTTTAAGTGGAGATGTGATAAACGGTTGGCTCAAAGTTGATGAGAATTTTAATGTTAGCATTGATGAAGATAAGGTTGAGAGCTATGTGGATAAGCTAGGTAATACCTACGACACCGTAGGAAGGCCAAGGGATTTTAAAACGACCTCTGGAAGAATAGTAAAGGTTAGTGGAGGATATTACGGAATATCTATTAATAGAGCTAAAGAAACGCAAGATTTGATTAGAGTTATAAAGGAAGGTAAATCAATAAGCAAGAAACCTATATATAATCAAGATGAAGAAGAGGACAATGGCAATGGAATTGGAGGTACCTATGTAGAAATAGACCTTACAAATCAGCATATGTGGTTCTATAAAAACGGAAAGCTAATGACACATGGGGATGTAGTTACAGGAAATGATGATGGTAAACATTCCACACCACCAGGCCTTTATAGATTAACTTATAAGCAAAAAAAAGCAATTTTAAGGGGTCCTGGATATGCAGCACCAGTAGATTTTTGGATGCCTTTTAATGGAGATATAGGCATTCATGACGCTACTTGGAGATCAACATTTGGAGGAACTATATATAAAAATGATGGCTCCCATGGTTGTATAAATACACCTTATGACGTGGCACAGATTATATTCAATAATATTCAAGCAGGAGACCCAGTGCTTTGTTATTATTAGAATTAGGCTAGGTTTTATAAGTTTATAGATTTATAGGTCTAAAGTAAGGAATTTCATTTTATTCGTAGATAAGAAGTCTTAAAAGAACTAAGGTGAGCTTTATCTATAAGTTAATTCTTGGCTTTGGTTCTTTATGTTAAATTTTAAAGACGAAGATATATTTTATTTGCCATAAAGAAGTTTTAACTAACATGAGATAAAGTAAAATTATAGGAGTAAATGGAAAGGTGAGTATACTACAAATTAAGGATATGTGTAAAAATATGGAGAAAAATATTTTTTAATTCTTTATAAAAATGTGAAACAAATAAGGGTTAATTTTCGTCTAATAAGTAATGAGTTTAAATTAAAGAGTACAAAGTTATTTATAACTTTATTGGAAAGGAAAATTAACTATGAATATTATTATGATATTTATGTTTTTAGTTATATTAGTGTATTCACCTCTTAAAAATTTAGTATTTTTAGCTGTTGGAAATAATATTGATGAGGCCGTAATGCTACAGGAAAAAGGCCTAGCAAATCTTATAGGTAGAATTATTAAGATTTTAATACTAAAGAAATTTAAAAGTGATACCATAAGGCAATCTAAGGTTTCGTAGGTGGTTTTTACTATATTTATAGATAAACGAGGTAGATTAGCTTGGTATTCAAGTTTTAATTTCTTTTTTATATAGATAAAAAGAGCAAAAAATGTCAGGAAAATCTCTCTTAATATGCTTATAATTAAATTATGCAGCTTGATAAAATGGAGGTTTTACTATGGAGTATAGCAAGGTTATTCAGCAATCTATAGATTATATTGAAGAAAATTTAAAAGAAAAGATATCTCTTGAAGATTTAGCTAGAAGAAGTTATCTTTCAAAGTATTACTTTCATAGAGTTTTTCATCAATTAGTAGGTGAAACAGTTATGGAGTACATTCGAAAAAGAAGACTTACTGAGGCCGCGGAAGAATTGGCTGAAAGCAATAGCAAGATAGTTGATATAGCACTAAAATATCAATTTAGCTCTCAAGAAGCCTTTTCAAGAGCCTTTAAAAGAATGTTTAAAGTTTCACCAAGAGAATTTAGAAAAGCTCAAGTTAAAGTGTTACTCTATAGCAAGAGGCAGGTATATCAGGTACCTACTATTAACTCACCAACAGTAGCACCTATGTGTAAAGCTGCATAGTTTATGGTTATTAAAGGAGAGATTACAATGAGCTATGTACCTACAGTAATAGAGCAGACAGGCAGAGGAGAAAGAGTTTATGATATCTATTCAAGGCTTTTAAAGGATAGAATTATAGTTTTAAGCGATCAGGTTAATGATGCTACAGCTAGCATTATTATTGCTCAAATGTTATTTTTAGAAGCTGAGGATCCAGATAAGGATATAATCTTTTATATTAATAGTCCAGGTGGGGTAATAACAGCAGGATTGGCAATTTATGATACTATGCAATATGTAAAACCAGATGTATCTACTATATGCTTAGGTATGGCTGCCAGCATGGGATCTTTCTTGCTAGCTGGTGGAACAAAAGGAAAGAGATTTGCACTACCTAACAGTGAAATTATGATTCATCAGCCATCTATTGCAGGGGGCTTAAGCGGTCAGGCAACGGATATAAAAATATATGCTGAGAGAATGCTTAAAACAAAGCAAAGACTTATTGAAATATATAGTGAAAAAACAGGGCAATCACAAGAGAAGCTACAGCAGGATATGGAAAGAGATAATTTTATGACTTCAATGGAAGCTAAGGAATATGGACTTATCGATGGTATACTGTTAAGAGAGAAGTAATAAATAACTATATTATAGATTATTATGGTTAGTAAAAATACTTAATAAAATAAGGGAATGTGTCATAATGGATTCATTATGGTCATTCCCTTTATTTTTGTTTACAAAGATTTTAATTGGATTATTTATAGAGTTTTACATTAACTAAACCTTTAGTGTTTTCATATATTTTAGCAGAGGGCAAGCTGTAATAAAGTATGCTATAAAATCATAATATGGAAGTATATTACAACAGTCGAAAGTGATACAATTAATTAAAAAGGTATAAAGTGGATGAAAAGGGGGAGAACATTATGGGGACAAGTTTAAATACTGATGATCACGAAAGATTGCTTCAACTACTGAATCATGGAAAAAAAGCTGTTATGGTTACAAAATGGATTTATGGTAATAAAATTAGTGATTATAAAAGGGAGCAAACACTTCTTACAGAAGAAGCTTTAGATATGAATATTAAGGATGAGTTAAGTTTTTCGGAAGAATTACTAGAAAGAGTTAAGAAGGTAATTTTAACTGGAGAGCTTCAATTTATAGATGAAGAGGAAGCAGGGATTACTTTAATTGAATCGTACTTTCCAGAGCCAAAGTTAATTATTTTGGGTGGAGGACATATCTCAAAGCCACTAGTAGAGTTTGCTTCAAAGGTTGGCTTTTCAGTGACAGTAGTAGATGATAGGCCGTTTTTTGCTAATAATTCTCGATTTCCAGAGGCAGATAAAGTAATATGTGAAGGCTTTGATAGGTGTTTTAATGCTTTGAATTTAAATTCATCCTCCTTTATGGTTATTGTAACTAGGGGACATAGACATGATATGGAGTGCCTCAAGAAAGCCCTTAATTATGATACCGCTTATTTAGGAATGATAGGTTCAAAAAGGCGTATTAAAATTGTAAGAGAGGAACTATTAAGTGATGGGTATTCAAAAGATAGGTTAGATAAATTAAATGCTCCTATAGGTTTAGATATTGATGCGGTTACTCCTGAAGAAATAGCAATTTCTATATTAGCACAGCTTATTAGCTATAGAAGAAGGAGCAAGGCAGTAAGTGGATTTTCTAAAGCCAATAAGCCTAATATAGTAGAATTTAATGGGGATATAATTGAGGAATTAATTAAAAATTGCAGTGAACCAAGGGCTCTAGTTACAATAATTGGGACTAAAGGGTCAGTTCCAAGAAAAGCAGGGGCTAAAATGATTGTGTACTCAGATGGAAGAACCACAGGTAGCATTGGAGGGGGCTGTGCTGAGGGAGAAGTAATAAATACAGCTAGACATATTATAAGAAATGGTGGCTATGAAATTCAGCAGGTTGATATGACAGGAGCTGTAGCTGAGGAGGAAGGTATGGTTTGCGGAGGCATAATGGAGGTTTTAATTGAGAAGTTATAGGTTTTTTAGTTATATAGATAGATTGGTGCAAGCTTTGGCACTATCCTATCTATAAAACTTTATAAATAGGATTATGAAAAAATAATATAGGTTAAATTTATCTGAATAAGCCATGGATAAATAGAGGAAATAATTATATGTTTTTCCATGGCTTACGTATTTGGTTAGGAATTTTATTATTTATAAAACAATCCTGTTATTGCGCTACATGTCAAATGTTCATTGGTAATAATCACCTAAAAGTAACACTTTTAATTTTAGGGATTACTATGTCCATATAATATGGAATAGTAATCCTACTAATAAAAAATATAATTTAGCGCAATAATTCAGGTTAAATTTTATAAAGATACCACTTGCAAGTATTAATTTCATATTTTAATTCTAAAAACCTTTCTGAATCATTAATAAGAGAAAGGCAATTAAATACTAATACTGGATTGCCTGCAAACTTTTCTTTATCTGTAAATATTATTTTATTAATTTTTATAGTAGCTCTTGTATCATCATCATTTTTTATTCTAAATCTAACAGGATGAGGAGAGCCATTTTCTTCAAACCAACAAACCACTTCTATAGGTTTTGAAACAATTTTCATAATCTACCACTCCATTACAAAATACTACTCATAACAGGGTAATCATCATCACCAATGCCACCTGTCATTGGCCTTATGCCACTTTCTAAAAAGCAAGATCTTACTATTGCTTTATTTCCAAACTTATACCTAATTTCATCTAAAGCTTTATCTAAGTTTTTTTTCTTTTCTATATTTTTTTCATCAAAGAGAGTTAGCTGAGTGTATTCATCCTTAGAAAGATGAGATATAGATACACCTATATGGCGGATAGGCATTCCATCCCAAAGCTCTTTAAAAAGGGTAAAAGCTGTTTCGGCTATAGTAGAGGTTACATTTGTAGTTGAAGCTAATTTCCTTTGCTTACTACACCCTCTAAAGTCAGAATATCTTATAGAAATAGCTACTAAACTACATAGATTATGTGAATTTCTTAGTCTCATGCCAAGGGTTTCAGAGAGGGATAAAATAAATAGCCGAGCTTCTTTTTCATCTTCAATATTCCAAGAAGAAGTAGTGGAATTACCCATACCTTTCATTTCTATAAAGTTTGACTTTCGAACCTCTGAGGCTTCAATGCCATTGGCATATTGCCAAATAAGCTCTCCATGACTTTTAAGCTTATATTTTAAAAGGTCCACATTAAAATTGGCTAAATCACCTATGGTATTTATGCCAAAGTTATTTATGAGCTTTGCTTTAGTTTTTCTGCCTACCATAAATAAATCTTCAATGGGAAGGGGCCACATTTTTTCTTCTATTTCAAAAGGATATAGGGTATGAACAGAATCTTTTCCAAATTCACTACAGGTTTTAGCTAAAAGTTTATTTGAGGATATGCCAACACTTACACAAAACCCTAATTCTTTTTTTATCCTATCTTTAATCCTATGTCCTAAGGCTAAAGCTTCTGAATAAGAATCTACAGCATTAGTAAAGTCTAAAAAGCATTCATCCACAGAGTACCTTTGAATAAAAGGGGTATATTCCTTTAAAAGTTCTATCATAGCATTTGAACACTGAAGGTATAAGTCATAGCGAGGAGGTACAAGAATTAACTTTTCTCCAACATTAGCACATTTTTGCCTTGCCATGAATAAAGGTTCCCCAGTTTGAACTCCAGCCTTTTTCGCCAGTTGACTTTTAGCTAAAATAATTCCATGACGAGAGGCTTCATCACCACCAACAGCGGAACAAACCTGCCTTAAGTCTATCTTAGCTCCATTATGAAGCCTATATACAGCCTCCCAGCTAAAGATAGGCGGAGTTACAATCGAGATGCATTATAAGTTTATGGTTAAATTCCTTCATGTTATCCTCAGTCCTTCCTATAAAATACTACTAATAGTATTTTACCGAACTTATGTTCTTATGTAAAGAAAAAATTTCCTACAAAAAAATTTATAGAAATTTAAGGACAAAGTAGATATAATGTATTATAATGTTGAAAAACTAAAATACAAAAACAAAGGAGTTTATCATGAGATTAACCTATAAAAACCCAAGAGAATTAGCAACGGCAGTAAAGGATTTAGTAGATTCCTACTTAGATGATGTAATGGAATACGAAGTTCTTGAAGAAAGATTAAAAAAACTTGTAGCTTCTAATATGGAAAGAGTTTATAAAGATGACATAATGTCATCAAAAATAGCTAATGTATTAGGAAAAGAAAGAGTAAATATAGTAAATAGAATAATAAAAGAGCAAGAGTAAATATACTTATTGTTACTAAATATAGCTTTGAAAATATTGAATTTTCGTGTTGGAATTTTTAAAGTAATTAATTTTAAGCTGACTTATGAATTTAGGCATCTTCAAAAAATAAATAAGTCAGTATGCTCGGCTATTTTGTGTTATACTGCGTCAACAGAACCCTTAGAGAGCGCTACTATCTGTGGAACCTGTTTCCTTGTCAGCACAAGCTTGCTTGTGAACTCAAAACATCCTTTACATCTTTGACTTGTTATTTATTCTCAGATGCCTTAATTATAGAAATACCCTAGCCAAAAGGCTGGGGTATTTTCATATCACTGACAAATAACTCAACTACATGGGTTTGTTGGCTATAGGTTATTAGGATAAAAATTAAGTTGCTTAGGCATCTTCAAAAAATAAGTAAGTCAATCTGCTCGTCTATTTTGTGATATACTGCGTCAACAGAACCCTTTGATAGCTCCACTATCTGCGAAACCTGTTTCCTTGTCTGCACAAGCAAGCTTGTGAACACAAAATAGTCTTCACATCTTTGATTTGTTATTTATTTTCAGATTGCTTATTATCAATGAAAAGCAGTGTAAAAAATATTAGGTTAGGATAAGTTCCATATAAGGTAAATCTTAACTTTAACTCTGTATATTTAAATTAAATTTGCCTAAGTATATAATATATTTATTGGACAAGGTTTTAGGTAGTATAGATTTATTCAAGGGGGAAGAGTTTATGAAAATTTTTCATACAGGAGATTGGCATATTGGTAAGCTAGTAAATGGGTTTTACATGACAGAAGACCAAGAGTTTATAATGAATCAGCTTTATGAAGCCATTGAAGAAGAAAAGCCGCAGGTGGTATTAATAGCAGGCGACCTTTATGATAGGTCCGTACCTCCGGTTCAGGCTATAGAACTGCTTAATAAAGTTTTGGGTAAAATTGTAAGAGATTTAAAAACCCCTGTGATAGCTTTGGCGGGAAATCATGATAGCAATGAAAGAATAGATTTCGCTAGTGAACTTTTGAAGGAAAGTGGGTTATATATTACAGGTAATTTAAAGAAGGACATAAATAAAGTTACACTTCACGATGATCATGGAGCTATAAACTTTTACTCTATTCCTTATGCCGATCCAGCAGTAGTTAGAGATTTATTTGAGGATAATAGCATAAAAAATCATGATGATGCCATGAAAAAAATAGTAGGCTTCATTAATGCTTCAATGAATAAGGAAGAAAGAAATGTAGCTATTGCCCATGGTTATGTTACATATATGAAAAATGAGGATGAGGTTGCAGTTACTCTAGAGGAAAGTGAGTCAGAAAAGCCCTTAAGCATAGGAGGAACAGCCATTATTAATGCAGAATGCTTTAAAGCTTTTAACTACACAGCTCTTGGACATTTACATGGTCCACAAAAGGTAGGAAGTGACAGGATAAGGTATGCAGGGTCCCTTTTAAAGTATTCATTTTCAGAGGTTAAGCAAAGAAAGGGAATAACCATTGTAGAAATAGATGGCAAGGGAGACGTAAACATAAATTTTCGTGAGTTTAAACCAAGAAGAGATTTTAGGATAATCACTGGGGAACTTGAAAAGCTAATGAACTTAGAAGTAGTTAATTTAGGCAATAAGGAAGATTACATAAAGGTTATACTAAAGGATAAGGGGGAACTTTTAGACCCAATGGCAAAGTTAAGGAGTATTTACCCTAATGTGATGGAGTTAGTTAGAGAAGAGAGGGTAAAAGCTTCCACTAACTTGAAGGTAGCAGCTACAAACATAAAAGAAAAGTCTAAACTCAGCCTTTTTGAAAGCTTCTATGAAGATATAACAGAGGAGAAATGCTGTTTAGAAAGTATTGAGGTAATGAAAAGAATCATTGAAAAAGCTGAGAAGGCAGGTGTGGAGTAATGAAACTAAAAAAACTTATAATTAATGGTTTTGGACCCTATGCCATAAAACAAGAGCTGGATTTTGAGGAAAACCTTAAGGGAAAGAATATGTTTGTTATCACAGGAAATACAGGGGCAGGTAAGACTACCATATTTGATGCTATAAACTTTGCACTGTATGGGGAGCCTAGTGGCAGCGATAGAGATGGAAGATCCCTGAGAAGTGACTTTGCAGATCCAGAGTCCCCTACAGAAGTAGAGCTTTGGTTTTCAATAAGAGATAAAGATTATTATATAAAAAGAACACCTACTTATTTAAAACCTAAGCAAAGAGGTGAGGGCTTTACAGAAAGCAAAGCTACAGCAGAGCTTAAGCTATCTAAAGAAAAGACCATCACTGGTGCTAAGGAAGTAACGAAGGAAATAGAAAATATTTTAGGCATCACTACAGAGCAATTTAAACAGTTAGTTATGATACCACAAGGGGAATTTAAAAAGCTATTAAATGCAAAAAGTGAGGAAAAAGAAGATATATTTAGAAAAATCTTTGGCACAGAGATTTTTGAAAGAGTTCAAAAGGATATTAAAGAAGAAGCAAATGGTCTAAAACGTAGAGTAGAGCAAATACAAAGAGATAGATTAAACAGGATTAAAGCCTTTAATTGTAAAGACAAGGATGAGGAACTATATAGGCTTATTAATGGGGAAAATCCTAACATTGAACTACTTATCATGAGATTTTATGATTTTATAGAAGAGGATAAAAATGAAGAGAAAGCTCTTGAAGAAAACTTAGGTATAATCGAAAAAAATATAACAAAAATTACTGAGAATATAGCTGTTGGAGAAGGCATAAATAAGAAGTTTCAGGATTTAGATAGCTGCAAAATAGAGTTAGAAAAATTAAACGGACAGATAGATGATTTTAAGGAGAGAAAACTCCAATTAGATAGAGGAAGAAAGGCTATTACAGCAAAGGTTTATGAGGATAAATATGAGGAAAAGAAGATAGAATTAAAAAGATTAGAGATAACCTTAAAAACGCTAGAAGAAAATGTGAAGAAGTATAAGGAAACCTTGGAAAAGGTAACTGCAGAATTCTTAAAGCAGCAGGGGAGAGAGGAAGAAAAAAACTCTTTACTTAAGCAACTAGATGAAGTTCAAAGACTTAAGGTTAAGGTTTCAGAATATGAAAATAATAAGAAAAAACTAGAAGCCATAGAAAACAAAGTGAAGGTTGTAAGAAATAGAATAAGTGAAATAGATTTAGAGATTAATGCAAATGATAATGGTGTTAAAACTATTAATAAGATGCTAGAGGACATAGGAAAGGCTAAAGAAGAAAAGGCTACAGTAGATATAAAGATTATGGAGTGTACTACAAAAGCAGAAAAGTTATTAAGATTACAAAGTGGAATAAATCAATGGACTAAAGAAAAGGTTAACCATAATAAAGAAGCAGAAACCTTTAATAAATTAGAGGAAAATTTTAAAGTAGCAAAGGGAAATTATGAGTACCTAGAGGATACTTTAAGAAAAAGTCAGGCTGGAATTCTTGCAAAAAAATTAAAACAGGGAGAACCTTGTCCTGTGTGTGGTTCTACTAGTCATCCAAAGGTAGCAGAACTAAAAGAAAGTGAAGTTACTGAAGAAGGATTGAAACAAAGTAAAGAAAACTTAGAGATTATTAGAGCTGAAAGGGATAAAAAGTTAAATGAACTCACTCATATTAATTCTACCTTAAGCTCCTTAAGAGAAAATACTATAAATCCACTGATTAAGGAGATTTTAAAAGAAGAGCCTTCAGAGGATATTTTAAGTTTAAAGGATGTAGTACAATTCTTATTAAAAGAAAATGAAGGTACTTTACAAGAATTTAAGATAAGATTAAAAGTTCTCATGGGAAAAATAAATGAGGAAACAGAAAATCAAAAGAAAAAGAATGATTTAGAAAATAAGGTTTTAACTTTAAGAAAAGAACTTGAACAAAGAAATACGGAATTGGTGGAAGGCGAAGGACTTTTAAGTGGAGCTAGGGAAGCACTAGATACTATACTAAAGGAGTTTAAGGGACAAGTTAAGTCCTTGAAGGAATTAGAGGAGAATGAAAGAGGCTTAAATAAAAACCTTCAGCTTTTAAAGATGGCCTATGAAGTAGCTGAAAAGAATTTTAATGAAGTAAAAAGTGACCTTGATAAGGAAGAAGGAAAGCTAAATACCACAAAGGATATAATAGTTAAGATTGATGAAGAGAAAAACAAAGCTGTAGAGATATTTAAAGAAAAGGTTCTTGCTTTAGGTTTTGAGGGCTACAAGGATTATATAAATAGCAGATTAGAAGAAAGACAATTACTAGATTTAGAAAAGGAAATAAATGAATTTAATTCTAAACTTCAGACTGGAAAAGCTATATATGAAAAGGCCTTAAAGGAGACAGAAGGACTTTCCAAAGTAGATTTAACGGAAGTTAAAGAAAGCTTGAAAAAGGAAAATGAAATTAAAGTAATTATAGAAACTCAAGTTAAGGAAGTGTTCTCTAGAATAAAAAATAACGAAGATGTATTAAATAGTTGCATAACTTATAATAAGGCAATTGAAAAAGATGAGCAGGAGTATAAGATTGTAGGAAAACTAGCTAATATTATCAACGGAGATAACCCCAAAAAAATAAGTTTTGAAAGATATGTTCTAGCATCCTACTTTGAGGATATTATAAATGCTGCAAACCTTAGATTTATAAAGATGACTTCAAGCAGGTTTGAGCTTTTAAGAAAGCAGGATATAGGAGATAAGAGAAAGGGACAAGGTTTAGACTTAGAGGTTTTTGATAATTATACGGGAAAAGCTAGAGATATCAAAACATTATCAGGAGGAGAAAGCTTTAAGGCTTCCTTATCAATGGCACTTGGACTTGCAGATGTGGTTCAAAGCTATGCAGGAGGAATTCAACTAGATACTATGTTTATAGACGAGGGCTTTGGAACCTTAGACCCAGAATCTTTGGATAATGCTGTGGAATGCTTAATGGAACTCCAAAATGATGGACGGTTAGTAGGGGTTATTTCTCACGTGGCAGAGCTTAAAGAGAGAATAGGTGCACGGCTAGAAGTAAGTGCTACTAACAGAGGAAGTAAGGCAGAATTTAGAGTTTAGGCATCTTCAAAAAATAAATAAGTCAGTATGTTTGCCTATTTTGAGTTATACTGCGTCAACGGCACCTGTTTCCTTGTGTTCACAAGCTTGTTTGTGGACACAAAACAGCTTTCACATCTTTGACTTGTTATTTGTTTTCAGATGCCTTAGTAATAAAATCTTAAGAAAAACTTATTTTACAAAGCTATATTTAGGAGTTATAATTTAACTTATGGCTATAAGGTATGTTGAAAAAATAAATAAGCCAGTATGACTACTTATTTTAAGTTATAATGAGTCAACAAAACGCATAGATAGCGCTATTATCTAAGAAACCTGTTTCCCTGTCGGCACAAGCCTGCTTGTGAACATAAGCTTGCTTGTGAACATAAAATATCACTCACATTTTTGGCTTGTTATTTGTTTTTAGATACCTAAATAGATAAAATAGGAGGATATAATGGAGAAATTCGTTAACTTTTTTAAAGGGATAGTTGTAGGAATTGCTACCTTAGTTCCAGGCGTAAGTGGAGGAACCATGGCTGTAATCCTAGGAATTTACGATGATTTAATACATTCTATAAGTTCCTTTTTCGAGGATTGGAAGGGAAATGCTTTATTCTTAATTCAAGTTGGTCTAGGCGGACTATTGGGAATAGTGTTATTCAGTAAACTATTAGAAAATGCTTTAAATAAATATCCAGCAATAATGGGATTCTTTTTTATTGGAGTTATTTTTGGTGGAATTCCAGTGTTATACAAAAAGTCTACAGAGGGCAAAAAAGATATTAAGGATATATTATTTTTAATAGTTGGATTTGTAATTGTACTTATTATGTCTAAGGAACCTACCCAGACAACGGCCTTAGCTACACAAAAAGGATTTATGAGCATTATATTCCTTTTTGTTATAGGTATAATTATAGCTATTGCATTGATTCTTCCAGGAATAAGTGCATCTTTTATGATGCTAGCTTTGGGACTATATGGTGTTTTCTTAGGTGCTGTTAATGATAGGAATATAGCTTTTTTAATTCCAATGGGGCTAGGAATAGTTTTAGGAACTCTAGGAACTGCCAGAACCATAGAGAATTTACTAAAAAAACACCCAAGAAAAACTTATATGCTGATATTAGGTTTTGTACTTGGATCACTAATTCCGGTATTTCTAGAAATACCAGCAGGATTTAGTGTAGTTCCAGCAATTTTAGCATTGATAGTTGGCTTTTCGTTAATTAGGTGGATAAGTAAAAAAGAGTTAGGATAATCTTAAAAACATTATAAAAAGTAAGAGAGTAAGATGATGTATTATTGGTTTCACAATAATACATCATTTTTTATTATATAGGGAATTGAGGTTTTATTAAAAATGACTCACTAATGCCTTGTGATTAGAAGCTTTTAAATTGCATAAAAATTATAAAAAAGTTGCTGTTTTTTATGGGACTATGAATGGATTCATTTATTCCATAAAGAGTATATTTTCTTGGTGCAAGGAGTAGATGGAGAATCTCACAGTACATAGCTAGTATAAAGCCTAGGATTATTTATGGTTAGGTGATAAATATTGTAGAATCTAGATAGGACTTTATTGGTATTAAAAGTAGCTAAAATGCTTACAATAACCCTGTATGTGAAACAATATTTAGCTACCTTTGGGTTTAGTTTTAAACTTGAAGTTATTACACAATTTACTATTATGTAAAGGAGTTGTGACAATGATTAATACAAATAATGATAACCCTAACAGGGAGAATGACTTTTCAAATAAAAGGGTTAACATGGTTCTTTTTAGTGGAGAGTATGATAAAGCTCTAGCAGCACTTATAATGGCAAACTCAGCTAGAGAATTAGGTGCAGAGGTAACAATGTTCTTCGCCTTTTGGGGTTTAATGCTTTTAAGAGATCCAGAAAAGCTATCTTCAGAAGATAAAACCTTATATGAAAAGATGTTTTCTATGATGACTCCAAAGGGACCAGAGGAGTTACCTTTATCTAAAATGAACTTTGCTGGCTTGGGAAAGGAAATGCTTTTAAAAATGATGGATAGTGATGAGGCGCCACATTTAATAGATTTTTTAAATGGAGCAAGAAAAAAAGGGGTAAAGTTTTACGGATGTAAAATGTCTGTAGACGTAATGGGCTTTAAAGAAGAGGAAATGATTCCAGAGCTACAAATTGTAGATGCTAAAGAGTATTTAAAGGATGCTTTAAATTCTGATATGCAATTATTTATATAACTTGTGAGATTTTAATAAAATTTTGGAAGCCTCAAGTGTAGCACCTACTTTAAGTGGCGGTCCAAATTTGCTTTCAAAGTTATTGAGCTAAATAGACCTATTTATTATTTAAAAATAAAATCACTATACTGTAAAAATTAATAGAGTATAGTGATTTTTTTAGGGGAAAATTCTAAGTTTCTAAGCCACTACCATTTTTATAGGATAAATCTATTTCTTCTTCTACATCTGTATTAGATTTAGATGTATTTAGAGGATTTTTATCCTTTCCCCAATTCATTTTTGAACTTATTTCTAAGGGAAATTGAGGGTCACTTTTAGTTTCATTAAACTTAACATAATCTTTATTATTCTTGCTATCCATGAATAACACTCCTTCCACAAGTTTATTTTATATTTGGTCATTAGCATAGGATAAGCTAATCCAATAATGCTTAATTATTTTCTCCTGTTTAAATTTAAACTATGTATGAATATAGTTGACTAATCAACTATATTGTTGTATTTTATTATATAGAGAATTAAAGTTATTACCTAATTTATATATTACTTCTACACTCTTCTTTTAAAATCTAAATATAAGTTCATCTTAAAAATGTGTAGATATCTAAGTTACAGCATTTAAAGTTATAATAAAAGGCTAATATCTGAAGCTTAAAAATTTAAAATCATAACTAATATCTTACTATGGGTAATGATTAATACTTATGGTGTAATTAACTAAAATTTTAAGTGAAATAAAATGTTCTTAAGAATTTTTAGGAGTATAAGGGGAAAATTTACATTTAGTTTTCAAGGAGGAAATATGCAAGAGGAAAATAGTGCTTTAATAAAATATGTCAATACCATTTCTAGGATTACACAAAGTTACACTGATGAAGCTATGGCAAAACTTAACTTAACAAGTGGAACTTATCCATTTTTGCTTGTACTTTATAGAAAAGAAGGCATAAACCAAAATGAAATTAGTAGAGAACTAAATGTGGATAAAGCTATGTCAGCAAGATCCATAAAAAAGTTGATAGACCTTCAGTATATAGAAAAGGAAGAAGATGAAAAAGATTCAAGAGCTTACAAACTCTATCTTACTGAAAAGGGAAGAGCTATAGTTCCAGAGATAAAAAAAGAAATTCAGCAATGGATTAAAATAATAACCAAAGACTTGTCAAAGGATGAGGAGGAATTGCTTGAAGAACTTTTAAGCAGAGTTTTGGGTAAGGCATCTGAAAATAAATAATGGTCAAAGATGTGAAGGATATTTTGGGTTAGACAAGGAAGCAGGTTCTGCAGATAGTAGAGCTATCTAAAGGCTCTGTTGACGCAGTATAACACAAAATAGGCTAACATACTGACTTATTTATTTTTTGAAGATGCCTAAGACAAAAAACATAAGGAAAAAGTTGAAGAAGGAGATTAATTTATGACAAATAAGAATGAAGTTTTGTATAAAAATAGATGGATTATTTTATTCAATGTAGTTTTAATGACTTTTATGTCTTGCTTAGACAGTAGTATTGTAAATGTAGCCTTACCTGTAATGGCAAACAAGCTTGGAGTAACTATGGCATCCATAGAATGGGTAGTTACAAGTTATTTAATAGTAATTTCTTCTACAATTTTAATATTCGGAAGACTTGGGGATATTAAAGGAAAAACTACAGTTTTTAAGTTTGGTATTATTTTATTTACTATAGGTTCTTTACTATGCGGAATCACAAACTCTTTAGGAGTATTAATTATAGCTAGAATTGTACAAGCTATTGGTGCTGCGGCAACCATGGCAACTAGTCAAGGAATTATAACCCATGTGTTTCCTGCTAATGAAAGAGGCAGGGCACTAGGGGTTTCAGGAACCTTTGTAGCCTTAGGAACAATGGTTGGACCACCACTTGGAGGATTTATTATATCCTTAGTAAGTTGGAAATATATTTTTCTTATAAATCTCCCTATAGGGATATTTACTTTCTTTTGGGCAATGAAAAACTTTCCAAAGGATGGCTTGTCAAAAAAAGAGGACTTTGATTTTAAAGGAGCAATACTATTTAGTATTTTCATAGTAGCATTAATTTCATCTTTAACCTTTGGTCAACATTTAGGTTATACAAGTCTTATTATTTTATCAGGATTTAGTATATCAATTTTAGCTTTTATTTTATTTATTGTTGTTGAGAGAAAGCTTCAAGTACCTTTACTTGACCTTAATATATTTCATAATCCTTTATTTTCACTAAGTATTTTCTGTGCTTTTACATCCTTTATATCTATTGGTTCATCAAATATAATGCAACCTTTTTATTTGCAAAATGTATTGAAGCTACCTCCAGAAATAACAGGATTATTTATGATGGTTTATCCACTAATTTTATCTGTAGTGGCTCCAGTTAGTGGTTATTTGTCAGATAAAATAGGTTCAGAAGTATTGACATTCTTAGGACTTATTTTTACAAGCACAGGGCTATTCTTAATGGCTACCTTAAATCAGTATTCAAGTCCTTGGGTTATGGTGTGCTTTGTGGCTATTATGTCCATAGGAAATGGACTATTCCAATCTCCAAACAATTCACTAGTAATGTCTACGGTGCCTAAACATAAGCTTGGAATTGCGGGAAGTGTTAATGCTCTAATTAGAAATTTAGGCATGGTTATCGGAGTTTCTTTATCTACAAGTATTTTGTATAACCGTATGAGCTATAAGATAGGATACCCTGTTTTTAGCTATGTTGCAGGACGTGAAGATGTTTTTGTTTTTGGAATGAGTTATGTTTATATTACAGCAGCTAGCATATGCGTCATAGGAGCCTTTTTAACTGCAGTAAGACTATATGGAAGTAAGAGAAAAAAGTTGGCAGATAAAAGTTTGGAAGAAGATATAGCAAGTTAGAAGATCATTTAATAAATATATAGGAAAAAACCTTACTAAATTGTAGAGTTTAGCAAGGTTTTTTGTTTTATAAGTTTAAGGAATTTGATGTTAAATGAGGAGACAATTACTATGAGTAAATAAATTGTGAACTATATAATTGAAATTGGGGTTTAAGCATTGAATATGAAGGTATTAGCAGTAGGGGAAATGTAATTTGTGAAATTTGCTTTTATATAAAATGTATTATAAAATTATCCTATCAAAAGGAATATAAAAGATATGAGTATTGGGAGAGAGGTTATGACAAATGAAGTTACTATCGGTGATTGTACCGTGCTTTAATGAGCAAGAAGCAATGCCTATATTTTATAATGAGATAGTTAAAGTAGCAGATACAATGAAAGAGTGCGTTGATTTTGAAGTGATATTTGTTGATGATGGCTCAAGAGATAATACTTTATTAGTAGCTAGGGAACTAAATGACAAGGATAAAAGAATTAAATATATTTCTTTTTCAAGAAACTTTGGGAAAGAATCGGCTATATATGCTGGACTTGAACAAGCAAAAGGTGATTATATTGCTATTATGGATGTTGACTTGCAAGATCCACCTAAGTTACTAGTGGATATGTATAGGGGAATTGTCAATGAAGAATACGATTGCATTGCAACTAGAAGAGTATCTCGCAAGGGGGAACCTCCAATTCGTTCATTTTTTGCAAGACGTTTTTATTCATTAATAAATAAAATTTCTAAGACAGAAATTGTTGATGGGGCTAGAGATTATAGATTAATGACTAAACAAATGGTGGATTCCATATTAGAGTTAAAAGAATACAATAGATTTTCTAAGGGGATATTTAGTTGGGTTGGATATAAGACTAAGTGGCTTGAATATGAAAATGTAGAGCGTGTTGCTGGGGAAACAAAGTGGTCCTTTTGGAAGTTATTTATTTATTCCTTAGAAGGGATTATAGCATTTTCAACTGTGCCCTTAGCAATGGCATCAGTTTTTGGTATGATCTTTTGTCTAGCAGCATTTGTTATAATTTGTTTTGTTGTTGCTAAAACTCTTATTTTTGGTGATCCTGTAGCAGGATATCCTTCTTTGATTTGTGCAATTACCTTTATAGGAGGAATCCAGCTGTTCTGTATTGGAATATTAGGTCAATACCTATCTAAAACTTACCTAGAAACTAAGCAAAGACCAATTTACATTGCAAAGGAAAGAAGTCTCGATTAAGTAGTAGTTATATAAGGGAGAGATATATGAAGGTATTAGATAATATGAAAGACAAATCTTCGAAAATAATGCACGACTTATATAATAAAGGGAAAGATACAAAACTATTAACCTTTGGTATATACACAGTTTTATTTTGCATTATATTTTTATTTAGTTATATTGGGTTTTGGCAAAATGGAAAATCCTTTGTTTGGGCACAAATTGATGGAACTACTCAGCATTATCCTGCTCTAATATATTTAGGAAAGTACTTTAGGAAAATAATTAGAGGTTTTTTAGCAGGAAATTTTGTTGTGCCAATGTTCGATTTTAATTTAGGAATGGGCTCAGATATAATTCAGACCTTTCATTATTATGGTTTGGGTGATCCACTAATGCTTTTATCAGCAGTAGTGCCTGTAAAGTATTCTGTCTATCTTTATAATGGGTTTATAATTTTAAGAACTTACTTATCAGGAATAACCTTTTTATCCATGTGTTTTTATTTCAAAAAGGAGCAAATGCCATCAGTTTCAGGAGCACTGATATATGTGTTTTCTGGGTTCGCTGTATTCTCTGGAATCAGGCATCCTTATTTTATAAATCCCATGATTTATCTACCACTAATTATAATAGGTCTAGATAAGGTGTTAAAGAAAGAAAAACCACACTTATTTATAACCATGATATTTATTTCAGCCATAAGTAGCTTTTACTTTTTTTATATGATTACTGTATTTATATTTATTTATGCTATTGTACGGTTTTTTGATTTAGTCAAGGAAAATAGAGTAAAAGAATTATGTGCTGCTTTTTTTAGATGTGTGATTTTCTATATTGCGGGTGTGCTAATGGCAGGCATAATTTTTATACCTGTAGTAATTGGATTTTTAAATAGTGGGCGTTCAAAAGATAGCCCTATAATTAATCTATTTAGTTATGATGTAGAGGGATATAAAAATATTTTTATAAAGTTTCTTGGACCTCCCTTTAACTGGGAGTACCTAGGAATGGCAGCAATAGTATTATTTTGCATTGTCATCATGTTCACAAGAAGAAATCACAAATATAGAACTATAAGAGTTCTATTTTTAATATTATCTATATTTTCAATTGTACCTTTCTTTTCATATATGATGAATGGATTTGGATATGTATCTGGAAGGTGGACTTTTGGATTTGCACTATTGATTTCTTTTATCGTTGTTGAATATTTACCATATATTTTCCAAATAACCTTAAAAGAAAAGGGCGTTTTATTTTTTGTTGTATGTTTGTATGGCACAATATGTATTACAGATAAAGCTACAAGAAATGTATCAAACTTATTCTCCTTAGCTATGCTAGCTTTATGTTTTGTAGTTATCTTATTGCTCCAGCATGAAGATAACAAGAAGAGCTTTAGATATGGATATAGTGCTATTGCTCTTTTTATTGGTATAAACTTAATTGCAAATTGTAATTTTTTATTTTCACCAACAATAAGCAATTATATTTCACAGTTTGAGAATCAAAAGCAGGTATTAGGTAAGATCTTCGATACACCAGCATCTTCAGCGTTGCCAATACCAAAGGGAGAGTTTTATAGAATAGATTCATCCACTAATATTGTTAATAATATTCCAGCTATTCGAGAATATCCAGGAATATCAATTTATTATAGTTTAGTTAACTCATCTCTTGCAGATATGCATTATGAGTTAGAAAACTGGAGAGCACAACCTCTATTTAATATTTCAGGAGTAGACGCAAGAAGTGCTATTGAAACATTATCATCAGTAAGGTATTTTTCTTTGGAAACTGGTCGAAATGATAATATACCTTTTGGATTTGTAGAATCTTATTCTAAGCAAAGAGGAAAAAAGACAGATGTTGTGTATGAAAATAGGTATGCACTACCTTTAGGTTACACTTACTCATCTTTTACAAGTATGGATAAGTATTCTCAGCTAAACGGGTTAGAAAAACAAGATTCTATGATGCAGTCTGTAGCTCTACCTAAAAGAATTGAAGGATTTACTGAAAAAGAACCAAACATTACATTAAAAAAACTAGAGTATGAAATTGAAGCTTCTAAAGGTGTTCGATTAGAAGATGGAAAGTTAGTTGTATCTCAAGATAATGCTCAAATGAATATTAAATTTAAAGGAATTGAGAATAGTGAAACATATATTAGGTTCAAGAATCTTGAAGCTGATGACTCACCTTTTTATGCCAGCATAAACTTTCAAGATGGAGGGAAAAACTTTAAAGCCCTTGAAAAGCAATCACCATGGTATTTTGGGCAAAAGAATTATTCTATTAACTTAGGGTATAGAACTAATCCCTTAGAATCTATTATAGTTACTTTTCCTAAGCGTAAAACTATTAACTTAGAGGACATAGAAATCTATTGTCAACCTATGGATAATTACCCTATTAACGCAGAGTTATTAAAAAGTGAGCCCTTAGAGAATATTAAGGTGCTCGGCAATACTATTGAAGGTACTGTTGATTTGTCATCAAATAAAATTCTTTGTATCAGTATTCCATGGAATTCTGGATGGAAAGCAAAAGTTGATGGTAAAGATGTAGAAATATTAAAAGCTAATAATATGTTCATGGGGATTCCTTTAGTTAATGGGCATCATGAAGTATCATTGAGTTATACAACACCAGGACTTAAATTAGGAGCTTTGTCATCACTGATTGGTTTAATAATCTTTTTAGTAGTAGTCTTAGGTTATAAAAATAAGAGTAATTTGGTTTTTAAGTATAAGAAAAAGTAGTGTTATATAAACATAAACCACCACCATAAGCTAAGAAGAAGTCTAGTTTAGGGTGGTGGTTTTTTATCATACTAAAATTAAAAATAAAGTATTATGGACAATTTAATATTTGTTCTATTAAGTCTTTTATATTTTAGATTGATATTCTATTCCTACTACTTTGTAACAAGATTGGAATTCATTGATAGTATATATAATTCCTAAAAACTATTTTTTAAAGATCATAACTTTACTCAAAATATAATTTATTATTATAACTATAATATTTGCAACGATTTTAACAACAAAATCATTTAAGTTTAACACATCTACAAAAATATACATAATTCCAATATCTAAAATACCAGAAAGTAATCTACAACTTACAAAAGTAGAGAATTCTTTTATTAAGTACCTCACCTTTATATTATAACTTTTGAACACATAGATTTTATTTGTTACATAAGCAAATAATACTGAAATAATCCAAGCAATTATATTACTTATCATATAGTTTATATCAAATACATGTGAAAAAGCGTAGTAGGTAATTATATTCACTATAGTAGTTAATGCACCGAAAATGCAGTAAAGAATAATTTCTTTATGCTTATTAAATAGATTCTTAAGATATTCTTTCATAAATTTCACCCTACATAATAATACATTAAACATAAAAGGTTTTCAAACTAAAATGAGTTATATGGATGAATACTTTACAACAATAGAATTCTTAGATACTGATATTTTTGATTATATGTAATATAATTAAATAAAGTAAATTAAGGGGGATAGGTCCATGGATAAGGAGTTTATTTTGGGAAAATCAAAACTACAATGGATACAGGAATACCCAGTATTAAAAGATATTATGGACATTAGAGAAGTACTTTGGATAAATCCTAAACGTAAGAATTTTCATGAGGCTATGAAAAACATTAGTATAAGTGAATTAGATGTAAAAGATGCTGAACAGAGGCTTAAGAGGTTTGCACCCTTTATTGCTAAGGTATTTCCTGAAACAGAAATAACAAAGGGGATTATTGAATCGGCACTGTTTAAAATTAATAATATGAAGGCTAACATGGAAAGTTACTATGATGGTGAGTTGTTAGGTAATTTATTGTTAAAATGTGATAGCCATCTTCCTATCTCAGGTTCTATTAAAGCTAGGGGAGGAATCTATGAGGTTTTAAAGCATGCTGAGGACCTAGCCTTAAAAGAAGGAATATTAAAGGAGACAGATGATTACTCAATAATAGACAGTGATATATTTAGAGAGTTCTTTTCTAAGTATTCAGTGGCTGTAGGTTCCACAGGGAATTTAGGCCTTAGTATTGGAATTATTAGTGCGAAATTAGGCTTTAAGGTTACAGTTCATATGTCTGCAGATGCAAAACAGTGGAAGAAGGATCTTTTAAGAAGTAAGGGCGTAACTGTAGTAGAGTATAAGTCTGATTATAGCAAAGCAGTTGAAGAGGGAAGAAAGCTATCAGAAAAGGACTCCAATAGCTACTTTATAGATGATGAAAACTCTGTAGACTTATTTTTAGGTTATGCAGTGGCAGCCTTAAGGCTTAAAAATCAATTGGAGGAAATGAAGGTATTAGTAGATGAAAACCATCCTTTATTTGTGTATCTTCCTTGTGGAGTTGGGGGAGGACCAGGCGGTGTAGCTTTTGGACTCAAGTTAATATTTAAAGATAATGTTCACTGTTTTTTTGCAGAGCCTACTCACTCACCATGTATGTTAGTTGGAATGGCTACAGAGCAGCATAATAAGGTTTCAGTGCAAGATTTTGGTATAGATAATTTAACTATTGCAGATGGACTTGCTGTAGGAAGAGCTTCAGGGTTTATAGGTAAAGTCATGGAAGAACTTTTAAGTGGAGTTTATACAGTAGAGGATAATGAGCTTTATAAATTGTTAACCACTCTTGTAGATACAGAAAATATTTATCTTGAGCCTTCAGCCCTTGCTGGTATGGTAGGTATATCTAAGCTATTTAAAACTGTAGAAGGAAGAACTTATATGGAGAACAGTAACTTGAAAAACAAGATGAACAATTCTACTCACATAGTTTGGGCTACTGGAGGAAGCATGGTACCTAAAGATGAAATGATGAAGTATTATGGAATAGGAAAAGACATATTAAGTCAGGAAAATGTACAGTAAAAGATGTTTGCTTTAGTGTAATTTGACTCACTGTTTTTAAAGGAAATGTGCCCTAAGAGGGTGTTTAAACTAAAAAGTTCTTCTTAGCTTTAAAAGAGTTAATCTAAGGGAAAATAGATTTCTTAGTAATATGAATAATGTTTATTCTGAATATGACTAACAAATATATGTATATATTTAAAATAGCATTTGATTAAAAATGCCTATAAATAATACAATGTTAAATATTTAAACTTATATTAAATCAATAAGAACAGCTATAAGGGAAAAAATATTCCTCCTATAGCTGTCTTATTATTTATAAGGATATATAATCACTTCTATGTCCAGAGTAGATAAATAAGCTCAATTTTGCTTTAAGAAATGTACAATGTATTAATTTGAACCCTATAATTGAGGTTTTAGGGAAAATATGGTACAATTCACCTTGGAAACTACATATTTATAAAATGTGTTTCATTTAATTACACAATGTTATTTTTGGGGGATGGACTATTTTATGGATAATAATATGAAAAAGAAAGAATTACTATTTTTAGTGATTCTATCTACAACTTATTTTATTTATTGCTTTTACTTTAGAGACTCCGAACTCAAGCCATTATCAAAGTTCTTAGCGTACACTCCTAGTATTTGGATTAGTATTTATGTAATAAATATATGTGGGAGAGAAGATACTAAAAAAGCTAATAGAACAATAATATCAGATAGAAAGGCTTTATTACCATTCATGATATTCTACTTAACACATATAGTTTATATGGTGTCAAGTTTACATGAAGACACTAGTAGCACATCAATAAGTATATCAGATTTCTTCTCAAGCTTAATACTTTTAGTACCAATATTAATTCTAATTATGGTTTTTGGAATTGCTCATTTTTTTATAAATATAAAAAAGTTTAATTTTAAAGTTTCTAAACAAGACATATTAATAGTTATTAAATGTTTCATTGTAGTAACTATATTCAAAGGAGCATTTGGTGGAAAGGATTTATTAAGGCTTATAAGCGTATATCATAAGGAGAGTACTATACTTGTTGGAAATGTGATAGCCCTTTTACTAAATCTAGTTTTTGGATTTATATACCCTGCTTTAGTTGAAGAATTTTTATTTAGAGGTTTGTTGATTTCAGGACTAAAGGGGTTTCACGTGAATAATGAAGATGCAAATATAATTCAGGCTATTGCTTTTGGAATTATACATTTAAGCTATTTTACTAATCAAGGTTTTTGGGGTTGCATGGGAATTTCATTCCACATATTAACTGGATATTTATTAGGAAAGATTTATTTAAAAACCTCATCAATTACTACTTGCGCTATTTTTCATGTAGTTTTGAATGTGCTTTAAAACTATATTTTGCTAGTATCTTAAAGAAAGATAGCTATAGTGAAGATAAAATATAAAAATAAGAAAGTAAGGCCTAGTAATTAATTATAAATAAAATGGAATAATAAGAAAAGAATCAGCTGAACTCATTGAAACGTAAGTAACGAAATTTTAGTTATTATGGTTATTTTAGAGAAAGCTTAATCAATATAAGAGATTGATTTAATAGCGATGGAAAGACCAAAAGTTTAACAAGGTAAAGTAATTTAAGCTTTTAAAGGAAGAAGAGAAATAATTTTATAAATGAAAGAAAAACTTCATAAGCAGTATATAGAGAAAGATAATTTGCATAAATGTGGTTAAATAGGATTTTGTTATAAAAAATTAATTTGTATATAAATTATTTTTATACTATACTAACAATAGGGAAAATTCGAAATATTTCAAGAAAGAAGGAAAAATATATGTTTAAGAATTTTAACGAACTGAAAAAATTTGTTGAAGAAAATGGGATTAAAATAATTGATTTTAAAGTAGTTACATTACCAGGAAGATGGAACCACCTTTCAATTCCTGTGGAAAGATTAAATGAGAAGATTTTTGAAGAAGGCATAGGTTTTGACGGTTCAAGTTATGGATATTCAAGCATAGAAAACTCAGATATGTGTTTTATACCAGACTTAACCACTGCTTTTGTTGATACATATTGCAAGGTGCCAACTGTGAGCATGATTGCAAATATCTATACTGTAGGTAAAGAAGAAGGCAGATTTAGTGGAGACCCTAGATTTGTTGCGGAAAAAGCTGAAGAGTTCTTGAAGAAAACTGGTATAGCTGATGAATTTGTAATAGGACCAGAGTTTGAGTTCTACCTATTCGATCATATTAGCTTTGAAGCTAAGAATAACCACCAAGAAGTAACAATAGACTCTAAGCAAGCTTATTGGAATACTAACGAAAAAGAAGAGAACTATGGATACAAAGTTCCTTTCCAAAGAGGATACCATAGAGATCTACCATATGATTTAAATAATGATTTAAGAAGCGAAATGACTTTAAAACTTGAAAGCATGGGAGTAGATGTAAAATATCATCACCATGAAGTAGGAGCAGCAGGTCAGCTAGAGCTAGAAGTAGAATTAGGCGAAATGAGAAGAATGGCTGATGCTACAATGATAGCTAAGTATGTAATTAAAAATGAAGCAGTAAGACATGGAAAAACAGCTACTTTTATGCCAAAACCTCTTTATGGTGAAGCAGGAAGTGGAATGCACGTTCATATGCTTCTTAAGAAAAATGGAGGCAACTTATTCTATGATGAGAAAGGTTACTCAAAATTAAGCCAAGAAGCACTATACTTCATAGGTGGTATTTTAAGACACTCTAAAGCACTATTGGCCTTCACCAACCCATCTACTAACTCATACAAGAGATTAGTTCCAGGTTTTGAAGCACCTGTATCAATATGCTTTGCTACAGGAAATAGAAGTTCAGTTATAAGAATACCTGGATATGTAAAAAATCCAGAAAAACGTAGATTTGAATTTAGACCATCTGACGCAACAGCTAATCCTTATCTAGCGTACTCAGCTCTTTTAATGGCTGGAATTGATGGAATTCTAAATAAAATAGATCCAACAGAAGCAGGTTTTGGACCATTTGATATAAATGTATTTGATATGCCAGAAGAAGAAAGAAACAAAATAGAAGCTCTTCCAACTTCTTTAGAAGAAGCTCTTGAAGAGTTAAAGAAAGACCATGACTTCTTACTTAAAGATGGAGTGTTTGATGAGCACTTTATCAATAACTGGATTAAGTTCAAATATGACAAAGAAGTAATGAAAATAGCTAAGGTTCCATCTCCAATAGAGTTTGAACTTTACTACGATCTATAATTTTAAATAGAAGTTTTATTAAGGCATTTGAAAATAAATAACAAGTCAAAGATGTGAAGGATATTTTGAGTTAGACAAGGAAACAGGTTCTGTTGACGCAGTATAACTCAAAATAGACAAACATACTGACTTGTTTATTTTTTGAAAATGCCTAATATAGGGAACCAAAGTCAGGACTTAGTTTATACACTACTCCTACCTTGGTTCCCTTAATTTGTTTTGAATATAAAATTAATATTGAGCAAGATAAATTTACAATCAAGGGCACTATGTAGTGTGATAAGTATATTTTCAAGTGTGAGAAGATAATTATGAAAACCCAACCTAGGAAAGTCAATAGGTTGGGTTTTTATGATAGTTATCACTTTTTATAAAAATACTATGATGATTTTTAGTTTTAATAAAGGAACCAACACCACCACCTATTATTGTTGGAATAACCCAATTAAAGCCTAAATAAAGTATGGTAATGTAACTTCATAAGAGCCAGCGATGGTTATTAAACTAACTAAAGGAGTTATGGGAGAGATACAGTAGTCTTTTAAGAAAAGTGGGAAAATTATAGAAATTATTGGTTTTAACGTGTAAAATAATATTAAGTATTATAAAAATATATAGGGTTAATTTCAGTTTTAGGAGGAGAAGTCATGGATTTTCAGTTGTGTAGTAATAGTATATTTAAATTTTCTAGTAAAAATACTCCAGCACTTAAGATAAACTCAGGAGATGTAGTAGAGATACATACCTATGATTGTTTTTCTAATCAACTACAAACTCCAGAGGATGCTTTAGAAGCTATGGATTGGGAAAGAATAAACCCAGCTACTGGGCCAATTTATATTGAAGAAGCCAAGGAGGGTGATGTTCTAAAAGTTATCATAGAGGAAATAAAGTTAAATAATCAAGGAGTTATGGTAGCAGGTGAGGGCTCTGGAGTTTTAGGACATATGTTAAAAGGAACGGAATCTAAAATAATACCAATTAAGGATAACCAGGGGATTTTTGATGAGCAGTTATCTATTCCTTTAAATCCAATGATTGGTGTTATTGGGGTAGCACCTTCAAAGGAAGAAATTAGTTCAGGAACCCCAGGACATCATGGTGGCAATATGGACAACTTAATGATTACTACAGGAGCCACTATTTATTTTCCAGTGTTTACCGATGGAGCCTTATTTGCATTAGGAGACTTACATGCAGCAATGGGGGATGGGGAAATTGGTGTAACAGGAATAGAAATTGCCGGTAGTGTAAAAGTTAAGCTGGAGGTTGTAAAGGGCTTAAAGCTTAATAACCCAGTTTTAGAAAATATAGAAAGCTTTACAACTATTGCATCAGAGATAAACTTAGAGGAGGCAGTAAATCAGGCTACAATTGACATGGCAGAAATTTTAAAAGAAAGAATGTCTATGGGACTCCATAAGATAGCAATGCTTATGAGTGCAGTAGGACACACTGAAATATGTCAAGTAGTGGATCCTTTAAAAACAGCGCGTTTTGTTATGCCAAAGTGGGTTCTAGATACCTATGATTTTAAGTTTTAACCTATGATAGGAAGTTAATAAGATATCTGAAAATAATTATAAGTTAAAGATGTGAAGGTATATTTTCAGTTAAATGAGGAAACAGGTTCCGTAGAAAGTAAAACTGTCTACGGAACCTGTTGACGCAATATAGCATAAAATAGATGAGTATGCTTATTACTTACCTAAGGTTGGCATACCCCAAGTGTCCATCTTATCAATTACCCATTTTTCTCCATCATGGATTATGGTCGCTTCTCTGGTTACACGAGAGCTATCTTCAAAAAAAGATGGAGAAGAAAAAGTGACAACTAATTTAGTTTTATCTGGCGTTTTAGAAATTATTTTACTTTCTTTTACGTTTAATCCTGGACCAAAATCACCAACAGCCACATAATATTCATTGTTAATATTTTTAGATAGGTAATTTACAAATTTCTTATTAAAATCTATGGAAAAGTATTTATTTAGACCTAATTCCTTAGAAAGATAACTTTGTAAGGCGTCCATATCTTTAAAAGTAGAACCTTTTAAAGGCGCATAGGAGCCAAAGGGTTTTCCTTCTTCAGTAGCCTCTAGGATTTTGCTTGTATCAAAAAGTTTTTGAAGTTTTCTAACACTATCATTTCCATTAGTTAGTAAAGTGACAATTTCTTCATCATTAATATCCAAATTAGGTGTAGCATTGGGAGTAGAGCTAACAGAAGTGCTGTTAGTAGTGTTATTAGCAGGTGTGCTGCTAGTGCTATTATTGCTATTAGTTATAATTGGTTCTTTATTAGTGGCGCTTTTTGTTGAACAGCCTGTTAATGGTAAAGTTATAATTGATATAAATACAATAGTAAGAGCTAAGCACTTAAGGCCACAAGTAAAGTCTTTTTTTAAAATTGATTTCATTTTCCCCTCCAAAAGTAAATTTATTAAATTTAAAAGTTTATAAAAAGCTTAAAAATCATTAATACACACTATATATTATTGACAGTAAACCAAAAAGAGCACTAAAAATATAATAATAATTTGTAAACTTACTCCTTATAAAAAATACTTAGATGATATCTTAAGCTAATAGTTTTAAGTATTTGTATTTCATATAGAGTTTTATAAAGGGTACATAAGTAAGATTTTATACTGACTTAAATAGAATTTTTACATGTATTGAAATTAGAATATTATTATAGAAAAAGGTATAAATTATTAGATGTGGAGAGGAGAGCGCAAATTTTGAACAGTAAATTTGTTTAAAATATTTGTACTTTTAAGAACAATATAATATAATAGCTGTATAATTTAGTTTACTTTGCTAAAGTATACAAATTTAAGCATTACATAACATGTATAGGACTATAAGATGAAGATTGCTTCGTCTGCATTAAACAGTTCTAAGGGAATAAAGAGAAACGTTACTAAGTAAAGTTTCACATTAATTCCCTATAAATAATTTTAAGTTAACAAAATGTTACATATTAGATAGGAGGCATAATCATGAATGTTGATGAAAGAGTTAGTAGCTTAAGAAACTTGATGAGAGAAAGAGGAATAGATGCTTTCATAATTCCAAGTGATGACAACCACGGAAGTGAGTATGTAAGTGAGTATTTTAGAGCAAGACAATGGATAAGTGGGTTTACAGGGTCAGCTGGTACTGTGGTAATAACTTTAGAGGAAGCTCATCTTTGGACAGATGGAAGGTACTTCCTGCAAGGTGCCAAAGAACTAGAAGGCACAAGTTATGTATTGGAGAAACTTGGGGAGCCTGGAGTTAAAAATCATGTAGAGTGGTTAAGAGATAATCTTGAGTCAGGTTCAACAGTGGCATTCAATGGAAAAGTATTCACAGTTGCAGCACTAAATAGCTTAAAAGCACCACTTGAAAGCAAGAACATAAATATAAAGGCAGAAGAGGATTTATTTGAAAAAATATGGACTGATAGACCAAGTATGCCAAAGGGAAAAATGTTTATTCATGAATTAAAGTATACAGGCAAATCTTTAAGTGAAAAACTAACTATGGTAAGAGAAGAAATGAAGAAAGAAGGAATTTCTGACTTTGTATTAGCTTCTTTAGATGATATAGCTTGGCTTTTAAATTTAAGAGGGGCAGATGTACCATGTAACCCTGTATTTTTAAGCTATTTATTAATGGATGAGAATAACTGCACTTTATACTTAGATAAGGAAAAAGTAAATGCGGAAATTTCTAAGTATTTAGAAGAAAATGGTGTAAGTGTAAAAGCTTACGAAGATGTAGCTAGTGATGTAGCTCAGTTAAATGAAAAATCAGTAGTTACTTATGATCCAACAAAGACAAATGTTTGGATAAAAGATGCTTTAAAAAGTAACGTAAAAGTAGTTGAGAGAAGAAATATTACTACTGACTTAAAAGCAAGAAAGAATGAAGTTGAGCTTAAGAATGTAGAAAATGCTATGACAAAAGATGGTGTTGCTATGGTAAAATTCTTTAATTGGTTAAAGAAAAACATAGGAAACACAGAAATAACAGAAATCACTGCAGCTGATAAACTTACACAGTTTAGAAGTGAAAGAGAAGGCTTTGTAGATATCAGCTTCTCTACAATATCTGGATATGGTCCAAATGGAGCAATAATTCACTACCATGCAACTGAAGAAAATCATTCTAAGTTAGAGCCAAAGAGCTTATACTTAATTGACTCAGGTGCACAATATTTAGATGGTACTACGGATATTACTAGAACTCTAGCACTAGGTGAGTTAACAGAGGAAGAAAAAGTAGATTACACTCTAGTTTTAAAAGGAAACATGGCATTATCTATGGCTAAATTCCTATATGGAATTGCTGGATGTAACTTAGATATTCTTGCAAGAAAGCCAATGTGGGATAGAGGAATAGACTACAAACATGGAACAGGTCACGGAATAGGATATTTATTAAATGTACATGAAGGACCACAAGGAATTAGAAAAGAAATATCAAATGTTACCTTAGAGGAAGGCATGTTAATATCAAATGAGCCAGGAATTTATAGAGAAGGCAAACATGGTATTAGATTAGAAAATATAATAGCTGTTGCTAAAGATGTAGAAACTGAATTTGGCAAGTTTATGAGATTTGATGTTTTAACTTATTGTCCATTTGAACTAGAGGCAATAAAAGTTGAATTATTATCTTGTGAAGAAAAACAGTGGTTAAATAACTATCATGAGCTAGTTTACAATAAATTGGAAGCATATTTAAATGAAGAAGAAAGAGCTTGGTTAAAGGAAGCTACTAGAGCTATATAATTAAAGTAAATTTAAAACTTGTTTTATAGTGATAGTTTTAAAGTGAAATATTGAGAGTAATTAATTTATTCTAAAAAAAGTAATTATTAAATAACTTAATTCCTCACTTTTAAATGGGGAGAATCAGCATAACAAAAAAGTTATACAATATATTATTCAAAGATAAAAGGGCATTGAGGCAAACTCAGTGCCTTTTATGCTAGTGCCAAAACTATGTACATAAAAAATGTATTTTGAGAAACAATATTCATAGAGGATGTATTGATTTGAAATATTTAGTTAGTATTAGTGAAATATTCAGAACTGTAAAGGTTTTACACTAATGTTCAGAATTATTTTCTTATTTTTTATACTACAATACTTGTAATAACTAAATATTAAACAATACCAACATTCACTTTTAATACATTATACACGTTGTAAACAAGTTTTTATGAAATAATAACATGAGTTAAAGTTAATATTCTAATTTGGCGAAAAAGAGCAAAAATTTAAACTTTTTAAGAAATATTGCTTTTTTTGTCGCTGTGTGTATAATGATACTTGCAAGTAAGTTAAATTAATTTATTAAATTATATTTAAAAGGGAGGACAAAAAATGGCATCGAACAATAATAACACTCAAAAGTTAACACTGGTATCATTAATACTAATGATTTTTACATCAGTTTATGGATTTAACAACATGCCAAGATCATTCTACTTAATGGGATATGCAGCGATTCCTTGGTATATTTTATCAGCAATCACTTTCTTTATTCCATTTGCATTTATGATGGCTGAGTATGGTGCAGCTTTTAAAAATGAAAAGGGTGGAATATTCTCTTGGATGGAAAAATCAGTTGGACCAAGATATGCATTTATGGCAACATTCATGTGGTATTCTTCAAACATCATATGGATGGTTAACGTATCTTCAGGTATCTGGGTTCCATTCTCAAATGCTATATTTGGAGTAGACAAAAGTAAAACTTGGTCACTGTTCGGATTAGCACCATCACAAACGCTAGGTATACTAGCAATTCTTTGGATATTATTTGTAACATATACATCTTCTAAAGGAATGGATAAGATTAAAAAGATTACTGCAGTTGGTGGTACTGCAGTTGCAGCACTAAACATCGTTTTAATCGTTGGAGCAATCCTTGTATTTATCGGAAATGGTGGACAATTACAACAACCAATGTCATTCACAACTTCACCAAATCCTAAATATGTTGGTAGTATGATTGCAACTTTCTCTTTCTTAGTTTTCGCCATATTTGCTTATGGTGGAATAGAGGTTGTTGGAGGTCTTGTTGACCAAGCGGAAAATCCAGAGAGAGATTTCCCAAAAGGTATCACTTCTGCAGCTATAGTAATTGCAATCGGATATGCAATTGGTATTTTCTGTGTTGGTGTGTTTACAAACTGGCAAGCAGTACTTTCAGGTGATAAGGCTCACATGGGTAACGTTGGTTACGTTGTAATGAACAATCTTGGATACCAATTAGGAACAGCATTTGGTGCTTCACAAGCAGTGGCTACTTCAATGGGTAACTGGGTAGCTAGATTCGTTGGATTATCAATGCTACTAGCTTTAACTGGTGCATTCTTCACATTATCTTATGCTCCATTAAAGCAGTTAATTGAAGGTGCTCCAAAGGAAATCTGGCCAGGAAAAATGAGCGAGATAAAAGATGGAATGCCAGTAAACGCTATGTGGGTTCAAGGTATAATAGTTATCGTTATTATAGCATTAGTTTCCTTCGGTGGAGATGAAGTTGCTAAGTTCTTCGAAATTTTAGTTGCGATGACTAACGTTGCGATGACAATACCATATATGTTCTTATCTATAGCATTCATTTCATTTAAGAGAAAGAAAGAAATTGAAAAGCCATTCGTGGCATTCAAATCTGAAAGCTTCTCTTTGATAGCTACTATAATAGTAACATTTACTGTTGGGTTTGCAAACTTCTTTACAATAATAGAACCAGCAATGAACGGTGATGTAAAAACTACTGTATTTAGTATAGCAGGACCAATTATATTTGCATTAATTGCATTTGTAATGTATGCTAACTATGATAGAAAATACGGAAGAAACAAAAAAAATAACGCGGCATAAGCTGAGTTAAATATAAAATAATTTGAAATAGAGCTGATATTAAGCAATTAATATCAGCTCTATTTGCATGTAAAGCACATTTTCAACCTGATTTGTATTTTAACTTTAGCAATACAAACTTTCTTAAAAATAAAAGATTATTTTTCTATATCAAAATTCCAACTTGAAAATCCTTTATATAGATGATGGATATCTGAAAATCCATTTTCCAGAAGAATATTTACTGCTGTTTTGCTTCTAACTCCAGAAGCACAATAAATAATTATAGGTTTGTTTTTATACTCTTCAAAATCATCAATATCATCAGGTAGGAGGTTAAGAGAAGCAAGCTTTGCACCTGGTATATGTCCACTTAAATACTCACCTTTTGTTCTTACATCTAAAATAATTGTATCAGAGTTTTCATGGATTAAGTCTTTAGCTTCTGTAGAAGTTATATTTTTTACCTTAGAATTATTCATAATCATACATCTCCTCTTGCGTTAATGAGCAACACCATAATAGTTATTAATTAAAAACTTGAAGTGCAAAAATAAGCCTACTGAATCTCTATATTCAAATGTATGGATGTATTTTTATTATACCATATCTATATAATGAACATAATCACTGATTCAATACATATTTAACCTACAGTTTAATATTTGCAGATTCTTTAGCAAAAAAATGATGTAGCACCTTCTATAACAGCTCTTGCTACGTGTTCCTGCAACTCTCTTCTAAACTCTGATGGAAATACGGTATGGCCATGATGGTAGTAATATTAGTAGAAGGTATGAACTGACTTAAAATAGTCTCTCAAGTAAAGATGAAATTTTAATAGCTTAGATAAAATATAAAAGCACAAAACCTGCGAAGAGAAAGTAGAATTTTGTGCTTTTATCTTTTTAAAGACAAGAGTTAACATTTACGTTGTAAGTGGACGCAACTAATTTGATAAAGTCCTTTAGGAACTAAAATTTATGCTCTATATAAGAATATCCCAAAGTTATGTTCATATATATTTTTTTTAAAACATATTATTATTTAAGATAATAATTTCGGGAGATGCTTTTATGAATTATGAAATAAACATAAAAGAAATGTATAAGTATTTTACAGAAGTAAATAAAAAAGTCTCTTTAATTCAATGGGAATATAAAGATAAGTTAGGGATGAGAGAAGGTCAGGGGACTACACAAAACTCTCAAGGTGATAGAATATTTACCTTAGAGGAGTTAAAACAATATGATGGTTCAAATAATAATCCTGCATACGTTGCAGTGGATGGAATTGTATATGATGTAACTTTAGTGGCAAGATGGGGGGGAGGCACACATTTTGGAGTTAAAGCTGGAACCGATGGAACAGCACAATATTATGCATGTCATGGGACAACAAATGTAGTAAATAAGCTTCCGAGGATTGGACTTCTTCAGAAGCAGGAGGAATAACTGTGTCTGAATGTAGGATTAATAATAGGATAAGATCTAGAGCACAAGAATTAGTTCACAAGGCAGTAAGAGAAATAAGTGAAAAAAGAAAAGATAAGATAAATTTAGTATGGATAGAAGCCACTGGGTGCTCTGGAAATATTATTTCTTTTTTAAATGCAGATGCACCATCCTTTAATTATTTTATAACCCAGGTTGTAAATTTTAGATATACAAACAGTTTAATGTTAGCACAAGGGGCCGAAGCTTTTGAAGAATTTACAGAAGTAATAAAGGAAGACTTTATAATGATTGTAGATGGCGCTGTAACTACAAAGGATAATGGCGCATATACCTATTCTGCTTACTATGATGGAAGTCTTATTTCAGCCGCAGATAAAGTAGCTTTAGCAGGTGCCAATGCTAGATATATTTTGGCTGTAGGTGCTTGCGCAGTATCTGGTGGAGTATCAGCAGCTGCACCTAATCCATCAGGATGTATGAGTGTGCAGCAGTTCCTAAAAAATAGGAGAGTTATAAATTTACCTGGTTGCCCTTGTCATCCAGATTGGGTTATGGGAACCATAGCAAATCTAATTTTATATGGGGAGCCAGAACTAGATGATTTTAATAGACCTAAGATGTTTTATGGAAATCTTATTCATGATTATTGTGAGAGAAGATCCTTTTTCGAAAATAGAATTTTTGCAGAATCTGTTGGTCAAGAAGGGTGCATGTTTAAATTAGGCTGTCGTGGGCCTGTAACTAGAACAGATTGCCCAACAAGGCGTTGGAATGACAGAGTAAATTGGCCCGTTGGAGATAATACACCTTGCATTGGGTGTGCACAAGTGGGCTTTCCAGATTTAATGGAACCTTTTGTAAGGATGGAGTAAGGAGGGAGGTTTTTGGCTACTAAGGTAATAGTAAATCCCATTACTAGAATAAGTGGTTATTTACAAATTGAAGTGGAAATTGAGAATAATGTGGTGGTAGATGCCAAGAGTCAAGGAATGATGTTTAGGGGATTTGAAAAAATGCTAAAGGGGAGAGTTCCCACTGATGCAATTTATTTTACAGAAAGAATCTGTGGAATATGTTCTACAGCTCACGGATTAGTATCTGCTAGAGCATTAGAAAATGCTTTAAATGTTATCCCAACGCTAAATGAAAGAATACTAAGGGATATAATGCATAGCAGTGAATTTATTCAAAATCATCTGAGGCACTTTTATCAATTTGTACTTCCTGACTATGTAGGGAATATAGGAGTAGATCCAGTATTTACGGTGGAAAATAAGGATTATAGAATTCCAGAAAAGGAAAGTCAAAGACTAAGAGAGGATTACTTTTTATCTATTGAAGTAAGTAAAAAGGCTCATCAGCTGCTAGCCATTCTAGGGGGAAAGGCTCCACATACCCATGGTGTTTTTGTAGGAGGGGTAACTTCAACTGTAAATGCTGAGAAGGTATTAGAAGCACAAGGCATAGTAGCAGATATGATAGATTTTATAGAGAACAGAATGATTGATGATGTTAATACTATAGGAAAATATTATGAAGAGTATTATGAAATTGGAGCAAGTAGTGGAAATTTTATGTCCTATGGTCTTTTTGATAGTTATGCTGATATAAGGTATGTACCAAGAAGAATAATTTTAAATAATGGTGAAGAATTGGAAATTGATCCAAGTAAAATAACACAAAATATTTATAATAGCTGGTACTCAGCTGAAGGAGAACAGTTTGGGGTGGAAAATGATAACTGGCAAGCTAATCCACAAAAACCTACAGGGTATAGTTGGATTAAGGCACCAAGATATGATGGAATGCCCATGGAAGTAGGGCCTTTAGCTAGAATGTATATTTCAGGTTTATATAGGCAAAAAAGTTCAACTATGAATAGACTTGTGGCAAGAGTTCTTGAAGCAAAAGAAGTAGCAGAAGGGATTAGGAAACTCCTTGGAAGGGTGAAGGTTGAACCTTTAAGTTTTAAGAGATTTGTTATGCCTAGAGAAGCACTAGGATTCGATCTTCATGACACTACAAGAGGTGCTTTAGCCCACTTTGTTGGAATAAGAGATAAGGTGATTGACAAGTATACAATCATAACTCCAAGTGGATGGAATTTATCACCAACTGACTCTGCGGGGGTAAAAGGGACTGTTGAGCAAGCTTTAATTGGAACCTTTATAGATAATCCAAATGATCCTGTTGAAATAGGCAGGATAGTAAGAAGCTTTGATCCATGTGTGTCCTGTGGAACTCATGTAGTATCAAATAAAATTTCTTTAGTAGAAATAAGGGTGGTGTAATGGATATTAAGGTTGTTGGCATTGGAAATAGGATTATGAAAGATGATTCTATTGGTATAAAGGTTTTAGAAGAGCTTCAAGAAGATTTAAATAATTTAAAAACACAGGTTATTATTGGGGAAACAGATATAGAATATACCTTAAATTGTATAAACCCAGGGGACTATGTTATTATTGTAGATTCTAGCTTTCTTGGGATAAATCCAGGGGAGGTTTGTACCTTTGATTTAGGAAAGTTGAAAGAATTTAATCATAAGGGTTATTCTATGCACCAGATGAGCTTAGTAAAAATATTAAGCTGTTTTCCTACTGATAATATAAAAGGATCGCTTATTACTGTGGAGGCAGGGGAAATCGATTTTGGACTAGAGCTAAGTGAGGAGTTAAGTAAGGACTTTCAGCAGATTAAGATGAAGGTTTTAGATGAAATTAAATTGAAGGTTGAGGAGGTAAGCTAAATGCATGACTCATTTCTTATGCAAAATATAATAAAAACTCTTAAAGACATATGTAGGGATAATAATTTTAATAGGATACAAACTGTAGCATTTATGGTTAATGAAAATAGCCACATAACTCAGCCTCATTTAAGAGAACATTTAGTAGAATTATGTGAAGAGTATATAGATAGCGATACTACTGTTATAGTAGTTTGCGGAGATGTTCCAGAGCTTACAGCTAAAATAGACTATATAGAGGGGGAAGAAGCTTAGTTGTTATTCAGATATGTTGTAAAAATATATGGAATAGTTCAAGGGGTTGGTTTTAGGCCTTATGTTTATAACCTAGCAATAAAGAATAACTTAAGGGGATGGGTGAGTAACGATGGCTCATCCCTTATTTTCGATGTAGAGGGAAAAAGGAGAAATATAAAAAACTTCCTTACAGAAGTAGCAAAAAATCCTCCACCAATGAGTAGAATAAGAAATATAACAAGTGTAAGGGAAAGTGTAGTTAACTATAGGGATTTCACTATAAGAAAAAGTAGTAATAAAGGAGAGACAGGAAAAAAGTACTTATTAAGTGATATTGCAATATGTGGGGATTGCATTAAAGAAATAAAGGATAAGAAATCTATTTGGTATGAGTATCCTTTTACTAGTTGTACCAATTGTGGACCTAGATACTCAATTATTAACAATATTCCTTATGATAGAGAAACTACAAATATGGATGTTTTTGAGATGTGCAAGGAGTGTAGAGATAAGTATGAAAGTCCTGAGAATAGGAGGTTTCACGCTCAAACAATCTCATGCCCTCATTGTGGACCTGTGCTTACCCTTATTGATAATAGGGGAGAAGTTATAAAGTGTGATAATGAGCTTGAATATGTAAGAGCTCTAATAAAAGCTGGAAATATAATTGCAATAAAGGGTATAGGGGGATTTCACTTATGTTGTGATGGATTCAATGCTATTGCAGTGGATAACCTAAGAAAAAGAAAGAATAGACCTGATAAACCTTTAGCTTTGATGATGAGGGATATGGAAACCATAAAAAGATATGTACAGGTTAGCGTTAAAGATGAAGAAGTTTTAAAATCTCCTGCTGCTCCTATTGTTCTATTGAAAATAAAAGAGAATAAAAGTTTAAGGCCTATTGCTGAGAATGTTGCACCGAAGATGAATTATTTAGGAATAATGCTCCCTTATACACCACTACATCATTTAATCTTTGGAGAAGAGTTACAAGCTTTAGTTATGACTAGTGGAAATCTTAGTGGAGGAACTGTTGAATATGACAATGAGAGCGCTTTTAAAAAATTAGGACAGGTGGCGGACTATTTTCTAATTAATGATAGAGCTATAAATATGCCTATTGATGACTCAGTTACAAAGGTAGTAAACAATAAATTAATCATCAGCAGGATGGGAAGAGGTTATGCACCTTATTACATAGATTTATCGGCAAAGGGAAATATTTTAGCCACAGGGAGTGAAATGAAAAATACTTTCGCTCTAAGTGTTGATGGTATAGCTTTAATGAGTCAATATGGGGGAGATTTAAAGAATTTAGAAGTTTACAAGGAATATGTTCATAATATAGACCATTTAAAGAAACTTCTTAACTATAAACCTAGTTATATAGTACTTGATAAGCATCCAGACTTTGCTGTAAGAGATTATATAAAAGAAAGCTGTTTAAAGGAAATAGAAGTACAGCATCACTTTGCCCATATGGTAAGTGCTATGGTAGAGCATAACATAAACCAAAAGGTCATTGGAGTTATTTATGATGGAGTAGGCTATGGAGAAGATGGAAACCTATGGGGAGGAGAATTTCTAATAGGAGATAGAAAAAGCTTTAAAAGGGTTGGCCAATATAGTTATATAAAGATTCAAGGCGGAGATAGTTCTACGAAAAACATATATAAAATAGCTTTGAGCTTCCTAACTAAAATAAATAATGAGAGTATAAGAGATTATGCTGTAAAAGAAATAAAAAAGCATTTAGAAAAAATCCTAAGTAAGCGGGAAGCAGAAATCTATGTAAGTAACCACTACAGGGCTCTAGATAAGGCTATTAATTGTTATGAAACCTCTAGTGTAGGAAGAATTTTTGATGCAGTAGCTTCTCTACTAGGTGTTAGACAGGACATAAGTTATGATGGACAAGGTGCTATAGAACTAGAGGCTCTAGTTGTTGAAGGAATAGAAGCTGGGTATAGGTATGAGATTTCTAATGATGATTGGTATAGGAAGGTAGATATTATACCAACTTTTGAAGACATCATTATAGATATACAAAGAGAAATTCCCTCAGCTGAGATATCAACCAAATTTCACAATACATTAGTTAATATAACGGTAGATATGGTGAATAGAATAAGAGAGAAATCAGGACTTGACGCTGTAGTTTTAAGTGGAGGAGTTTTTGAAAATAGATATTTACTACAAAAAGTAAGTTATGGCTTAGAAGAGGATGGATTTAAGGTCTGGTTCAATGAAAAAGTACCTATTAATGATGGGGGAATTTCAGTGGGGCAACTAGCAGTTGCTAAAGAAATACTTGAAGGGTGATTTTATGTGTTTAGCAGTATCAGGAAAAATATTAGAACTTAAAGAAAGTAGCGCCGTGGTGGATATAGGAAATATAAAGATGAAAGTAGATATAAGCTTAATAGATGAAGCTAAAGAGGGAGATTATATTTTAATACATGGAGGCTTTGGGATACAAAAGGTTGATGAGGAATATCATAGCTTTCTTCAAGAAACCATAGACCAAATATACTATGAGTTTGAGGGAGGTCCTAATGCGTGATAGCATAAACTTTTTAATAGATAAGATAAATAATCTAAGCAGAGAAATGGAAAGTAAAGAAATAAGTATAATGGAGGTTTGTGGCACCCACACTCATATCATATATGAAAATGGAATAAAAGAAATCCTTCCTAAAAATATAAGGTTATTATCAGGACCGGGGTGTCCTATATGTGTTACAGACATAAGTTTTATAGATAATGCTATAGCTATGACAAGGCTTGGAGCTACTATAATAACCTTTGGAGATATTGCAAAAGTTAAAGGTAGTAGCACTTCCCTTTGGGAGGAAAGAAAGAATGGAGTAGATTTAAAACTAATTTATTCTGTTAGTAGCATTATAGAAATTTGCAAGGAAAATACACATAAGTTATTTGTGTTCTTAGGCATAGGCTTTGAGACTACGGCACCTTTAATTGCAACCATAATTAAACGAGCTTATGAAGAAGGAATAAAAAATCTTTATTTTTATACTTCTATTAAGGTTATGCCTCCAATTATAGAAAAACTTATAAAAACAACTTCTATTAATGGACTTATTCTTCCGGGTAATGTGGCAGTTATACTAGGGGAGAGTGAGTTTAGAGGCTTATTTACTAATACAAAAATACCGGGAGTTATAGCTGGTTTTACTCTAGAAGATATTTTAATATCCATATATTACATTACTAAGCAATGTATAGATATGGATAAGGAAAAAAAGAAAGATATAAATCTTTATAATGTTTACAAGTCCTTTGTCTCATTTCAAGGTAATGAAAGGGCAAAAGAGACTTTAAAAGAAACTTTCCAACTAGAAACTGGATTATGGAGAGGTATGGGAAGTATTCCGGCGTCAGCATTAGTTATAAAAGATAAGTACAGAGAGCTTAATGCTATAGGTAAGTTTGGATTAAGTGAAAATAGTTTGGATAATAGTAATAATATTTTAGGTTGCAAGTGTTCTGAAGTAATCATGGGCAAGACTACACCTTATGGATGCAGTCTTTTTAGAAAGGCATGTAATAGCGAAAATCCTATTGGTCCTTGTATGGTATCTATGGAGGGTGCTTGTTATTGCGCTTATAAATTTGGGGGTTAGAAGTTTTTGAGAAAAAATTCTACAATAATTTTAGTTAGGAATCAACGACATTTTAAAAATGGCTTTTCAGCAGTATTTGTTTTGTTATTTAGTTATGAGGAGATTTTAGCAGATAACAAAAAATGTACAAGTTTATAAAAATATAATAAGAATTTACAAATAAGAAGGGGGGAAGTTGCCAACGTTATAGTAACCTTATATATGTCCCATGCGTTGTATGGGAATTTAAGTTCTCGGAGTGTTATATCAAATGAAAAGCTGGCTTTAGTAAAATCGGATACATTGAACAGAGAATTAAACAAGCTTTATAAGGGTTTGGCAACGGATAAGTATGGATACTATAAGTTTAGTCCATGGTGAAGGTGGAAAACATACTCAGCAGTTGATAAAAGAACTATTTTATAAGGAGTTTTCTAATGACAACCTACTTAAGGATAAGGATGCAGCAGTTTTAAGCCTTGAAACTCAAAGTATAGCCTTCACAACTGATTCTTTTGTAGTAAATCCTCTGTTTTTTCCCGGGGGAGATATAGGAAGACTTTGTATTTCTGGTACTGTAAATGATCTAGTCACTTCCTTTTCAATTCCTAAGTATATTAGTTTAAGTTTAATTATTGAAGAGGGTTTTTCATTTAAAGCTTTAAAGGAAATAGTTGCTTCAATTAAAAAAACTTCAGAAGAAGCAGGGGTTACAATTGTAACAGGAGACACTAAAGTAGTAGAAAAGGATAAAGTGGATGGTGTTTTCATTAATACTTCAGGAATAGGAATCATTGCCCATAGTTTGAAGGATATTATTAAATCAGGGGATAAAATAATTATAACCTCAAATATTGCAGAACATGGAACAGCAATTGCAAGTAGTAGATATGGATTAGAAGTTATTGGTGATATAAAAAGTGATGTAGCACCATTAAATGACTTAATTTCTGTGCTTTGGGACTACAGGGAATATATAAGACTGTTAAAGGATCCTACTAGGGGAGGCGTTGCACAATGTTTTAATGAAATTGCCTCAAAGTATAGTGTAGGATTAAATATTTTAGAGTATAAAATTCCTATTAGAAAGGAAGTAAAAGCTTTAAATGGAATTATTGGATTAGATCCATATTATTTAGCATCAGAAGGAGTAATGGTTTTGATAGCAGATGGGCCTATGGCTATTGATATAGTACAGCAGTTGAATAAGGATGAAAAATACAAAAATGCTGCTATTATTGGAGAGGTTACAGAAGGGCATAAAAAGGTTGTTTTAGAAAATAGTCATGGTGGAAAGCACGTACTTAGAGAGTTAGAAGGAGTAATGCTACCAAGAATATGTTAAGAACTTATAGATAGGTTTAAAATTTCAAGAATACACTGAGAACTTTAAAGCCATATTTACTAAATTAAGTAGGAGAGATTATTAATGAAGCAACCAATAATAAAAATGTAAGGCATCTGAAAATAAATAATAAGTCGAAGATGTGAAGGCTATTTTGTGTTCACAAGCAAGCTTGTGCAGGCAAGGAAACAGGTTCCGCAGATAGTGGGGCTATCAAAGGGTTCTGTTGACGCAGTATAGCAGAAAATAGACGAGCAGATTGACTTAATTATTTTTTGAAGATGCCTAAATAGAAAATAAAGATTGAAGAAATAAAATACTATACCCTGTGATAAAGTGTATTTTTAAATACATCTTATTACAGGGTATAGTTTATTTATAAAGTAAATATTAACTATTATACAAAGAGTAAATTTTATTGTAATTCTGCAAACTCAGGAAGCATATTTTTAGCTTTTAAGTTATAATAATGCAGGTTATTTTTTATATAAGTAAGAATAATTTCAAGAGCATGGTCTTTATTATAACCATCAATATTATTTGTAACCTTCATTAATAAACCTTCAAAGAAAATAACTATGGATTTACTTAATATCTCTAAATCCTCTTTTCTTATATAACCATCGTCCACACAAACTTTAAGAATAGCAATATCACGGTCTACGATACAATCCTTACTTAACATTGGAAGAAGCACCTGTGGCAATTCTCTAAAATCATCAGGATAAAGCTCATAGTATTGTTTCATTGTATCCTGTACACTATGAGGGTTTTGGTCAAGAAATAAAGATTTAAATATTTTTGGATTGTTAAAGGCATGAATAGAGAAACATCTCCAGATTTCTAAATAATTTATTAGTGAAGAATTTGTTTCTTTAATATAGTTAGGTAAATCATGAATATAATCATTATAATATTTCATGCTGGCAAAAAAGATTACATGGTTTAAGTTGTTAAAATATTTGTAGGCAGTAGCTACATTATACCCTGTTAGTTGAGCTACTCTTCTAGCTGTTACATTCTCAATTCCTTCTTCTTCTATAAGTTTTTTTGTCGCATTAACAAATGAAATCATCATTTCCTTTTTTTCTATTGCTGACTTAGTCATAAGAATTATCCCCTTTTCCCATAATATATATAGCGTCTATTATAACACAATTTACTATCTTAATAAAATAGGGTTTTTACGTATTTAATATTATTTAACATAGATTTTACTTGCAGTAAAATAGAGTTTGAAATGATTGCATAAATTAAATTTAAATAATTATGAGAATTATATTAACTTAAGGGTAGTATGGTGTAAAATAGAAGGGTAAATGAGATTTAGTTAGCAAATGATGGGGAAAAGTAATTTAGTGATGAGTAAGAGATATAAGCTATAGAAGTATGGATTTCTGCTTTACATTCGCCTTACTATTGGTTGAGAGTAATAGTTAATGTGACATGGCTTTTCTATAGGAGCTAAATCAAGGATTAAGTTAAGTATGAATCTAATCTTAATTACCTTATGACTTTTGAAAAATGAATAAATTAATCCTTCACTATGAAAGTTTATAACCATAATTTAAGAAGTTGGAGTTGTACACATGAATAAATATTTAAAGTCAGAAGTTTATAAAGTAAAAATGGAATTATTAAAAAGAAATGCTTTATTATTTTTATATTTATTTTTAGTAGTCTTAATTTTATTAGCTAGTGCTACAGGTAAGTTTACAATTGGAACTATTTTTAATACTATGATGAAGTTTATAAATGACAAATTTGCAATAGCTTATTTGATATCTATGAATCTTTTTATTATTTTTTCTTTTATTATAGCCTTTAGCAAGTTTGGAAATATAAAGTTAGGCTCAGAAAATTGTGAGCCTGAATATACCTTTGGTAGCTGGTTTGCTATGCTATTTGGTGCTGGAATGGGGATAGGATTAGTATTTTGGGGCGTTGCTGAACCAATATTTCACTTTACATCTCCTTTAGGAAGTATCACAGCAGGCTCTGAGGAATCGCTAAACTTTGCGTTTATAACTTCTTTTATGCATTGGGGAATTCACCCTTGGGCAAGTTATAGTATTGTAGGCCTTTCTATTGCTTACTTTCAATTTAGAAAGAATACACCAGCTTTAATAAGTAGTATTTTTATTCCTCTTATAGGAGAGGAAAAATCAAAGGGATTAATAGGAAAAACAATTGACTTTCTTGCTGTATTTGCAACTGTGTCAGGGGTTTCTACTTCTTTAGGAATGGGTACTATGCAAATTAATAGTGGGCTTAATTATATTTTTAATATACCAGAAAATATAAGAGTACAATTGATTATTATAGCTGTAGTTACTTCTATGTTTATCTTTACAGCAGTTAGTGGTATAGGGAAAGGTATTAGTATTATATCCAATATAAATTTATTTTTAGCTTTTGGAATAATGCTCATATGCTTTATAATAGGACCAACTGGACAAATTTTAGAAAACTTAGTAAAACAAACTTATAATTATTTTAAAAGTTTCGCAGGTACAAGTGTGCAACTACAGGGGTTACAGCATAAAGAGTGGCTAGGTCAATGGACTGTATTTTACTGGGCTTGGTGGATATCCTGGACACCTTTTGTAGGAATGTTCATTGCGAGAATTTCTAAGGGGAGAACTATAAGACAATTTATAGTGGGGGTTATTGGAGCACCTACCTTAGCTTCTATTATATGGTTTTCTATCTTTGGTACTTTAGGTACAAATCTTGGAATAAGAGGAGTTATAAGTGTAGAAACTTTAAAATCTATTGCGTTGGTTCCTGAGACAGCTTTTTTTAAGATTATAAGTTATTATCCTTTTAGCAGTATAGTATCAATTATAACCATGGTTTTACTTTGTACATTCTTTATAACCTCAGCAGACTCAGCTACCTTTGTTTTGGCAATGTTCACTTCAAAAGGTAATTTAAATCCTTCAAATAAAAAGAAGGTGCTTTGGGGACTAGTTGAGGCATTGTTAGCCGTTGGACTTTTACTTTCAGGTGGCTTGCAGGGGTTGCAAGCTATGGCTATTGTAGCAGCTTTTCCGTTTATTATAATTATAATCCTAGGCTTTATCTCTTTGTGTAAGGCTTTGATTAAAGAAGATATAAAATAAAAGAGAATCATGAAATAAATATTCGTCAATTTTATATGAGCAAAGCCCTGCATAAATAGAAGAAATAGTTCTCTATTAGTGCAGGGCCTTTATGTTATTTATACTTTGCTTAATTATTTCTTGCTCTTTGAATTTTTGTAGGTTTTCCCTTAAGGTTTAATTCCTTCATGGTTTTTAAAAGTTTAGGTCCATCACCATTCAAAATATCTACATGGCTATAATTATCAAATACTTCAATTACTCCTATGGATTCGCTGGGAATATTACCGCTGTTTATCAAAGCGCCTACAATATCTCCTCTGCGAATTTTCTTTTTCTTTCCAGCATTTATGTATAGCTTCAATACTTCCTTAGGTGAAGTATTTGTTTTTTTAATTATAGGTCTTACTTGAGTTTGAGGTGCTTTTTCTATTTCTTCCTTAGAAGGCGGTGTGGCTCTTGGGATTTCCATACCAATAAACTCTTCAATGGATTTTAGGAACTTTTCTTCATAAGGAGTTACAAAAGTTATTGCTTCACCCAAGTTTCCAGCTCTTCCAGTCCTACCGATTCTATGAACATATGCCTCAAGTTCTAAAGGTATATCATAGTTTATAACGTGGCTAACTCCAGTTACATCTATACCTCTTGAAGCCACATCTGTTGCTACAATGAAGGAATATTCCCCCTCTTTGAAAGCTTTTAGAGCGCTGAGTCTATCTTGTTGAACCATGTCTCCATGAATTTCTGTGACAGAGTAATTAGAAGCTCTCATTTTTGATGCTAAATCACTTACATTTTTCTTAGTTCTGCAGAAGAGGATACATTTTTCCATAGCCTCCACAGTAATTAAATCTTTTAGTAGTTTATATTTATCAATCTCATTTATAAAGTAGCAACGTTGATTAATTTTTTCTACTGTTAGTTTATCAGGCGTAATTTCAATAACCTCTGGATTTTTCATGTACCTTACTATATGTTTTTGAATTTCTTCTGATAAGGTGGCAGAAAACATTAGAGTCTGCCTAGCTTTAGGAACTTTTTTAATTATGTCCTCTACCTGTTCTATAAAACCCATATTTAGCATTTCATCAGCCTCGTCTATCACTAGGTAGCGTACTTGTTCTAGGTTTAGGGTTCCTTTAGTTATATGATCCATAGTTCGCCCAGGGGTACCAACTACTACATGGACTCTTTGAGATAGCTTGGTTTTTTGTATGCTTATTGGCTGTTTTCCATAGATTGAAACTGCATTAATTCTTTTATATAAACCTAGGGTAGAGAAATTTTCAGTAACTTGAACTGCAAGCTCTCTAGTTGGAGTAAGCACAAGAGCTTGAACTGCATTTTTTTCTATCTCTAAGTTTTCCAAGATAGGAATTGCAAAGGCGGCAGTTTTACCACTTCCGGTTTGAGCCTTAACAATTACATCTTGCCCCTTTAGTGCAGTAGGAATTACTTCACTTTGAACAGGGGAAGGGTTCTCATAGCCAAGTAGTTTTACAGACTTTATAATATTGGGATTTAAATTAAAATCTTCAAATGTTTTTTTATTCATATTTATTACCTTGTCCTTTAGTTATTGTTATATTGTAAGCTTATTTACTATTATTTGCAAGTTATCAGCTTCTTATAAGGTAATCTAATAGATTTAGGCATTTTCAAAAAAATAAATAAGTTAGTATGTTTGTCTAGTTTGAGTTATACTGCGTCAACAGAACCTTTAGATAGCTCTACTATCTGCGAAACCTGTTTCCTTGTCGCACAAGCTTGCTTGTGAACATAAGCCTGCTTATGAACATAAGCTTGCTTATGAACTAAAAATATCCTTCACATCTTTGACTTGTTATTTATTTTCAAATACCTTAGAGAAAATAAAGCTCTTGGTAAGAACCAAGAGCTTAAAGAACTATAAGTTAATAGCATCTTCTAAAGAAGAATTCCAGAGTAAACTTTCTTGTGGCAATATTACATTTAATCCCTTATGAATTACGGAAAACTCAGCATGATTTGTTCTAAGAAGTTCTCCATCTACGTTTAATGCAAACTCTTTTGGAGAAGATATAATAGCTTTTTTGCAGTTGTGATAAGAAACCTCTTTGATATCTTTAATATTCCCATCAAAAGCCTTTTTTAAAGATATCAGTAGCTTCAAAATAGTAACCTTTTTCACACTGCATATATCTAGGCTTCCATCAATAATATTTGCCTCGGGAGTGATAAATACTCCACCACCGTAGCATTTACCATTGGATACTGCAAAAAGAAAGGTTTTTTGGGTTATATGATTATTGTCTACTAAAATTTTTAAGTCCATTGACTTGAAGTTAAAAGCAGTATAAAAAATGCTAGTTAAATAAGAAAGGCTATTAGGGAAATATTTATTGTATTTAAATTTTCTAGCATTATAAGCTACTTCAGCATCAAAGCCAACAGAAGAGATATTAAGATAGTATCGCCCATTCACTGAAGCTAAGTCAATAGAACAAGATATTCCATTTATTAGCGAATGAAGATAATCTTCAAGTTTCACATTTTCATAGAGAGTTTTAACAAAGTCATTCCCAGTACCACAAGGAATAATAGAAAGGAAGCTACTAGTACCAACTAAACCGTTTAGAACTTCATTTACAGTACCATCACCGCCAATAGCAAATACATGGTAAATGCCATTAGAACAGAACTCTTTTACAATTTCCTCACCATGATCCTTATATTGTGTTAATTTTATATGAAACTCTGCATCTTTATTCTTAAAGTATTCTTCAATTTTACTAATATATTCTAATCCTCTACCTTTACCTGCAACAGGGTTTATTATAAATAAGTATTTCATAATTGTATGCTCCCATGTAATAAGTTTTAGATTTTATAGTTGATAAGAATTATTCAGATACTAAAATATGTTTATACATATATTTTAACATTATTTGAACATAAAGTCTAAACAAGATAAATAAAAAATAATAACCACTTTATAAATTTTGAATAGGATATAGTAGTGACAATTTCACTAAAAGTTAGATTAAGGTAACTTAAAAAATAAATAAAGCAGTATGACTGGCTATTTTGAGTTATGACTTATTTTCAGATGACTAATGGATAATTTGTTTCATTAAATTCATACCTAGGATAATAAAAAGAGGTGGTTTTATGGAGTGGTTTTTAAGCCTGAATCCTATATTTCAGGCATTACTTGCAACTTTATTTACTTGGGGGGTTACAGCAGCAGGTGCGGCACTGGTATTTTTCTTCAAGAATATAAATAAAAAGCTTTTAGACGCAATGATGGGGTTTGCAGCAGGAGTTATGATTGCAGCAAGCTTTTGGTCCCTTTTAGCACCAGCTATCGAAATGGCTAGTGAGGCAGGAGGAATAGTATGGCTTCCACCTGCTGTAGGATTTATCGGTGGAGGAATATTTTTGCTTACAGTGGATAGAATTCTTCCTCATTTACATGTAGGGTTTAAAACAGAAGAAGCTGAGGGGATAAAAACCAGCTGGAAAAGAAGTGTTTTACTAGTTCTAGCAATAACTCTTCATAATATTCCAGAAGGATTAGCAGTGGGTGTAGCTTTTGGTGCTGTAGCTGCAGGGCTTCCAACTGCAAGTATAGCTAGTGCTGTAGCTTTAGCTATAGGAATTGGAATTCAAAATTTTCCAGAGGGGGCAGCGGTATCTTTACCTTTAAGAAGAGAAGGATTTTCAAGGCTAAAAAGTTTTGTTTATGGGCAAGCATCAGGTATTGTAGAACCAATAGCTGGAGTATTAGGAGTAGTAGCAGTAATGGCTATGAGATCCTTACTACCTTATGCTCTTTCATTTGCAGCAGGAGCTATGATTTTTGTTGTAATAGAAGAATTAATCCCAGAGTCGCAGTTGGGCGGGAACACAGATTTAGCAACTATAGCTACTATAATGGGCTTTGTTGTGATGATGGTTTTAGATGTAGCATTAGGATAAAATAGTTATAAGTTATTAATTTAAAATTCCAATATCAAAAAGATTTATTGCATAATGTATAAAAGTCTTCAATAATGCGAAAGCCATGTATAAATAGAGATTAAATTGATCTATTATACATGGCTTTGCTATATAGAGAAACCTCTTTAGAACTGCATAATCTAAGTGAAGAGAGGATTTACTTATAAAATTAAACTTGAAATGTTTTTTAGTTTTTATTTATTCTTTTAACATTAAGTTAAAAATGTTAATAAACTTAAATGTAAATATTATATAGACAATTTATATACTTTTAGGTAATAATTATTATATTAAAGGTTTATTATATATAATAATTAATATAGATTTATAAAGTATACAGTAATATATGTAGAAAATACTTATTTAGAGATTGAGGTTTTATCAAAAGCATATAATAAACATAATCCTTATAACTTAAATTAAATAAGTTTAAAATAATCATACAGCTAAAGAGGTGGAGATACATTGAATAAAGTTATTGGAAGTAAAGTTAAAGAATTAAGAACCCAAAAAAAAATGACTCTAAAAGAGTTAAGCGAAAAAACTAATTTATCTACAGGATTTCTTTCTCAACTTGAAAGAGGGCTTACTAGTATTGCTACGGATTCACTTTTGAGTATAGCAGAGGCTCTTGAGGTGGAACTTTCTTATTTCTTTTCAAGCGCTAAGAGAAAAGAAAGAGTTATTCAAAGAAGCTATGAAAGGGAAGTATATAACATAGATAACTGCTTATATGTAAATTATGTTTTGTCAAATAGCATAAACGATAAAACTATGTTACCTAGGCTTATAGAAATATTACCTAACTCTAGCGATGAGGAATTATCTTCTTTTCATCATGAAGGAGAAGAATTTATCTATGTGTTAGAAGGTATTCTAACTTTATTTATTAATAATGAGAGACAAAACTTATATCCTGGTGATTGTGCCCATATTGATTCTAAAGTATGTCATAATTTTACTAATTATACGAATAAAATTACTAAGATATTAATTGTGAGCATTCCTAACCATTTAAATGATACTAAATAATTAGGAGGATCTTATGAACAAAAGAATTGGCTTTATAGGCACTGGAAATATGGGAAAAGCTATGATCGGAGGTATAATAAATTCTAAGCTTGTTCCAGCTAGTAATGTGTTCGTATATGACTTAGATGAGAATAAGCTAAAAGCTTTAAATACAGAATTTGCTGTGGAAACTTTAAAAAGTGAGGAAGAAGTAACAACGAATTCAGATATACTATTCATAGCAGTAAAACCCAACATATATGATTTAGTGCTAGAGAAAATTAAGAAGCGTATTACTAAAGATAAAATTATTGTTACCATTGCAGCAGGAAAAACTATAAAAAGTGTAGAAGCTGTTATAGGTGAGCAGTGTAAGATTGTAAGAACTATGCCTAATACTCCTGCGCTAGTTAATGAAGGTATGAGTTCGCTTTGTGCCAATGAAAAGGTTTCAGAGGAGGAACTTACCGAGGTTAAATCTATTTTTGAGAGCTTTGGGAAGGCAGAAATACTACCCGAGTATCTAATTGAAAGCGTAATAGGTGTTAGCGGGTCCTCACCGGCATATACCTTTATGTATATAGAAGCTCTAGCTGATGGAGCTGTACTTGCAGGTATGGCTAGGGATAAAGCTTATAAATTTGCTGCTCAAGCAGTATTAGGAGCTGCTAAAATGGTTTTAGAAACAGGTAAACACCCTGGAGAATTAAAGGATATGGTATGTTCGCCTGGAGGTACAACCATTGAGGCTGTTAGAACCCTAGAAGAGAAAGGATTTAGAAGTGCAGTAATTGAAGCAATGGTAAATTGCATGGAAAAATCTAAGGAAATGAATAAAAAATAATATATTTTAGATTGAAGATATATTGCTATAAAATTAATACATAAAACACCCTTATAATATGAATAATTATTATGAGGGTGTTTTATGTATGAGCAAATTTATAGTTAGTGAAGGTTAGAATAGAATAAAATCGTTTAGAAGTTAAGTATAAAGAAATAAGTAAAGGAGGTTATTATGAGATATAGAAGTAAAGTTTTAATTTTTCTATTAGTTGTTATTTTATCAGTGATTTCTAATATAACAGTTTATGGGCAACCTATGAAAAAAGAAAAGTTACATGAAATTCTTATAATTAACTCCTATGATAGAGAACAACTTTGGGAGAAAAATATTATTTCGGGACTTCAAAAGAATTTAAATGGAAAATTTAACGCCAGATATACAATTGAATATTTAGATATAAAAAATAATAACTCTAAAGAATATCTAAAGGAATTAAGTGATATTTTAAAAATAAAATATGAAGGAAAAAAGTTTGATTTGGTAGTAGCTTTAAATGACGAAGCATTGAACTTCACAAGAGAATATCATAATACAGTATTTAATGAAGCCCCTGTGATTTTTATTGGAATAAATGAAGAGGTAAAGTTAACCGCAGAAGAAGCAGGATACTTTACAGGACTTTCTGACAATGCAGATGAAAGATTGAATATAGACCTTATAAAAAAGCTTTATCCTGAAATTAAAATCATAAATTTTATTTTAGATGATACTGTTTACTCAAAAAATACTAAGAAAAGACTGGAAAAGCTTCAACCTTACTATTATGATGTACAGTTTAATTACATAGAGGGGACTAGAATAGAAGATATTGTTGAAAAAGTCTCAAATACCCCTAGACCATTTGCAAACTTAATAATAGGAGTTTTTTCAGATGGGGCTGAAAAGGAATCTCTGCCTAGGGAAGCAGTGGAGAAATTGAAGGGAATAAGTCCTTATCCTCTATTTTCAAAATCCCAAAACTATTTATCACAAGGGGTTTTGGGTGGAAAGATGGATTTAGGTGAGGAACACGGTAAAACCGCAGGAGAGATTGCTATAAGGATTTTTAGGGGAGAAGCAATAAAAAACATACCTATTATGGAGGAACCCCCTGGAACTTATATGTTTGATTATGAACAAATGAAGAAGTATGGAGTTGCTATTAGTGAGATTCCCCAGAACAGCATAATCATAAATAAAGGTGAATATGAAATGATGGTTATTGCTGGTGGGAAGGGTAAAATAATATTAGTAATGAATATTTTAATAATAGTAATTTTGATAATAATATTTTATACCATATATCTGAGGAAAAGAGGAGAAAATGATAGGAAAACTTATAATGAAGTTTTAAAGTATGATAAATTGAAAACTGAATTTTTTTCTAACATTTCCCATGAATTAAGAACTCCACTAAATGTAATATTAAGCTCAGTACAGTTACTAGATATGTATATAAATCAAGGAAAAGTTATATTTCAGGATGAAAATTCTAGAAAGAAAATAACCTACATAAAACAGAATGGATATAGGCTTTTGAGACTAGTCAATAATATAATTGATATAACAAGAATTGAATCAGATTTTTATGAATTGCAATTAAAGAATAAAAATATTGTTGAAATAATTGAAGATATAACCCTGTCTGTAGCAGATTATATAGAAGATCACTCTATTAATCTCATCTTTGATACAAATGTGGAAGAAAAAATAATGGCTGTAGATGTGCAAAAAATGGAGAGAATAATGCTTAATTTGTTATCTAATGCAGTAAAGTTTACCCCTAAGGGAGGTAATATATTTGTAGAATTTATTGATGAGGATAAAACAGTAAAGATTATAGTTAAGGATAATGGCATAGGAATTCCAAAGGATAAGCAAGAAATAATATTTGATAGATTTGCCCAAGTGGACACCTCTCTTTCAAGAAATAGTGAAGGTAGTGGTATAGGTTTATCTTTAGTGAAAGCTTTGGTACTTTTGCATAGAGGGACAATAAACTTATACAGTGAAGAGGGAAAGGGAGCTACTTTTATTGTAGAATTACCAGTGAAGATTATTGAAGATGAAGGATTATTACCAGAAGAGAGTACTAATACCGAATTGAAAAACAAAGTTATATTAGAGTTTTCGGACATATATGACTAAATTTAAAGAAAGTGAAAATAGTTAATTTCATCATAGATTTTTTACTATATAGATTCAATTTATGATTATTCACTTTCTAAGAATGGTATGAAGAGATAAGAAGTAATAGGTAGAAAATGTAGATAATTCCTTGAGTTTTGTCAATAATTATTATATTTTTACTACTGCCTGTTAACTAATATATAAATACTATTTTATTCAGTTATGTCATAACCGAAGTGATTTATGTTTCAACTTGAGAAATACTCAATATAGATTAATAGCAAGATAAAATAAGGATTTAGTATTATATAAAAGCCTCATACTAAATCCTTAACTTTTATTTTATAGAAATGATCAAATAATATCCTCTAAAATTTTGCCTGGGATACCAACTACAGTTTTATTCTTTGGAACAGACTTTAAAACTACAGAATTAGCTCCAATTTTTGAATTTTCACCAATTTCAATAGGACCAAGAATTTTAGCACCTGCACCTATTATAACATTATCTCCAATGGAAGGATGGCGCTTGCCTTGTTCTGTTCCAACTCCACCTAAAGTAACACCATGATAAATTGTAACATTGTCCCCAATTTCAGCGGTTTCGCCAATTACAACTCCCATGCCGTGGTCTATAAATACTCTTCTCCCAATTAAGGCTCCAGGATGAATTTCTATGCCTGTAAGAAAACGTGATATTTGAGAAATTAATCGAGCTAAGAAGTACAGTTTTGCCTTGTATAGTTTATGAGAAACCTTGTGGAAAAGCAAGGCGTGCATTGAAGGGTATAGAATTACCTCCATTACACTCTTAATTGCAGGATCTTTGTGCATTATATTATCTATATCTTCTTTAAGTCTATTGAACATATCACCACAACCTAAATATTATTGAAAAAGACCCATGGATAAATATTTTTCACCACTATCTGGTGCTATAACAAGTATTTTTTTATCTTTTCCTAACTCCATAGCAAGAGCTAGAGCGGCAGAAACAGCGGCTCCAGAGGAAATACCTACTAAAATTCCTTCATTTTTTGCAAGTAGTCTTGCAGTATCAAAAGCATTTTCATCACTTACTTGTGATATTTTATCAACTATTTCCTTATTGTAGTTTTCAGGGATAAAACCAGCACCAATTCCTTGTATTTTGTGTGGAGAGTGAGTTCCTCCAGATAAAATAGGGGATTTTTCTGGCTCAACAGCATTCACAATTATTGAATTTTTCATTTCTTTTAATTTTCTTCCAACTCCAGTTATAGTACCAGCAGTACCAACCCCAGCAACAAAAGCATCTAAATCTGGAATATCCTTTAAAATTTCCTCAGCAGTAGTTGCGTAGTGTTTTTCAGGATTTGCTACATTCACAAATTGTTGAGGTATAAAAAATGTATCATCTACAGCAATTTCTTTAGCTTTTTCTATAGCACCCTTCATACCCTTAGCACCTTCTGTTAAAACCAGTTCCGCTCCATAAGCTTTAATCATATTTCTTCTTTCCATGCTCATAGTATCTGGCATTACAATAATAACTTTATAACCTTTTAATTTTCCAATCATGGCAAGAGCAATCCCAGTATTACCGCTTGTAGGTTCTACAATTACACTATTTGGTTTTAAAAGACCTAAGCGTTCTGCTTCCTCTACCATTCCCATAGCAGCTCTATCCTTAACGCTTCCTGCAGGATTGTATTTTTCAAGTTTTACGTAAACCTCTGCCATTTCATTACTTACTATATTGTTCAATTTTATTATTGGGGTATTTCCTATCATTTCTAACACATTATTATATAACATTTTCTTTCCTCCTTAATCTAAATACAAAAATTTTCAAACTTAATACAATATTGGATTCTATTGAGTATATTTCAATTCAAAGTAAAATTAAGCCTTACTAATCTGAAAATTAAATGGGTAACATTAAATATATAATAAACTTCTAAGTTTCTTAATTATTAATGTAAATTTTAACTGTATAATATAACTTTAAATTTAAGCGCTTAAATTTTCATATAATATAAAGTTAGTATAACCAGAATAATAAATAAAAAAGCCTCGTCTCTATAATATATAGAGACGAAGCTATGTATGCATTCGCGGTTCCACCCTAATTAGATATAAAATATCCCACCTCATTCAGGTACAAAAATACCTTATCGCTGTAACAGGCGAACCTGGATAGCCTTACTAAATCTTCAGACTTCTGCTCCAAAGGGCACTTCATATAAATCCTCAGTAGAAACTTCACACCACCGTTTCCTCTCTGTAACCTATATTTATATTACTTTCCTTTTTCAATGCATTTAATTCTTAGTTAATTACTCTGATTTCTATAATTATATTATATGATAAAAAATGATTTTGTAAACCCCCCCTAGAGAAAAAAATATTAAGACTTTATTTGTTTTGAAAGAGAGGATATTATCCTTTTTAGTGATAGTAATGATATGGATATAAAATCCACTGTAGATTTAGCAAGAGCTAAGTCGCAGGGCCTTAAAGTGTCAGTAAAAATTGACTTGACAGTTCCAACGATTGAAATAATAGGAGGAATTCTGATTTTTATTTTTATTTTAATATTTAAATTATATTTAAAATAAAAGTTGAAATTATAGAGTGATAATTCTTGCATTAAATTTATAAAATATGTAAAGAGGAAGAGACATTGCTCTAATGAAAATATTAATATTTATCTTTAGTTAATGTGATTAAAGTTCTAAAATAAATCATATAATATTGAAGTTTTCATTAAAACTATCATAAAATACATTGAAATTATCAAAAAAAAGTTCATAAAATGAGAAAAATGTAAAAAAAATATGAATTGATTTTCTTGAAAATAATGAAGTGTAATATTATAATTTATTGCAAGTTGAGTTTTAATTAATATTAAAATTCCGAATTAAATGAATGTTTAAATAGGGGGGTTAAGAAATGAAAGACACTTTTAGAAAAGGTATGTCAAAAACTTTGGTGTGCTTAATTGCTGCGTCTACCATGGTAACAAGTGTACAAGCTAGACAAGCTAAGGCTGAGGATTCATTAGAGAAGGTACTAAAAGAGGCTATTTATAAAAACATAGAAAGCAATGTGGCAAGTAATGATAAATTTGCAGGTGTACCTCAAAAAGAAGAAGTTAAGGATGATAATGCTAATGTGAAAGCAGAAGATCCAAGTGAAGTTGTAAGAGTAATAGTTCAACTAGAAGCTCCAGCAGCAGCGGATACCGCTGAAAACGGAAAAGCTACTATGGCTCAAGTGGATGCAGTTAAATCAACACAGTTAAAGGTTATGACTGAAGCTAAAAAAATACAAGGCTCTAAAATTAGACACTCTTACGGAAACTTAATTAATGGCTTCAGTATGGAAGTTAAAAGGGGCGAAATAGAAAGCTTAGAGAAAATTCCAGGAGTAAAAAAGGTTACTGAGGCAAAGAATTATTATGTTGATATGAATTACTCAAAGGAATTAACCCAAGCTAAAGAGGTTTGGGAGCAGTATAAATATCAAGGGGAAGGAACATTAATATCGATTATTGATACAGGCATAGATCATAATCATAAAGATATGAGACTTGACCAGGATGGTAAGGATAAAGCAAAGTTAACTAAATCTGCAGTTGAAAAGAAAATTGAAGAATTAGGAAGAGGAACATATTTAAGTGATAAAGTTCCATTTGGATATAACTATGCTGATAAGAATATTACTGCGAAAGACCTTACAGATAGTATGCATGGAATGCACGTTGCAGGTATAGCAGCAGCAAATGGTGAAGATAGCGAAGTTGAGAAAGGTGCTGCTGTTGATGGGGTTGCACCAGATGCACAGTTATTAGCAATGAAGGTATTTTCTAACGGACCATTAAGTAGTGGGGCGTGGACAGATGATGTAGTTGCGGCTATCGAAGACTCTGTACTTTTAGGTGCTGACGTTATAAATATGAGCTTAGGATCAAATGCAGGTTTTATGGATCCAGAAGATCCAGAGCAAATTGCTATAAAAAGAGCAACTGATGCTGGAGTATCAGTAGTAGTTTCTGCAGGAAACTCTCAGTATTCTACAGCACCATATAAATTTGACTCAATGAAGGATATTGGAGTAGTAGGTTCACCTGGAGTGGCTAAGGATACACTTCAAGTAGCTAACTTTGAAAATAACAATGTAACTTCGCCAGCATTAACTTTAAATGTTGATGGTGCTAAGGGTGGAATGTTTGGATACACTCAATCAGATGTTCCAGTTAGTGTAGCATTTAAAGCTGATCAGCAGCTTGAAGTTGTACACTGTGGATTAGGTAAAGTAGAAGACTTTACTGGAAAAGATATTAAAGGCAAGATTGCATTGATAGAAAGAGGAGAAATTGGCTTCCTTGACAAAAAAGTAAATGCTCAAGCAGCAGGGGCAGCAGGGGTTATTGTTTATAACAATGCAGCTGGTGGCGAGTCTTATATCAGCATGATTGCAAATCCAGATGCAAAAATTCCTGGAGTATTTATAAAACGTAGTTCAGGATTAAAGATAAAAGAAGCTTTAGATGCTAAGAAAAAGGTTGCATTAGTATTTGGAAATGAAACAGTTTCAGAAGCTAATGCAGATGCCGGAGACTTCGATGATAGTACATCTTGGGGAACAGCTCCAAATCTAGAGTTTAAACCAGAAATATCTGCACCAGGGGGAGATATTTACTCCACAGTAAATGATAATAAATATGAAACTATGAGTGGTACATCAATGGCAGCACCACATGCAACTGGTGGACAAGCGCTTATAATTCAAGGAATCAGAAAAAACAATCCAAATATTAAGGGTAGAGATTTAAGTAGACTTGCTAGATTTACAGCAATTAACACTGCTCAAGTAAGAATGGATAAAGAGCATCCAGATACACCTTATTCACCAAGAAGACAAGGTGCTGGAATGATGCAAATTAAAAATGCTATAGAAAACAGTGTTATTTTAACTTATAAAAAAGATGGTAATGCAGTAACAGCATTAAAACAGATAGGAAAAACTACTGAGTTCGAATTACAGCTTGAGAACTTAGGAGATAAAGAAGTAGCTTATAAAGTTTCACATTTAGGTGGAGTTTTAACAGATGCTAAATTAACTACCTCATCTAAAATGCACTACGATGTTCAATTAGCTGAAGATCAAGCTAATGTTAAATTCAGTAATAATGAGATTAAAGTACCAGCTAAAGGTAAGACAACAATTAAGGTTACATTAAATGTCACTGATAAAGTAGAGCTTGAAAGATTTATAGAAGGATTTATTAAGTTTGAAGCTACAGGTGCTCCAAGTTTAGTAATGCCATACATTGGATACTATGGAGATTGGAGTAAGGAAGAGATCATCAACGTACCAGTATGGAACTTTAATGATCCAAACTTTAAGCCACAAGATCATAATGAAACATTACCACAATCCTTTATGACAACAATGGTGGGGGATAAAAATAATTACCTTGGTTATGAAGGTAAGGATGAAGATGGAAATGTTATAATAAATCCAAATGATATAGTAATTTCACCTAATAAAGACGAGGCTGGAGATCAAATAATTCCATATCTATACCACTTAAGAAATGCTAAGCATACAGAAGTTGTGGTACTAGATAAGGATGGAAAAGAACTTGGACAAGTAGCGAAACAATCAAATATTAGAAGAAAAGTATATAATGCTTCAAATGGCTCAGGTAAAAAGGTATCTGGTTTTACAGGACTTTCTTGGGATGGTACAATCTTTAATAAATCAACTGGAAAGTATGAGGTAGTAAAAGAAGGTCAATACACAATTGATATTAGATCATCTGTAGATTTAGTAAATGCAAAACCACAAAGCTTTAAAGTGCCTGTTAAGGTAGACTTAACAGCACCAACTGTTGAAATTATAAATGTAGCTAAGAAAGATGGAAATATATATAATGTTCAATGGAAAGCAGAAGATCAAGGATCAAAGGTTTTACAAGAGGGTTATGCTATAGCTGTTAATGGTGAGTTAATTGATGTTGATGACGATAAGGTTTCTTATGATGAGAAGACTAAGACTTATAGCATAGATATTGCATTAGAAAAAGGTTATGAAAGCATCTCAGTTGGAGCTATGGATATAGCTTATAATATGGGACATGCAACTAAGTATGCTGAAACTAATGAAACAAAAGTTGTATTTGATGGATTTGATGGTTCATCATTATCAGTAACTGAGTCACAAAATTATGAATTTACTGGTAGGTTAACTAAACAGCCAAAGGCATTTAAGTTAAATGGTAAAGATGTAATTATAAACAAAGACCTAACCTTTAGCCATGAAGTTAAGCTAAGTGAAGGAATTAACCGTATTACTTTCTACCTTGAAGATATGGCTGGAAAAGTAACAGAGTATGCTATTAAGGCAGAATGTGATACTGTTGATCCAATGATTACTCTTGATATGGCAAATGTTGTGGAAAATGATATTTACATTAAAAAGGGTGAAGCTAATGTAACATTAAATGGAGAAGTTTCAGATAACACCATGGGTTATAAGTTCTCTATAAATGGAAAAGTTATATTAGATACAAATAATGTTGATGTAGTTGGACATAATGCAAGAACTTTTAGTGAAAAAGTTGATGTAAAAGTGGGTGACACTATTGAATTAAAAGTTACAGATGCTTATGGACATACTACAGTTAGAACTCTTACAGTTAAAGAGTTTAAGGGTTGGGCAAAGCAAGCTAATGGTACATGGAAGTACTATGATGAGGCTGGAAATGAAGTTAAAAATGGCTGGAGATTAATAAACAGCTATTGGTATTACTTTAACGCAGATGGAACTATGGCAACAGGCTGGAAACAAGTTAATGGACACTGGTACTACTTATATGAAGGCGGGGATATGGCTCAAGGTTGGATAAACCTTAATGGTTATTGGTATTACCTTCATAAAGGTGGAGATATGGCAACTGGATGGACAAATATTGGTGGATACTGGTACTATTTCTATGAAGGTGGAGATATGGCTAAAAATACTAAAATCGATGGGTATAAAATTAACGCTGATGGAGTAAGAGTAAAATAATCAGTATAAAACTTAAAAGGGAGCGAACTTCGAGTTCGCTTCCTTTTTTAGGTTTTAACCATACTTTTTATATACTTTATACTAGTAATTTAATATAATTAGAAGTATATAGTACATGTTGTAAGTATATAGGAAGGAGGGTTAGTGGTGATATTAACTCAACAAATAAACTTTTTAATTCAGTGCAGAGAAGATATGGAGAAATTTAATCTATATCTTAGTGTGGGTGATAAAAAAATAAGTTGTGAACCATCATTAGCTTTAAAAAATTATTATAAGTGGAGTCTTAAGTATTTATATAAATCTGAAATTGATGACAAGGAAGCAGAAGATTATTTCAAGAAGCTTATAGAAAAAGAAGATTATAAGGCTTTAATTAAATTAGAATATACTGATTTTAAAAACTTAGTGGTAGCGTATTATTCATTAGGGGAATTATATTTTCATGAGAAGAAGCAGGAATTAGCTAAGGAGTATTTTGCTAAAGCTATTGATATATTGCAGGAGACGTTAAAATCAGGAAATAGATATGCACATTCTTTAATGATTGAAAAAGACGATGTGAGTTTTTTTGAGCTAATGATGTGGGCGAAAAAGAATTTAGCTGATATGAATGAAGAGGTTACAGCAATAGAGGAGTATGAGGGGATTGTTAGTGAAGGAGAATTTCTTTATCTTCAAAAAAACTATGGCATATACTTAAAAGCCAAGGAGTTTAATTTGTGTGATAAGGCATATGAGTCCTCAAGAAATATTTTAAAGGTATATCCAGAGTACGAGGGAATTAATATAGACGCTGTAAAGTTTTTAAAGCAATGCAATGATTATTATAATGCCTTAGAAATTGCTATCAATGAATATAAAAGAAGTGAAGAAGACCAATGGATTGAACTGGTTAAGGAATTGTGTGAAAAGCATGAGAGGTTCAATATTCAATGTGTAGAAAGAGTTATTAGTTTTATGGATTTAATTCTATGGAATTTAAAGTTAAGTCAGTGGGGACAGCTTACTGTAAAACTTTATGAAGCTATAGATGAGTGGGATACTGCCTTAAACATACTTGTAAAATATTTAAAGAAAGCAATAGAAAAGGTTAACTATAAAACATCAGATTTTTCTCACTTCCCATACTGTGTGGACATTGTGGATAAAATATTTAATCATGTTAAGCTTCATAGGTATGAAAACAAAGAGTTAAGGCTTTATGATTTTGACTTCACCTTCTTCTTAATGAATGCAGCCTTTAACAACAAAAGTTACGAGGCTACCTTTGAAAGTGCCACCAGGTTAAGTTTTATGCTAGAAGATAGTAAAGATAAAAATGATATAGGAGAGATTATTAGCTTATATAAAGAGGAAAGTCTTAATAATATAATTTTAGAAAAGGAAAAAATTAAGGAATATCCTTGGGCATACCTTCAAGAAAAGTTAGATTATTCTATAGAACAATATGAAAACCAAGAGAAAGGTATATCATTAAATTTTAATAAGAAAAATTCTAGCACTAAAGTAGAAGGAGATATTAAAGCTAGTTTTAATAATTTCTACAATTCCATGGATGAGAATATTTTAGGTATTAACTCAAATATGGCGGGAGAGGAAGAGATAATAAGTAATAAATTAAAGGTAATGGAAGAAGGTATTTACGAGAGTAAAACTATTGAAACTGGAATTACCACTGATTTAAAAGAGTTTAATGAAAAGATTAAAAATGATTTAGAGTTCTTAAAAGAGTATGCACAGAATAAAATGAATATCGCTTTGCCAGATTTATTAGAAAAAAACCTAAGTATAATTGATGAGCTAGATGATATAAAGACTATGAAAAGTTTAGCTGAAGATAAATTTAAAGAAGTTATAGTAAAGTGGTGTGAAGAAAATTTAAAAAGCCTCCTATGGGAGCAATTTAATGTATACTTATCAAAGTATAAAAATATTTATTTAGAACATATGGAAGTAGTTAAAGCCATTGAAGAAAATAGAAAAAATGTGGAAGTAGTTTTTCAAGGATTTAGTCAAGAGCTCTCACCTGTAGCAACTAAAACAGCAGAGGAGATTTTGGAAACTTTTAAAAATCATTATGATGAGTTTTTAAGTGGAATGGATTATGATATAAGCCTTCTTCCACAAGAAAAATTAATGCAGAATGTAGCTTATAGTGCAAAAACTCTATTTAAAAAACCAGAAGATAAGATAGAGAGCTTAAGAAGTAGGATTAAAACTACTATTATTGAAACAAAGCTAGATATAATTGGTAGGTTAATAGAGAATATTTTCAAAAACTTAGAACAGTTATGTACAGTTCTTCAACAAGAAATTCAAGGGTTATTAGAAGAAATTGTGAAGTTCACTAGAGGAGATGTAGAAGTTATACAAAAAAACTACGATAAAGTTAGTCTCTATTACCAGGAATTAAAAAACAGTAATGAGGAAATGGGGCTTTTATTAAGTTTTATACAAATTGAACTAAATAAATATAAGCTTCAAATTTCACATAACATTATTTATAGCAATGGTAAGTGCTATGGAGTAAGATAAAATATATAAGTTGAATTTCAATTTTAGTTAACTTTATTTTTATTATAACTCATATTCCGCTGAACTTTTAACAATAGTATGCTATTTTAGATAAGAAGTTGTAATATAGTAATTTTGTTACTTTGTAAAAAGTTGATTAATTGTAATTTTATATATAACTTGGGTCATATATCCATTTTATCCATGGAATAATGTATATAAATTACTTTATAATAACTTTAAATCCAGTAATAACTATACATTTATTACAAAAATAAACTACAAAATTACCAAAAATAGTTATGCGAAATATGAGTTATAAAAAATCCTTCTTAAATTATTCTACTGATTTTAATTGAGAATAATTTAGAAGGATTTTTTTAAAAATAAATTTATTTTGGTTAATTCTTACACTTAGGCATAAGTGATAATAATCTCCATAAAACATAATTATTTAATTCTAAAGAAGGATTTGACAAAAATTATTTTAATAATAGTTCATGATAAGTTTTAAATTTTTATTTTATACTTAGTTGAAGTAAGATGAAAGTTGTTCTTTAAACCTTCAGTAAGGTAAAGATTATAATCTTTTGACACAAATATAGCCTCTACCCCAGGTTGTGAATTTACAAATTCTAACCCCTTTTCAATACCTAGAGCAAATAAAGTTGTAGATAGTGAGTCACCATCAATGGATTTATCTGATAATATGGATACACCTAGTATTTCATTTTCATAAGGGTAGCCAGTTTTAGGATTTAATATATGGTGATATTTTTTGCCATTAGACTCAAAATATCTTTCGTATATACCAGAGGTAACTATAGACTTATTAACAACTTCTATATAGCCAATACTTGCACCTCTAGCATCTTCAGGATCTTGAACCCCAATCTTCCAATTAGAGCCATCTAGTTTAGAACCTAAGGCAAATATGTTTCCACCAAGGTCTATTATGGCACTTTTTACATTGTTTTCTGTAAGAATTTTAGCAACTTCATCAGCAGCATAACCTTTTGCTATGGCTCCCAAATCAATTATCATATTTTCTCTTTTTAAAAATATTGTTTTATTAGTTTCATCTAAAACTATATCGTTATAATTAATTAGGGAAAGCTTTTCTTTAATTTCTTCTTCAGAGGGAACTTTTGCAGCATCAGTTCCAATTCCCCATAGTTTTACTAGAGGACCTACAGTAATGTCTAAAGCACCTCCAGAAAGCTTTGAATATTTTAATCCCTGAGCTACCACTGTAAAAGTATCATTAGTAACTTTTACAGGTTCTTTTCCAGACATATTGTTAACCTTATCAAGTTCAGTGCCAAGTTTGTTAATGCTTAAAATATCTTCTAGCTCCTTAAGTCTGGTGAAGGCCTTATCAAGAATTGCTACATCTTTAATATCATATAAGCTTATAGTACAAACTGTACCGATAATAACTTCTGTTTTAGTTAAAGGTTGTGTAGGTTCGGTTTTTTCATTAGATGTGCACCCAATTAAAGAGAGAGACAGAGTACAACATAACATAAATACAAGAATGGATTTTAAAGTTTTCATTTCATCCTCCTATTGTATAGAAAATAATATTTTTAGTATGTACTTAAAAAGAAAATAAATTATAACTGTTTATTGATAAAAGCAAAATTGTCTTTCTAAGATAATATTAAAGAATAATCTATAATAAAAATATTATAAGAGTTTCATTTCGACATGTAAATACAAACCGTAGGAGTAAGGGATTGTTGCTATAAAATCCTTCATGAAAGTGAATACTATAAGAATATTTTATGTTATACTAATTAATGTGTTTAGGAATTATTATATGATTAAACTACAAATAGTAGCTAGCGTAAGAATTACAATGGGCAAGATAACTATTAACTTGTTAATATAAATTCACATTAAAATATGGAATATTATATACGTTAGTTATGTGATATAAGAATTAAATAATAATTGTGCTAAAATTATAGCTAGAATGGATGATATGATGAAAATAATAAAAAAATGGGATGTAATAATTATTGTGCTTTTAGTTTTAATATCCTTTATACCTTATGGAATTTTTATCTATGGGGAGTCTTCCAATAATGGAGAAGTGTACGCAATAATTTCCGTAGATGGAAAGGAACAACAGAGAATAAGATTAGATAACAATACTACCACAAAGGAGTTTACTGTAAATACAAAAGATGGTTATAACATAATCAAAGTTGAAGGAAATAAAATTGGGGTAATAGATGCAGATTGTCCAGATAAGATTTGTACACTACCTGGACTAGTAAATAGAAGCGGAGAGAGGGTTGTGTGCCTTCCTCATAGAGTAGTTATTGAGATAAGAGGTAGTAAGAATACCGAAGATAAAGAAGATTTTATTTCACGTTGAGGTGATTAGATGAAAAGTGCTAGAAAAATGACTTATATATCTTTATTAGTAGCTATGTCATTGGTGTTACATATATTCGAGAATATGATTCCAGTTCCTTTTATAACACCAGGAGCAAAGCTTGGATTAGCTAATATAATTACTGTTATCGCTTTGTATACTTTGGATTATAAAGAAGCCTTTTTAGTGTTGTTTCTTAGAATACTTTTATCTGTAATGTTTGGTGGAAGTATATCTAGGTTAATGTACAGTCTAGGAGGGGCAATTCTTAGTTATTTAGCCATGGTTGTAGTAAAAAAACTAGGAAAACACCATGTCAGCATTATTGGGGTCAGCTCAGCGGGAGCTGTATTTCATAATATTGGACAACTAATAGTAGCGGCATTGATAGTTCATACTTTTGGGGTAATGCTGTACCTTCCTATTATAACTATAGCAGGTGTAGGTACGGGGATTTTTGTAGGATTAACCTCAAATTTTGCTGTAATTCACTTAAGAAAAATATCAAAGCAAATGGGCTTTGATTTCGTGAGGTAATATTAGAATTGTTTATTATTTAATAGGTTAGAGAGGATTCTTTTATGAACATTGATGAAGAGTTACTGAATTTTATTTTTAATAGCTTGGAAGAATGTATAGTTATTGTTGACGAAAATGGAATTGTAACCATGATGAGTAATGGTTATAAGGAGTTTTTAGGTTGCACAAATCCAGAAGGAAGGCATGTTACAGAGGTTATTCCCAATACTAAACTGCATATTGTAGCCAAAACTGGCCTCAAAGAAGTTGGTGAGCTACAAGAAGTAAATAATCATAAAATGATTTCTATGAGGGTTCCTATAATTATAAATGGTAAAGTAGCTGGGGCAATAGGAAAGGTAATGTTTAAGGATTTAAACAACTTTAAAATCTTAAGCAGCAAGATATCTAATTTAGAAAAAGAGCTTCAGTATTACAAAAACGAATTAGATAGCGAAAAAAAGGCCAAGTATAACTTTAATAGTCTTATGGGAAAAAGCATGAAGTTTAAGCAAGTAGTTAACTTTGCTCAAAGGGCTGCAAAAGGAGATTCCTCCATACTTATTACAGGAGAAAGCGGAACAGGAAAGGAACTCTTTGCCCAAGCCATACATAATGGAAGCAAAAGAGCACTTAAGCCTTTTGTAAAAGTCAATTGTGCTGCAATTCCAGCTGAACTATTTGAATCAGAAATGTTTGGTTATGAAGAGGGAGCTTTTACAGGGGCTAAAAAAAGTGGACTTAAAGGAAAATTTGAAATTGCCAATGGGGGAACTATTCTCTTAGATGAAATAGGGGATCTACCTTTAAGTATGCAGGTTAAGCTTTTAAGGGTATTACAGGAAAGAGAAATTATGAGAGTTGGCGGCAGTGAGGTTATTAATATAAATGTGAGAGTTATAGCTGCAACAAATAAATCTTTACAGGAGCTTATTGACCAGGGAAAATTTAGAGAAGACTTATACTACAGATTAAATGTAATTCATTTAAATCTTCCACCCTTAAGAGAAAGAATTGAAGATATAGATTTATTAGCTGATAATTTAAGAGTAAAGCTTTGTAATAAATATGGTATTTATTCTGAAGGTATATCTACGGAAGCTTTAGAACACTTAAAGAACTATGATTGGCCAGGAAATGTAAGGCAGCTTGAAAATGTTATTGAAAGAGCTATAAATCTTTTAGATACGGAACTTTTAATCTCATCTAAGCATCTTCCAGAAAAGATAATTAAAACAAAGAGTAAGAAGTATAATATGGATACTAATGGACTAAAAGATGTAGTAGATGAAATGGAGAAGGAGATAATTGTCAGTACTCTTGAGAAAACTAAAGGCAATAAGAATGAAGCAGCTAAGATACTAGGACTTAGCAGAGCTGGTCTCTATAAAAAAATAAAGAGATTGGGTTTAGAACAATAAGGTTAAGTCTATATAATTAGTAGTGTAAACTTTTGTACACATGTAAACTTTGTTTACATGTGTTTGTTTTTAGAGAATATTTCAGTAAACTTTAATGAATGAAGAAATAATTAATAAAAAATTCAAAAATAAAACTGTCCTAGCTGTTGATATTACTTTAAGTGATTATTTTAACAAAAATGTTATAATATTAACAAAACTTGTTGGAAATACTAGGATTGAAGCCTGTGTAAACTTTGTTTACAATGGGCTTTTTTTATTAGTGATTAACTATGTTGATATTGAAGGGTTTTATTAACTTTGAAAGTTGGTATGAAAATTGCTATAATATATTTATGTAAAATAAAATTAATAAATAATAATTGCTAGTTTAAATATATTATTGAATTATTTGATTAGGAGGATTTTATTATGAGAGAAGTAGTTATTGTTAGTGCAGCTAGAACAGCTTTAGGATCGTTTGGTGGAGGTTTATCCAAATTATCTGCAGTGGAACTTGGAGCAATTGCAGCAAAAGAAGCTATAAAAAAGGCAGGAATTGATCCTCAAATTATTGAAGAAGCTATAATTGGTAATGTATTGGGCGCTGGTCTAGGACAAAACGTTGCAAGACAAGTTGCTATACATGCAGGTTTAAGTGAGGCATCTTCAGCTATGACTATAAATAAAGTGTGTGGTTCAGGATTAAGAGCTGTAAGCTTAGCAGCTCAAATGATTAAATCTGGAGATGCTGATATTGTATTGGCAGGGGGAACTGAGAGCATGAGTAACGCTCCTTACATTGTACCAAGCAATAGATGGGGACAAAGAATGGGAGATGCAAGTCTTGTAGATATAATGATTAAAGATGGTCTTTGGGACGCGTTTAATGACTACCATATGGGAATTACAGCAGAAAACATAGCAGAAAAATGGAATTTAACAAGAGAAATGCAAGATGAATTTTCATTAAACAGTCAATTAAAAGCAGAAGCAGCTATAAAAGCTGGAAAGTTCAAAGATGAAATAGTACCTGTAGTTATACCACAAAGAAAAGGTGAACCAGTGGTATTTGATACAGATGAATTCCCTAAATTTAATATGACCATTGATAAGTTAGCAAAATTAAAGCCAGCCTTCAAAAAAGATGGAACAGTAACTGCTGGTAATGCTTCAGGAATTAATGATGGAGCAGCAATGCTTATTGTAATGTCAAAGGAGAAAGCAGAAGAATTAGGAGTAAAACCTCTTGTAACAATAAAATCTTATGCATCTTCAGGCTTAGATCCAAAAATAATGGGTTATGGTCCAGTACCATCAACTAAGAAGGCTTTAGAAAAAGCTAATTTAAAAGCTGAAGATATAGATTTAATTGAAGCTAATGAAGCTTTTGCAGCTCAATCTCTAGCTGTTTCAAAGGATTTAAACTTTGATATGGATAAGGTTAATGTAAATGGTGGAGCTATAGCTTTAGGACATCCAATTGGAGCTTCAGGAGCAAGAATACTTACTACATTAATTTATGAAATGATAAGAAGAGATGCTAAAACTGGTCTTGCAACTTTATGTATAGGTGGCGGACAAGGTACAGCTCTTATAGTTGAAAGATAATAAGGCATTAAAAAATAAATAACAAGTCAAAGATGACTAAATTAAATTTTTAAATAGAAAGTTTCCTACAATATCCTAATATTGTAGGAAACTTTTTTGTTATATAGTGAAATATAAGAAATAGAAATCTTATTATTATAGATGTTTACCATATATGTGAATAGATTCAGATAGCTAAAATAATTTTAAAAGTCTTCCCTATATAAAAACTAAGTACTTTGCATTGAAAAAGCCACATAACAGCCTCAAATTATAGGGACTAAAATTTTGTATAAAAGATAGTAGGTGTTTAAAGCTTCAAAAAAAGTGGAGAAGACTTAGATTTGTTTATTTAAAAAAAGGAAAAGTACTTTTGTAGAATTTATGCTAGTGTATCAATATTTATAAAAGAATATTTTATAAATTACTACGCACCCTAAGTATTAATAATACATTATGAAAGGAAGGATATAATGAGCAAAGTCAAGGAGAAATTGAACAAGAAAAGTATAGTAGTAATAGTAGTAATATGTGTCATCCTATTAAGCCTTACAATTTACCTAAGATATTCTTATTCTGTTTCTAATAATTTTAAAAGTGCCATATATCCTGGAGTAAGTATAGAAAATATAGCCATGGGAGGAAAGACGAAAGAAGAAGCAAAGAACATTCTTGTTGAAAAGTATGACAAGCCATTGGAAAAAGGTAGCATTGATATAAAAGTAAAAGAGCAAGTATATAGTCTTCCTTATGCAGATATAAATATAAAATATAATATTGATGAAGTAATAAATAGTGCCTTTGAATATGGGAAAGACTTGAACTTTTATAGTCAATACAAAATAATAAAGAAACCCAAAGAAATGAATTATAATTTGAGTTTAAGCTATGATAAAGAAGTTGTTCAGGGTTTTCTAGAAAATGCTGATAAAACACTAAATAAGGAAATTGTTGATGCCACAATAGCAAAGGTTGGAGAAAACTTTCAAGTAGCTAGTGAGAAGGTTAAAGAGGAAATAGATATAACACAGGCTTTTGAAGAAATAACAAAAAAAATTGAAAATAGAGAAACTGAGGTTAGCCTAGAAACAACTATAAAAGTTACAAACCCCAAAATTATGGCTGATGACTTAAAGAAAATTGATACAGTTATTTCTTCATTTTCTACAAAGTTTAATCCTAATGAACGGTCAATAAATATTCAAATTGCATCCAAAGCAGCTAGTGGAGTAGTAGTAATGCCAGGTGATACCTATAGTTTTAATGAATTAGTAGGAGATACCACTCCAGATAAAGGGTACAGGGAAGCTCCTGTAATAGTAAATAATAAATTAGAACCTGGATATGGAGGTGGTGTATGTCAAGTATCTACAACCCTTCATAATGCAGTAGTAAGAGCAGGTATAATTCCTACAGAGAGAATGCATCACTCAATGCCAGTATCCTATGTGCCTAAGGGTATGGATGCAATGATTTCCTATAACATCGTAGATTATAAATTCAAAAATACACTTAACTTTCCAATTTATATTCATAGCTATGTTTTAAATAATGAGTTAATATTTAGTATTTACTCAAACTCTACTTTGAAAAATAAAACCTATGATTTGGTTAGTGACATTTATAAAGAAATCCCTCAAAATATTAAATACATTAAAGATAACAAATTAAAAAAAGGGCAAGAAGTAGTTGATAATATAGGAAGCAATGGTTATAAAGTGAAGGTATATCTTGTAACCTATGAGAACGGTGAGAGTAACAAAAGATTACTATATAATGATTACTATGAACCCGTTGATAAAATAATAAAAAAAAATATATGATATTTATCATAAATTATAAAATATTAACAAGACATGTTCTTGTTAATATTTTTTATGAACTTAAAAGTAAATGCATATGGTACAAATATCATTAAAATTTTGTAAACTATTAAGATTAAATTTATATCTTATTCATATAAAACTCAAACCTGTTTGTAAAAAATACATTTTGTACAAGTATGGTATAAACTTTTCCTAATATGTTTCGTATATAAGTATAAATGGCATAGTAAAACAAAATTTTAGGAATAAAATACCATGAAAAAATAAAGCTATGGTTTTAATATAAAAGTGAAAGTTTTTTTCTTTTATGATATACTTATAAGAGAAATTTAACTTTACAATTTATTGTAGAAAGGGATGTGACTATGGATATAAATTTGGGAAAAACCGAGAATAAAGTTAGCGGCCCTTCAGCAAAAAATAAAATTAAAGACCCTAAGATTAAAAAGAAGATTATAATAATTTCTTCAGTAGTGGGGGTACTTGCCTTATCTTTTGTTGGTGCTACCTCATATATTTATGGAACTATTAGTAAATATGAGAATTTAATAATGCCAAGAGTTGCTGTAGAAGGCATAGATGTTTCCGGACAAACTATGGAAAGTGCTATAAAACTTGTTAGTGAAAAATATGAAAAGGAAACTGCTAATAGAAGCATCAGTATTAAAGCAGGGGACAAAGAGTATTCAATTAAGTATATAGACATAAATTTAAAATATGATATTGAAAACACTGTTAAAGATGCATTTGCTTATGGGAGAGATTTGAGTTCTGTTAAGAAGTATAACTTAATAAAAAACGGTGAAGAAAAAAATTTAACTATGGAATTTACTTATAACAGTGATGTTATAAAAGAAAAGGTAGCAGAGATTGAGAAGGAAGTTAATAAAGAAAAAAAGGATGCTACTATAAAAAAAGCTTCGGGGGATAACTTTATCATTGAAGAGGAGAAAGTTGGGACCAAATTAGATGTACAAGCACTTATTGATGATTTAAATAATAAAATTTCAAGCACTAAAGAAGGAAATAGTGAGGTTGTAGCTAAATTAGACACGGATGTACCGAAGATAACTAAAGAACAATTGTCTAAAATTAACACAGTAATTTCAACCTTTAATACAACCTTTGGAAGTACTTCAACCTCAAGTAGAGCTACAAACATAACATTAGGAGCTAAAGCTGTAAATGGTACTTTATTAATGCCAGGAGATCAATTTAGTTTTAATAAAATTGTAGGAGATACCACTCCAGATAAAGGGTACCAAAAAGGTGGAGCTTATATAGGAGATGAAGTTGTAGAGGACTACGGTGGAGGTATTTGTCAGGTATCTAGTACTTTACATAATGCAGTACTAAGAGCGGGCATATTACCTGACTATAGAATAAACCACAGCATGACTGTAGGTTATGTGCCATTAGGATTAGATGCTACAATTTTTTACGGCGCTACTGACTATACTTTTACCAATTCAACTCAATATCCAATTTATATAGAAGGATATGCTAGTGGTGGTAAAGTATACTTCAATTTATATTCTAATTCTTCACTTATTGGAAAGACTTATGATTTTCCTACAGAAACCACTGAAACTATAGCTGCACCTGTAAAATATGAGGATGATCCTAATTTAGAAGTAGGAAAAGAAGTGGTAGCTAGACCAGGCTCAAATGGATATAAGGTTAAAGCTTATAGAGTAACTTATGAAAATGGTAAAGAGATATCAAGGGAGCTTATGAATAGTGATTATTACAAGCCAGCTCCTAAGGTAATAAAGAGAGGAACTAAACCAGTTCAGCCAAAAGAGACTACTCCAACAACCCCACCAGCGAATCAAGCTACACCGCCGAATACAACTACTCCGCCTAGTAATGGAGGAGCACAATAAAGAAATAAAAAAAGGTCTACTGCAGTAGATCTTTTTTTATTATACAGTAAGTTCAACTTTCTCAACTAAAAGTTGCGCCAATAAAATTATGCATTTAGCAGGCTTCAAGGTGAATGTAAGAATGTACTTATTTAATACTTTCTTTAAAGTGGTACATTAGCATAGGTTTTGTTCTTTGTGTAATTTTTATAAAGATGAAAGAAAATAGTGATAAATAGATATAATAAAACTATAGTGATAAGTTAGGTGAAAATAGTTCTAACAGAAAAGAGACCATGACATTTAAATGGCATAGTCTCAAGTATAAGGGGGACTATTATTAGATTATATGAATAGTATATTAGGTGAGACTGATTTTGGTACATAAAACATAGAAAATATCAAGAAAATTCACCTGAGAGGAGATCGAGATGAATAATTACTTTTTAGAATTTGAAAAACATCTTATGGAGGATGAAAAACCTTCTGAGTACTTTAATAATCTTATAAAATCAGGGGAGTATCCTAAAGAATACCCTTTTGATATGATTAGCAATCTTATAAAAACAGAGCAAAATTTAGAGTATCATCCTGAAGGAAATGTTTGGAACCATACTATGATGGTGGTAGATGAAGCTGCAAAAAGAAGACACAGCAGTGAAAAGCCAAGAGTATTTATGTGGGCAGCCTTACTCCATGACATAGGAAAGGGACCAACCACTAAGGTTAGAAAAGGGAAAATTACATCCTATGACCATGATGAAGTGGGAGAACGAATGGCAAGAGAATTTTTAGAGTTTTTTACACTGGAGGAGGAATTTATAATACAAGTAGCAGCTTTAGTGAGATGGCATATGCAACTTCTATTTGTAGTAAAAGATCTACCTTGGGAAAATGTTGAGAGAATGGATGAGGAAACTTCAATAGAAGAAGTTGCATTACTAGGAAGATGTGATAGATTAGGAAGAGGGAATATGAATAGGGCTACCATTGAAAAAGAAGAAAAAAATGTTAAAATATTTTTAGAGAAGAGTAAAAAAAAGCTAAAGGGCAAAATTAAAAGGTAGTAACCTGAAAGGAAAGATTCTTATTGAAGGAAAAAATATTAGAAGCTCTAAAGAATAACAATGATTTCATATCTGGAGAGAAGCTGAGTAGAGAGCTTGGCATTAGCAGGGCAGCTGTATGGAAGCATATAAAAGGAATTAAAGAAGATGGATATAAAATAGAGTCTGTATCTAAAAAGGGATATAAGTTAGACTACTCTCCAGATTTACTAACTTATAGTGAGATAAAAGATTTTTTAGAAACAAAATCTTTAGGAAGAAACTTTATTCATTATGACACTATAGATTCTACAAATCTTATAGCTAAGAAATTAGCTAGAGAAGGGGCAGTCCATGGTACAGTAGTTTTAGCAGAAGAACAAACCTCGGGGAGAGGCAGGTTAGGAAGAACTTGGATATCTCCTAAGGGAACAGGAATATGGGTTTCGATAATCCTAAGACCTAATATAAGCGCTTATGCAGTTTCTAAGCTTACCCTATTAGGGGCAGCAGCAGTAGAAAGGGCAATGGACAATATGGGGATAGATGCTTACATAAAATGGCCTAACGACCTAGTATTAAATAGAAAAAAAGTCTGTGGAATTCTTACGGAAATGAGTGGAGAAATGGATAGAGTTAACTATATAGTAATGGGCATAGGAATAAATGTTAATATGGATGGCTTTCCAGAAGAAGTTAGTAATATGGCTACATCCTTAAAGCTTGAAACAGGTAAAGAGGTAGATAGAAAAATATTACTAGCTGCACTGTTAAATTACTTAGAGAGGTTTTACAATACTTTTATTGAAGAGAATAATTTTGAGCAGGTAATAAGTATATGCCGAAAAAAATCTGTTTTATTAGGTAAAGAGGTTAAGCTTATTAATGGAGATGATATTAAAAAAGCAAAAGCAGTAGACCTTGATGAAGAAGGAGAATTAGTAGTTCAGTATGAAAATGGAACCTTAGGGAAAGTACTGTCTGGAGAAGTATCTGTGAGAGGTCTTTATGGCTATGTTTAACATGAAGAATACAAAACTACCATAAGCTGAAAAGTTATGGTAGTTTTTCTTGTATATAAATTTTAATATTACTTCTACAGTGTAAGATAATTTTAGGCAATTTATATTAAGAAAAATGCAAAAGTAAATTAGATATATTTATGCAGCACCTTTATTGCATTATATATACATTAAGTTCTTTCTATATGATATATCTTTTAGGAAATCAACGTGCTTTCATAAATTTAATAATAAATATGTTGCTTCTTAATAAAAAATAACCTTTTTTAGAGAAATTACTCATAGAAATGTAAGCTAGCAAAAATGTTGTTTTGGCATATTTCAAGAATTATATAGGAGTACCATCTTTCTTTTCTCTTGCTAGTTGGAGAACCTGGATTTAGCATGAGAACCTTTTTCTTTGTAGTAATACTTGGCTGATGACTATGGCCATAAATAATTATATCCACCTCATCATCTGAAAAAGCATAATAAGCATTATCAATTGTAGTACTTCTCATACCATGACCATGGTATATTCCAATTTTATAGTTTTCAACCTTTAAAATTTCTTTTTCTTTAGTAAGCTCTCTAATGGAGGTTTTATCATTATTTCCCCACACTCCAAGAAATTTTTGGGTTTTCTGAAGAAGGGTTAGGGCTCTTATATCGGTATAATCTCCTGCGTGAATTATTAAATCAACAGAGCTTAGTCTATTTTTGATTAGGGTTTGAAGTTTATCACCATGTTTATGAATATGTGTATCTGAAATTATTGCTATCTTCAAGTTTATCACCACCAAAATTCTTTGTTAATTAGTTTAAAGCAAAGTCTATATTATATACAATAACAACTATCAACTTTTTTAATATACACCTCAGTAAGAAGAGGTAATTTGAGAGTTACATATTTATCTAAAATATAAACTTTACTATAATATAGCTTATTTAACAGGCCTTATTCCTGTTACAAATTATATTATTAGATAAAGGGAATTACAAAATTATATATAAAAGTAACTATAATTATAATACAATGGATTTAAAGAACTAAAAGCCTTTCCTGTGATTTCATTGAAGTTCACCGTTGTTTTTAGGTGTAATAAAGTAATATTGATTTAAAATAATGTTTATAGTTTTTCTATGATGATGAAGAAAAAGTATATTGAATATTTGTGATGGATTGAAATTATACTATTTGTATAATTAACTTAGATTTTTACAAAGAGTCAATATAGAAATGCTTTTTAATATCTTGTGATGAACTAAATAGGTTTTAGAGTTTAGAGTTGTAATTTTAGGAGGAAATATGATGGAAGAGTTAATTTCGAAAAAACTGGTAAAAGACAGAAGAGGTATAGGTACAAATAATGAAAAAGCTCTTCATTCAGATATTAAAAAGCTATATATTGATGAAGATTCCAAAGTAGAGTATAAAGTAGGATGTTATATAATTGATGTGATTAAAGAAGATACCTTTTACGAAATTCAGACCAAGAATTTTTATGCCATAGGAAAAAAGCTAAGGGATATTATGGAGGATACTAGTGTGGTATTAGTTCATCCTATAGCTGTAGAAAAATACATAGTAACTCAAGATAAGGATGGACAAGTTATAAGTAGAAGAAAATCACCGAAAAAAGGAGTTCTAGAAGATATTTTTCATGAGTTAGTAAGCACTCCTTATTTGCTAAGAGAAAAAAACTTTAAGCTAGAAGTTTTGATGACTATTGAGGAAGAAATAAGAAAAAATGATGGCAAGGGAAGCTGGAGAAGAAAGGGAAGTAGCATTATAGACAGAAGGTTAGTTGAAGTAGTAGAGAAGCATATTTTTAACTCTATAGAAGATTTTAATAGGTTTTTACCAAGGGATTTACCAGAATACTTTACTAATAAAGATTTAGCAGCAGCATTAAATATCCCTGTAACTAAGGTTAGAAAAATAACTTACACACTAAAAAATGCAGAAGTTATAAAAGAATGTGGAAAACGTGGAAGAGAGTTATTATACTGTAGATAGTTTTTGTGAAACAGGGAAAATATTTGATCTTAGTAGAGCAAATATTTTCCCTGTTATCTATAGTAGCTATTAGGTATTGGGATTATATGAGGTTTATTTGTGTAGGGATTCTTACTTATAGACACTTTTACTTTGTATACCTTCTCTAGGTTCTCCTCAGTGAGAACTTCTTCAGGGGTGCCTAAAGCCACAATTTCACCTTCATCTACAAGAATTAATTTATCACTATATTCTGCAGCAATGTTTAAATCGTGAAGCACTGTTAAAATAGTGATACCCACCTTTGAGTTTAAATCTTTAATAGTATCCATAATTTCTAAAGCATGATGCATATCTAGCATAGATATAGGTTCATCCAAAATTAAAATGCCAGTTTCCTGGGTTAAAGCTCTAGCAATAAAAACCCTTTGACGCTCTCCACCACTTAAGAATTTTATGTTCTTATCCTTAAGATGAAAGGTTTTAGTAAGCTTTAAAGCATTCTGAGCAATCTCAATATCTTGTTCGCTTTCTTGCTGAAATCTTCTAAGATAGGGGTAGCGTCCCATAAGTACAATATCCCAAACTTTAAAGTCAAAGTTACTTTCATTATCTTGAGGAACATAGGACATAGTCTTAGCTAAATCTTTATAGTTATAGTTTAAAATATCCTTACTTTCTATAAATACTTTATCTTTTTTTACATCTAAAGAATTAGATATATTTTTAAGTAAAGTAGTTTTACCAGAACCATTAGGACCAATGATACTATAAAATTTTCCTTTATCTATTGATAAGGTAATGTTTTTTAATATATCCTTATCAACCACAGAATAACTTAGATTTTTAACTTCAATAGATTTTTCATTATTCATTACATCACCTTATCTTTATTCTTATATAGTAAATATATAAAATATGGAGCGCCAAAGAAAGAGGTAATAGCACCAATAGGAATTTCGGTTGGAGCTATGAGAGTTCTAGCCAAGGTATCACATACTATTAAAAAGGCCATGCCGTAAAGTCCAGAAAGAGGAATTAGCCTTTTGTGATCAGCGCCATAAAGTATTCTTACTGAATGAGGAATAATTAAACCAACAAAACCTATGATTCCAGTAAAGGATACGCTAGTTGCAATAAGTAGAGAACTTATAACTAAAAGAAGTTTTTTTGTCTTTTCTGTATTAACTCCTAAGTTTTTAGCAGACTCTTCTCCAGTAGATATTATATTTAATTCTCTAGAATTAGCTAGGATTATTATAATCATAGGAAGGGACAATAAGAGTACAAGTATAACCTTGTTCCAGTTAGAAGCTACTAAGCTTCCAAGACTCCAAAACACTATCTTATCTATTTGTTTAGTGAAAAGTACCATTAATAGAGAAATTATGGAAGAGAGAAAAAAGCTTACGGCAACTCCTGCAAGGAGTAGATTTACCGTGGGAGCCTTATTTCCCACTCTAGCAATGCTATAAACTAAGTAAGTGGTCAAAAGAGCGCCAACAAAGGCTAGAGTAGCAGTGTTATTAAAATGAAACACAATGCTTAGGGCGGATCCTAAAGCTGCGCCAGAAGAAATCCCTAAAATATAAGGATCAGCCATGGGATTTTTAAATATACCTTGATAAGTTACTCCAACCACAGAAAGATTAGCACCAATTAATGCTCCAAGAATTATTCTTGGAAGCCTCACCTTCATAATAATAGTATAAGAAGTGTCAGGAATGGAACTAACATCTATATAATTATTTACTAAAGGAATTTGGGATAGAATTACCTTAAAGGTATCAGCAGCTGTAATGTTAGCAGCACCAAAGCTTACTGCACTCACTACTAAAACTACCAGCAACAACACTATACCTATGTAATTCCAAACTATATTCTTTCCTTTAAAATGCCTCATATTATCCCTCATTTCCTTTAGGTATCTGAAAATAAATAATAAATCGAAGTAGACAAGCATACCGACTTATTTATTTCTTGAAGATGCCGTATATTAAATATGTATAAAAGTATGCCCTATAAAAGAGCATACTTTTTAAGCTTTTTAGATATATAATATGAATAATTAAGTCTTTCATACTTTATGTCTTAAGGGAACAAACATGGCTTGTAATTAAACTCAAGGCTCCCTATATTATTAAATTAAATCTATTTAAAAAGTTCTGGGTGAAGAAGTTTAGTCATTTCTTCAAGTCCAGTAGCAACTCTAGGTCCTTGTCTTACGATGATATTTTCATCAATTTCAAAGACTTTACCCTCTTTAACAGCTCTTAACTCTTTGTATTTAGGATCGTTAATTAGGTTGTTTTTAGCACCGAAGTTGCTTGTACAGATTATAATATCTGGGTCGTTTTGAACGATTTTCTCAAAGCTATACTGCCAGCCTTGAAGGTCTTTAGCAATATTTTCTCCGCCTGAAAGTTCAATTATTTTATTGATAAAAGTATCTCCACCAGCAGTGAAATCTCCATTAGCGCCAAAGTCTACTACATAATAAACCTTTGGCTTATTAGTTACACTCTTAGTCTTAGTTTCAACAGAAGATATTTTAGCTTTCATATCATCAGTAACTTTCTTAGCTTTCTCAGTTTCACCTAAAACAGTTCCTATTTTCTCAATTATAGTAAAGGTTCCCTCAAAGCTATCTTTTTCATAAACAGCAAGAACCGTAATTCCTAAATCTCTTAATTTATTAACAACATCTTCTTTAACATGGGTAGAAGCCAAAACTAAATCAGGCTTTAAAGAAACTATTTTCTCTACATTTGGCTCCATAAGAGATCCAATAGATTCAACCTTTGAAACTTCACTTGGGTAGTCGCAGAAATCAGTTCTTCCTACTAATTTATCTCCAAGTCCAAGAGCAAATACAATTTCAGTAGTATTTGGTCCAAGAGAAACAATTTTCTCAGGTTTTTTGTTAATAGTAACTTCTTTTCCATAAGAATCAGTCATAGTCATTGGGTAAGTAGTAGCGGCTTTATTTTCTTTTTTCTCTTCATTAGTAGCAGGTTTACTACAACCAACTAATATAGAAGAAATAAAGATCATTGATATAAACAAACTTAAAAGCTTTTTCATCGATTTCATTTTTCCATCTCCTTAAAATTTTTCAGGTAAATAAAAAAAGCCCATAAGAAGGCTAGTTGACGAATTTTATCCATCTCCTTTCCCTCCGAAAGTGATTATTAATTTCTAGGTAGGTCTCCTGGCTTATGGTTCATCCTTAGCTTACCTTCCCGTTTATCACAGTGGTATTCAAGCCTTGTCTCCATATACAGTAGCGGGGGCTGCAGTGTTTCACACTTTCCCTTTTAAGCTCCTATGAGCACCTAAAAATAATATATTAAATTTTAAAAAAGTTATGAGAACTTTTTTTACACCAGATTGTCTAATAGAATTGTAAGACTCTTAATAATAAAAGTCAATGGAAAGTTATACCATAACCCTGTGATAAGAAAATAGACTAAGCAAGTGCTTATAGAATTAGCGCAATATATTAAGTATATATAATAAGAACAGCATAAAATAAAGGGTTTTATAGTATTGAATTTAGGTTAAGTTTTTAACATTTAAAGAAGTGCTTAGGAGAAATTATTTGTTGATAATTATTATTAACATCTGTAGAATTATCACAATTATTTTAGTATAATATATATAAATTTAGTTATGTAAATTTTAAAATTAAGTATAATAAGTATGTAAGTCAAATTTTAGAGAAATTTGTAGAATGATTTTAAAGTTAGTATATTATTAATTTGATAAGTCTAAAAGGAGTGAATTAATATGAGTAATGAAATCCTTAACATTATAAAGGATAAAACGTTGACCTATGAGATGAAGGTGCTTAGTTTAGCAAGAGTAGCAGAAAATAGTTTAGATGTTTTGAATATGGACGACAAAATTAAAAGTTATAGAGAAGAAGGTTTAATTTGCGATTTAAATGAAGGATTAGCTCCTTACAGACCAAGATATATTGTACCAGATTACGAAAAATTTATGAAACAGGGGAGTGAATTTTTAAGATTAGACCCTGCTACAGACATTTGGGAAGCTGTAAACAACCTATTAATACTTTATAAGCATGTGCCATCAATAACATCTTTTCCGGTATATGTAGGAAATATAGATTATTTATTAGAGCCTTTTATAAAAGATGAAAAGGAAGCTTATGCTGCAATTAAGTTTTTCTTAAAGCATATAGATAGAACCATCACAGATTCTTTCTGCCACGGTAACATTGGACCTAGAGAAACTAAAGCAGGAAGAATTATATTAGAAGTTGAAAGAGAACTTCAAAATGCAACACCTAATATAACTTTAAAGTATAGTGAAGAAACCAGCGATGATTTTGCTATAGAAGCAATAAAAACAGCACTCTCTTGTGCGAAACCAAGCTTTGCAAATCATAGAATGTTCTCTAAAGAATTTGGAGAAGATTATGGAATTGCTAGTTGCTATAATGGCCTACACATTGGTGGAGGAAGTTATACTTTAGTTAGAATGATTTTATCAAAGGTAGCAAAAAAGGCTAAGGATGAACAAGACTTTTTAAATAATGTTCTTCCAGAAGCTATGAAAGTTATGCTAGATTACATGGATAAGAGAATTAAGTTCATTGTTGAAGAAAGTAACTTCTTTGAATCAAACTTCTTAGTTAGAGAAGGTTTAATAAGTAAGGACAGATTTACAGCTATGTTTGGTTTAGTAGGTCTTGCTGAATGTGTAAACACTCTTCTAGATGCAACTGAGCAAAAGGACAGATTTGGACACAGTGAAAAGGCTAATAAACTTGGAGAAACTATTATAAGTAAAATGGAAGAAATAGTGAACAATCACAATAATCCATACTGCACTCCAACAAATGGCCATTTCCTTCTTCATGCACAAGTTGGAATTGAAACAGATTGTGAAACAAGTCCAGGATGCAGAATTCCAATAGGAGAAGAGCCAGTACTTCATGAGCACCTAGTTCAAAGTGCAGTATTCCATAAATACTTCCCATCAGGAATTGGTGATATCTTTAAATTTGACACCATGTCAAAAAATAATCCTAAATCTATTTTAGATGTGATAAAGGGAGCTTTTTCTTTAGATATGAGATACTTCTCATTATACTGTGATGATTGTGATGTTATAAGAATCACAGGATATTTAGTTAAACGTTCAGATATTGAAAAGTTAGATAGAGGAGAGCAAGTTCTTCAAGATACAGTGGCATTAGGCTATGGTGCAGTTAAAAACTCAAGAATTCTTGAAAGAAAGCTAAGACATAATGAGTAAAATTGCCTTTGTTAATAAGATAATTCCTTTCAGTAATGTAGATGGAGAAGGAAATAGAACAGCTATATTTCTTCAAGGCTGTAACTATAACTGCTTATATTGCCATAATCCAGAAACCATAAATCATTGCAATAACTGTGGACTTTGTGTTCCACATTGTGAATATGGAGCCCTATCTAAAATAGAGGGAAAAGTAGTTTATGACATAGAAAAATGCCAAAACTGTGATAGATGCATTGCTGAATGTAAAAGAAATAGCAGCCCTAAAATCATCCCAATGACAGTGGAGGATATATTAAAGTATCTGCAAAAGACTAGATATTTTATATCTGGAATTACTGTTTCAGGTGGAGAATGTACCCTTCAAAGCGACTTTTTAATAGAACTCTTTAGAGAAGTTAAGAAAATGGGATTAACTACCTTCATTGACACTAATGGTTCTACACCAATATACAACAATAAAGAGTTATTGGAAGTAATGGATAAGACAATGATAGATTTAAAAGCCTATGACAGCGAAGAGAACAAAATGCTTACAGGGCTAGAGAACAAAACTGTCATAGAAAATATAAAGGTTTTAGGAAAGCTAGATAAAATCTATGAAATTAGAACAGTGGTAGTTCCACAAGTTTTAGACAGCAGAAAAACTGTGGATGAAGGAAGTAAACTTCTTGCCAGCATAAACCCTAATATAATTTATAAGCTCATTAAATATAGACCACTTGGTGTTAGAGAAAACCTAATAAAATCTACGGTGCCAACTCAGGAATATATGGAAGAGCTTAAGGAAATAGCAATTTCAAATGGCTGTAAAAATGTAATAATTGTATAGAGAAAGTTAGACACAGATAAACAGCCCCTTGTTTTTAAACAAGGGGCTGTTTATTTTCTCTAGGTTTTTCAATTAGTATGACGATTTATTAAGTTAATTTTAAATATAAGTTATATGAAAGTTAATTGTATTTTTCACACGAGTTCCTATATTTATGCTAAGAAAAAATTTCTTAAAGTGAAACTTTTGTAAATTTAAATGAAGTTTTATATTAATTTTAATATATCAAAAGATTTTACAAGTTAAATATAATGCAATATCATAGAGAAATGAAATTAAGAGTTGTTAGTGTTTTACATAAAATGGAATAAGACTTAAGATTATATTCAAGGGGGAGGGGATATAATGAGCCCATGGGAAGGATTAATAGGTATTATTCATAAAGTAACAAATGATGTAATAGAATTTATAAATGATATGAAATTATTAAAAGTAATAGAGGAGTAAAATCATGGATACCAAGTTTATTAAAAAACTTATACAAAAGGAAAGTAAGTATTACCTTTACTTTGGATTGTCCCTAATATTACTACTTATAATGAATTTACTAGCAATTATTCCACCAAAGCTTTTTCAAAATATAGTGGATTTATATATTCCAAACAAAAATTTAAAGTCCATATATATTACCACTGCAGTTATGGTATTAATACCATTTCTATCAACCACCATAGATACATACTTTACGTATGTTGTATGGGTTAAAGTTAAGGAGCTTTCTTTTATAGTAAAAAGTAGGATATTTTCAAAGCTGCTTAATCAGCCAATGAGTTTCTATAAAGACAATGACTCAGGAAAGTTAGCTTCTTATTTAGCAATTGATACTAGCAATTTTTTTTATTTTTGGCTTCATGATTTACCTACTGCTATAAGCAGCGGGATTATGAGTATAGTTATACTGGTACTTTTATACAAAATAAGTCCATTAATAACTATCATAATGGTACTAGCTGGACCAGCTGCGGTATTGCCATCATTTTTTCTAGGAAAGAAATCTCAAAGTTTAGCTGCAGAAATTGTTGATTATGATTCAGAAATAAATTCAAAGATTACAGAATCATTTAAATTCGTAAAGCTTATAAAGTCTCAATGTTCTCAAAAGCAAAGAATAGATGAGATAAATACAATTAATGCTAAAAACCTAAAAATTTTTGGAAAAGCAGTCATAACTGAGACCCTTTCTTTGACAGTTTCGAAAGAATTAGTAGGAGCTATATTTACAGCAATTGCTTTCATTTTGTGTTCTATTGGGGTAATGAATAATAATATAACTATTGGAGAACTTATTGCCTTCACTGCTTATTTGCCTAGGTTGTTTGGATTATTTAATGTACTTTCATCAAGCAATGTATATATACAAAAACAATTAGGTTTACAAAATAAGAACTTTGAATTTTTAGCTATGGATGATGAATATAAAAATTCACCAACTAAATCGGGCCAGGAAATTCTAGGAAGTGTAACATTTAATAACTTAAAATTTTCTTATGATGATAGTAGAGATATACTGAAAAACATATCTTTTTCAATCAATCAAGGAGAGTTTGTAACTATAATGGGAGATAGCGGCTGTGGTAAATCTACAATGCTAGATTTATTACTAGATTTCTACAAAGCTCCACCTAACTCTATTAAAATAGATGGTATGGATATCAATTTATATCCATTAGATTATTTAAGGAGTAATATTGCTTTAGTATCACAAAATATAAGTCTACTAAGGGGTTCTTTAAGATATAACTTAGCTTTAGCCTATCCAAAAGCTACTGATGAGGATATATTAAGGGTTATAGAAGAAGCTGAGTTAAGCGATGTAGTTAATAAATTGCCAGAGGGGTTAGATACAGATTTAAGTGAAAATGGAGTAAATCTCTCTGGAGGGGAAAGACAAAGACTTGCCCTTGCCATGGCGCTTCTTAGAAAACCCAAAATATTACTTTTAGATGAAGTAAGCGCCTCTTTAGATTTAGAAGCAGAGAAAAGAATTTTAGACACTATAGAGAGGTTATGTAGGAATGAAAATCTGACTGTAATTTCTGTAACCCATAGAAGAAGTTTTATAAAGGATAGCTTTAGGGTACTTGCTATGGAAAATGGGGAAGTTAAATATGATGGTCAATATAAGGATTACTTAGAGAGAAGCTGTGTTGTATAATTAATAATAAAATGAGCCTAAGTTTTTTAAATATATAAAACTAGGCTCATTTCAATTAAAGAAAGAATATCTTTAATCATAGAGAATTTAAGGCAGTTTCTATTAATAATACAGAGGCTCTTATAAAATTGTTAAATTTGTATACAAAGAATGATTTGTTATATTTTTGTATATATCTAAATATTCCTTTGATTTTAATAAAAACTCTTGGTTATCTAAAATTAAACTTAAGTCTTTATAAACAATGCTTAAATCTGCATACCTTCTATATTTTAATAGCGAAGGTATACATTTATTATAGTAATAATGGCTTTTATTATAATTTAGTTTCACAAAATGAGTTCGACCTAAAAGAAAATAATAGTCAGTGATATTAATGTGTTTCAATTTGTTTAAATTAACAAGTTTTATGGACTCATAAAGTTCATTATACAAATTTAAATTATAATAAATTATAGCTCTTTGCAATATCATAATGGTTCTTATATTTTCATTGTATCTAAAATAATTTTCATTAATAACTTTTAATGCTTTATCAAATTCTTTCCCATATCTTAAACAATTAATATAATTTACATAGCACCTTCCAGCAATATCTTTGTTACCAGTATATTCATAAAAAAATATTGCCTTTTTTATATGATCAATAGCCCTCTCAATATCATTAGTTTTAAAGTATGCAATGTTTAAGCTAAGATGAATGCTACATAGTATTCTAATATAAGTACAATCCAAATTTTCCTTTAAGAATTCTTCGCATATCCTTATGGTCTTTTCATAATCTTCTAAATAGCAGTATACACTGCCCAAATTACTAACAACAATAATATAAGTTTTAGTGTAATTTAAGTTATTTGCTTCAAGTGTAGTTTTAGCTTTATATAAATAATGAGTGGCTTTAATATAGGCTTTTTCTTTTATATGAATTTTAGCTAAGGTATTCAAAGCTATGGCATAATTCTCAGAGTATAAGGTTTTTTTATCAATTTTATATGAGTTATATAATTTAAGAGCTTGCTTTAAAAATTTTCTACTTTCACCATATTCATCTATATTAAAATAACTTAGTCCAACATAGAAGTAGTCCTCAAAGTCTGGAATTTTTACTTCAGAAAACTTATCTATAATAGTAAAGTTTTCATTATTTTGGTATAAGTTTTTATAAGTGCTTACATAGTTACTACTATAATCACTCAAAACATTATCCTCAAAAAAATAAGAGATAGGAACTTGAAGAACTCTTGAAATATGGGTTAATTGTTCTATAGATGGAGTTATCACATCATTTTCTATCTTGCATATGGTACTCTTATTAATTAAATCTCCGCATAAGTCCTTTTGAATCAGTCGTTTCTCTTTTCTTAATGCTTTAATTTTTCCTCCAAGATAAATTGCCATTATTTCCTCCGATAAATTTCCATTTATGAAAAGTTTAGAATATTACAATAGATCCTATATTAATTTTAACATAAGTAAAGACTCTAATTGTTAAAATTTTATTATTAAGTATAAAAAGTTAGATTATTCAAAAAAGTACTCTGTTTATATGGTAAAATATGTACTAAGTATATTAAGATAAGGTTTGAATAATTATAGGGGTGGGGGATCTTATGTCAACAATTCTTAAATTGGACAATGTTCATAAGTCTTATGGAAAGACGGAAATTATCAAGGGCATTAGCTTTGAAGTAAATCAAGGGGAGATTTACGGTTTTTTAGGAGCTAACGGAGCTGGTAAAACTACAACTATTAGAATGATTACAGGTCTCATTAAACCTACTAAAGGCAATATCTATATTGATGGTTATGATATTCAAAAGCAGTTTGTAAAGGCTATTAGTTCTGTAGGCTGTATAGTAGAAAATCCTGATATGTATGGAGACTTTACAGGACGAGAAAATTTAAATATTTTTGCAAAGCTTTATGGAAATGTGGAAAAAAAGAGAATAGAGGAAGTTATAGAAATAATAGGACTTAAGGAGAGAATTGATGATAAGGTTAAAAAATATTCCTTAGGTATGAAGCAAAGATTAGGACTTGGTCAAGCCCTTTTGCCAAAGCCAAAGCTTCTAATTTTAGATGAGCCTACTAATGGATTGGATCCCATTGGCATTGTAGACTTTAGAAAAATAGTAAAGGACTTAGTAGAGGAATACAAAACTGCAGTTTTTGTTTCTTCTCACATATTAGCAGAAATTGAACAGCTTTGTAGTCGAGTGGCTTTCATTGATAAGGGTGAAATAAGGTCTGTCGAGGATACAAAAAATTTAAAGTATAAGAATATAGAAAGTATTTCCTTGAAAGTAAAAGAGAAAGACAAGGCTATAGAAGTATTAAGACAATCAGACTTTGTAAAAAATATTGCCGAAAAGGAAGAATTGCTTCTGTTAACCTGTGAAAAAGATTGCTTTTCAATGTTAATTAATGTGCTAACTATAAAAGGTATAGAAATACTAGATATTGCACGAATTCACCAAAACTTAGAGGAGAGATTCATGGAAATTGCAGGGGGAGGTAATTAGTGTGAAGCTGTTTGGAGTAGAGCTTTTTAAGCTTATGAAAAGCAAAAAATACCTAATTTTCTGTTTAGCTATTATAGCCTTAATGACTCTAGAGGCTTATACCTTATATGACAAATGTAACAATGAGTTACCAGAAATAAAACTTAAAAACAATGAAAAGCTTTTAATAGATTATAGAGCTAAGCTTCAGGAGGAGAAACTTCCAGAGGGACTTAAAGTGGATTACGAAAAGAAGGTGAAGGGGATTGAGGAAGAAAATCTAGAGCTTCAAGAAGAAATGAAAAATCCAAATAAGGATTGGAGAGAAAAACTCACAAAGAAAAATAAAAATCTCGAGAAAAAGAAAGAAGAAGCTGAGTTTACCTTAAATAACAATGAAGTTGAAAGTATTAACTCTGAAATATTAGTAAACAATTATCTTTTAGAAAAACATATAGAGCCAAGAAAAGCTTATGAAATCAATTCTTTTAATGACATGGGAGGTGTAATAAGCTTTATAAATATAATATTTTTACCCATATTAGTAATGGTTTTGCTTCATGACACCATAAGTGGAGAAATACAGTTTTCAACAGTAAAACTTTTGATTACTAAACCAATTAAAAGAGGAAATGTGATACTAACAAAGTTTTTATCTGGATTTTTGGTGGCTTCTTTAACAGTAATATTATTAGAAGGCATAGCATTATTAGCTTTAGGCATTTTGTTCAATATGGGAAATCCTTTATATCCTATTTCAATGGGAACTCAGTATGGATTGGATAATTTTGATAATATTAGTGCTATAGTAAACACAACTTATGTGGTTCCAGCATATAGTTATTTAATAAAAATATTAATACAGCAGGTGGTATTTATATTTTCTGCCTCTGCCTTTGGGGTATTAATATCAACTATGGTTTTAAATAACAATACAAGTTTAATGATTAGTTCTATAACAATGATAGGGTTAAATATTATAACCTTTATAATGCCACAAAAGTTTGTAGCTTTTTTCTATCCCTTTTTATTTACTACCTATGGAGAAGGCGTAAAAGTAGTTAGTGGAGGAATGAATTTAGCTTTAAGAACCACCATTGTGACTCCAACAATGGGAGGTATAGTATGTTTAATTTGGGGAGTAGGTCTTATTATTCCAGCATACATTCATTTTGTTAAAAAGGATATTGTGGCATAGGAGGTGGAAAATATGCTTAGGTTAATTAGTGTTGAGTTTAATAAATTAATAAGAAGAAAAAAGTTTATTATTGGTACAGCTATGCTCATATTAATGTTTTTTCTTTCCTTAGGAATGATTTTATTTTATAGAGTTGAAACTCTAGGAGTAGATAAACAAATAAAAGAAGCAAAGAAGGTTATTAATACTTATGAGCAGCAGTTAAAATTGCAACAGGACAAAGGTGCTTCTGAAGATATAAGTAATGGGTATAATAAAATAATAAATGATCAAAAGAAGGATTTAGAGAAGCTCCAAACCTTAGCAGACGACAATATTCCATGGCGTGAGAAAGTGAAAAAAGACATAGAGTACTCAAGAGATAAAATTAGAAGGCTAGGGTTTTCAGATAGCATTAAGGAAGCAGAAAATGGTAACATACTTCTAAAGCAATACTATTTAAATAACAATACACCTTACAATTACAATGAGAATCTGGATTTCTTTTCTGTAATCCCAGATGTACTATATGTGTTTGGATTATTTGGACTGTTTATTATAATTGGAGTAATGGTGGTAGATGTAATATCAGGAGAAAATAAGCCAGCTACCATTAAGATGCTTTTAACTAAACCCTTAGAGAGATGGAAGATTATTTTTTCTAAGTTTTTAGTATGCGTCATCACTGTAAACTTACTTGTACTTGGAGTAGAATTTTTATGTTTTACAATTTTAGGCTTTGTATTTGGCTTTGGGGATCCATCTTTACCAACTCTTGTTGGAACAACTTATAGTTCTGTACCTGCAGCATATATAAATGAATTGAAGGCAGTAGTAACTCCAGTAATAGGAAGTACAATGCTTATTACAAGAGGAGCTTTAATACTAAAGGTTTTAATCCTTCAAAGTCTGGGCATAACAGCTTGCATAGCCTTTTGTTTATTGTGCTCTACCCTCATTGAAAATAGTGGTACTTCTACCGGCACAGCCTTATTTTTTATAACCTTTATGCAGGTTATGATGATTTATAAAAATATAAATCAGTTTGATTTAAAGCCACCTGGTTTTATAAATAAAGTTCTGCCCTATCTATTCACTACCTATTATGATGGTGGAGTTGTAATCAGTGGGAAAATAAATCAAACCTTGGGAATAACCTTTGTAAACTTTAATTTTGCAGTAATGGTAATGTTAGGGTGGATAGTGGTATGTTACAGTATAAGTCATTTTATATTTGTGAAAAAGGACTTTGTAGCTTAATGAAAATTGTTTTAGTTTTTATCCAAAGTCATTGAATAAAGAGAAGCCCATTGTTATTTAACTCCTTAAGATAGATAAAAATTTCAAATCGAACCTTTGAATTAAATATTATTAAAATCTTATATAAGGTTATGTTTAAAGCCATAGGAAGAATAAAAAACCTATGGCTAAATTTTTGATATGGAAATGAATTATTAGCAACTTTTTTAAATTGACTTAAAGCTATTTAACAAACTTACTTCCATAGTTATTTAAATGAACTTTTTCGTAATGTAAATCTTCTTCACTATTTGCTGGTTTTATTTCATCAGGATATCCTAGGGCTAGTATGGATAAAACCTTTAGATGTTCAGGAATTCCTAATATCTGTCTAACATATTCTTCAGCAGAAGTAGAGTCATCATGGTTTCTTTCTCTAATTTGAATCCAGCAAGAACCAAGCCCTAGGTCATAGGATAAGAGGTGAATTATTGATGATGCAATTGATGTATCCTCAATCCAAACATCACTAATTTCAGGATTCCCAAGGATAACTATGCCAAGTTCAGCATTTTTTAAAAATCCGCCACCAGGTTTTGAGTGTGAAAGTTTTTCAAGGATAGCTTTATCCTCTACAACTACAAACTCCCAAGGTCTTAAATTTCTTGAAGAAGGAGATAACAAAGCTCCTTGCACTAACTTAAGCACCTTTTCCTTTTCAATTTCTTTATTAGCATATTTTCTAATACTTCTTCTTCTTTTTAACAAGTCTAACATGTTTAACCCTCCTACTAATTTTAATTACTAAAGCAGTGAAATACCTTTATATAGTAAATTATAACACCAAAATATGTCATCATTGCAATTGCCTAATAATATTATTAACCTTTCAAAGAAGAAGATTCCTGCATTATATATTTCAAGTTAATCAATGACCACAAGTTTGAAGTACACAATAATTATGAAGTTTTAATATAACAAATCCCTATTAAGTAACAAAAAATGACATAGACAAAATAGTATTTAAATTATTTTCTAATATCAATAAAGGAAGAAAATTGTAGCTATAAAATTATTGTCAGTGGCAAAAATAACTAATATAATTATATTAAAATTTGAAAAGGGGAAAGTATGGATTAAGCTGAAATCCATATACAAATTCTATGGAAAGATTAATAAAGGTATTAAGTAATGAAGATATTTCTTTAAAGTATAAAAATACTCCAATAGAAAAGCTTTTAAAATATCACAATTTAGGGGAATCCTTTGATGAATATGAAAAGGCCGAGTTATTAATAGGCATGTGTATGGATAATAGAAAGCAGCTGAAAATTCCTAATAACTTCTCATATATCATACGCTCAGGTGGAGGAAATTTACGCTATAGTGAATTTAAAGTATCCTATGCCATAGCCGTTGGAGGGGTAAAAGCCATAGCCTTAACTGGCCATAATAACTGTGGTATGGTTAATTTAATGTCTAAAAAAAATAAATTTATTAAAGGCTTAGTGGAAAATGCAGGATGGGAAGAAAAACAAGCAGAGGACCACTTTAGGAATTTTGCACCAATGTTTGAAATCGACAATGAAATAGACTTTTTACTGAGTGAAGCAAAAAGATTAAAAGAAAAGTATCCCAAAATACTTGTTGCGCCACTATTCTATAATGTAGATGATAATCTCTTGTACTTGATTAATGAAGATTAGCATTGATTTTCAATGGGGTTAGTTATATAATAGAGTACGGTAAAACTAAATGGACAGTTCGGAAGCCTCCTGTCTTTAAATAAAACTACGGCATTGAAATCTTTAAAACCCTTTGTAAGTTTATTTACAAGGGCTAATTCTCATTTGTTAAAGATTACAAGGCTGTCATTTTGGCAGCCTTATTTATTTGTGCTATAAGATGGCTTGGAAATAGAGCTTGCAACTTTGCGTTGGTATTTATTTTCAAACTCCTAAAACTTTCTATAATAAGCTAATAGTAATCTAAACTAGATTAGTTTGTTATAGAAACTTAAGTTTATATTAATCTATGGGTAGAGAGCTTAACTCGAGTTTTTAGAAGAAATAAATCTAAAAATTACAGATTAAAGCTGAATTATGGATTGATGTTTTAATTTACACAAATAATAATGCTGAAGTTAAATTTGGGAGCTAGCCCGCTGTTAAATATAGCCGGCATCTTCAAAAAATAAATAAGTCAGTATGTTTGTCTATTTTAAGTTATACTGCGTCAACAGAACCCTTAGATAGCTCTACTATCTGCGGAACCTGTTTCCTTGTCGGCACAAGCTTGCTTGTGAACTCAAAATATCCGTCACATCTTTGACTTGTTATTTATTTTCAGATGCCTTATAGGGGGGAAATTAAAATGAATAATAATGAAAATTTAGTAAGGTTATTAAAAATGGCTCTAGTAGCTGCTTTATATGTAGCACTTACATTTGTGTTTATGCCTTTTTCTTTTTTAGGAGTGCAGTTTAGAGTTGCGGAGATCTTAATGCTTTTAGTATTAATTGATCCACTATATATACCAGCTCTTACTATTGGATGTTTTATTGCTAACTTCTTATTTAGCCCTATGGGAATTGTAGATGTTATTATTGGAACTTTAGCTACATTATTTGCTGTAATTGCTATTAGTAAAACTAAAAACTTATTTATAGCATCTCTTTGGCCAACACTATTTAATGCCTTCATGGTTGGTGCAGAGTTATATTATGTGTTAAACCTTCCATTTTGGCTATCTACATTTCAAGTGGCAATAGGGGAATTTACTGTGGTTTCTATTGTAGGAGTTATAGTATTTAAATATGTTTTAAATAGCAAAGGTTTGGTGAAGGTATTAAAGCTAAAATAGAATAATAAGTTATAAGCTAAACCTAATTCAAGTCATAAGTATTGGGAAATAAGTTTCATAGGCGGCAGGGTTTTAACTTTGAAAATCTATTGATATTTCAAATAACTTATATTTTTATGGGAATTTGAGTCCTTCTATTCCTTGGGTTAAATCTTTTATTGAAAGTGATAGTTCAATATTGAAATGTTTTTTATAATAATCAATAAAAAATTATAAATTATTTACTAACAATTATTTGACAATAACAAATTTAACACATATAATATTTTATATAGAAATTTAGTATAATTTTTAGAACTTTTGTATATTATAGAAGTAACACAAAACAAAAACTATGATAAGAAGAGTAGATATAAGAGGTAGTTAAAGCGAGTTGGTGAGGGTGGAAGACCAATATGAAGCTTATATTGAAGAACATCTTTGAGTTTCTAACCGAAATCCTTTGGAGAGTAGACTTAGACGGCATCATACCGTTATCCTTGGACAGTATCGAGAACTCTCCGTACTGATAGAGCCGGTGATTATTATCACAAATTGGGTGGTACCGCGAAATAATGCTTTTCGTCCCTTTACTTAGGGATGAAAGGCTTTTTTTATTTTAAAAAAAGATAAAATAAAACAAAGTAATTGAAATCACACTAGAAGAATTTTTAATTCAAATAAGTCTAATCTATAAAAATATAAGTAAATTTCAATTTTAAATTGAATATGCTTAATTTTAAATATATAAATAAACAAACTTTGGTTTGTAATAATATAGGAGGAGTTATCATGGAAAAATTATTAGTAAAACAACTTTACAGAGAAACTGAAAAGTTTGCTGACAAAGAAGTGTCTATTTCAGGCTGGGTTAGAACTCTAAGATCTTCAAAAGCCTTTGGGTTCATTGAAGTAAACGATGGAAGTTTCTTTAAAAATGTTCAAGTAATATTTGAGGAGACTTTAGAAAATTTTAAAGAAGTTGAAAAGTTAAGCATAAGCTCATCTATTACTGTAATAGGAAATGTGGTTTTAACTCCAGAAGCAAAACAACCTTTTGAGATTAAAGCTACAAAAATAGTAGTTGAAGGGGAATCTTCTAGCGATTACCCACTTCAAAAGAAAAGACACACTTTTGAATATTTAAGAACAATAGCACACTTAAGACCAAGAAGTAATGCCTTTTCAGCTGTATTTAGAGTACGTTCTTTAACAGCTTTTGCAATTCATAAGTTCTTCCAGGAAAGAGGCTTTGTGTATACTCATACACCAATTATAACTGGAAGTGACTGCGAGGGTGCAGGAGAAATGTTTAGAGTTACAACAATGGATTTAAACAGTATTCCAAAAACTGAGGAAGGAAAGATAGACTATAAACAAGATTTCTTTGGAAAAGAAACTAACCTTACAGTTAGTGGACAGTTAGCAGCAGAAGCTTATGCTCTTGCTTTTAGAAATGTTTATACCTTTGGACCAACCTTTAGGGCAGAAAACTCAAACACTCCAAGACATGCAGCAGAGTTTTGGATGATTGAACCTGAAATTGCTTTTGCAGATTTAAGTGATGATATGGAGCTTGCAGAAGACATGGTTAAATATATCATTAACTATGTAATGGAGAATGCACCAGAAGAAATGGAATTCTTCAACAGCTTTGTAGATAAAGGCCTAATTGAAAGATTAACTAATGTAGCAAATTCAGAATTTGGTAAGATAACTTATACTGAAGCTGTGGAGCTTTTAAAGAAGGCAGATAAAGAGTTCCAATATCCAGTTGAGTGGGGCTGTGACCTTCAAACTGAACATGAAAGATATATTACAGAAGAAGTATATAAAAAGCCAGTATTTGTTACTGATTATCCAAAAGATATAAAAGCCTTCTATATGAGAATGAATGATGATAACAAAACAGTGGCAGCTACAGATCTTTTAGTGCCAGGCGTTGGAGAACTTATCGGTGGAAGCCAAAGAGAAGAAAGACTAGACCTTCTAGAGAAGAGAATAGAAGAACTAGGACTTCATAAGGAAGATTACTGGTGGTATTTAGAGCTTAGAAAATATGGTGGAACAAAGCATGCTGGTTTCGGACTTGGTTTTGAAAGAATGATTATGTATTTAACAGGAATGAGTAACATTAGAGACGTAATACCATTCCCAAGAACTACAGGAACTGCAGAATTCTAAAATAGGAATTTTTATAAGTGAGTAAAATTAAGTATTTCAAAGGGTTTAGGGGTATCCTCTAAGCCCTTTTGTTTTATCATTTTCCATGGTAATACCTTTATTTGTTATTTCAATTGAAAATTAACTATTTAAAGAAATATATTGAGTTTTAAAGCTTTATCAATTATTAACCGTGAATTATTTCTTTTAATTCTCTTTCAAATTGAATTACCTTAGTGTCAGTCTTTGCGGCTTTAGAGGCAATGGTATTAACATCAATTTGCACATCATCTAGCTTATCACTTAATTTATTAAACTTTTCATTTAACGATTTAGAAGTTGAGGTAACTGCAAGTTCTATAACATCTAATCGTTCACCTAAGGTTTTTCCGTCTTTGTCCTTAGCTCTATTTAGTTCATCGGAAAATGATTGCTGAACCTCAGCTAAAGTTTCTATATCAGTGATAGCTTTTTCAAGAAGTATTGTATTCTTGTCAACTTTAGTTTCTAAGTTATCAACCTTAGTTTCTAGGTTATTAACTTTAGTATCTAAGTTATCAACCTTAGTTTCTAGGTTATCTAGTCTTTTATTGGTTTCTTTTATTTCAGCTTCTAGATTGTTAAATCCATTTTGCATTTCGATATACATTTTTTCTAATAAACCAAACATTTTTTCATTTTCCACCTTGGATACCTCCACATATGTATTATTACAGTACTTTAAAACTTTAACAACATTTTGGAAGCTTCAAGTCTGTCATCTTCTAAAGTGTTAGTTGCTCAGCCTAGATAAGTTGCTTTAGTGGTAGTCTAAATCTGCTTCCAAAGTTGTTAATCAAATGAACTTGTTCATTATTTAATCATTATCATATATTATGGTAATTTATTAATCACTTTCACTATTGCTTACAATTATATATTACTAAGTAGACTTAAATATACTTAAAACTAGGTTTTTAATAAGCTATACTTAAATTACTATTTATAAGAATTTTTCTTATAGTTTTATAAACTAATTCATTATACTAATAAATTTATAGTTTTACAAGTATAAACCAATTATAAAACTTATAAATCTCTACTGTCAATTTGAAGATAAGAAAATATAAGGGAAGTGACAAAGGGAGTATTTATTACAAAGCTATAGGTATATGGAAATTAGTCATTTATGTATTCATAGCTTTCAGATTAAGCAACAATAGCATAAAAATTCACCCATCATGAATAAATTTACATTAATATCACATATTTACTTTCAATAATAATTATAGTATAATATGATTGGGAAACAATGATAAACTTAAAATATACTGTAATTAGTTCTAGTATAATTAATATTTATGAGTACTAATTATAGATAATAAAGATTTTCTAAACTTGATGTACACACTTTTAGAAATGAGCATAACTCTTTGCCGTATTAGGTTGAGAGTTTTTTATTTGTGTAAAAATAAATATAATTTTAAGTTTAATAATATACTATAATTTAAGGAGGGTTTAAGATGAAAAAAACAATTTATGAATACATTATGATTACAATAGGACTTTTATTAGTTGCAGCAGGAGTTTACTTTTTCTTAATTCCCAATGATCTAGCAGCAGGTGGAGTTACAGGTCTTGCAATGGTTATAAACTATTATTTTCCTGTACTAAACGTTGGAGCTATAATGCTAGTGTTAAACGTTATTTTGTTTATAATTGGGTTTATCTTTATAGGTTCTGGTTTTGGAATTAAAACTATATATTCTAGTTTAATGTTATCTTTTATGATATCAATGATGGAAGAATTATTTCCCATGGCAGGTCCAATAACCAATGATATATTTATAAACCTTATTTTTGGTATTCTAGTTGGAGCTATTGGTATGGCTATAGTGTTTAATCAAAATGCCTCTACCGGTGGTACAGATATAGTGGCTAAAATATTAAATAAGTATGTACATTTAGAAATAGGAAAAGGTCTTTTATTAGCAGACTTATTAGTTACTCTACTAGCTATAGCTGCCTTTGGTGCTACGGTTGGTATGTATTCGTTACTTGGAGTTATAATAAATGGATTTACAGTAGATTCAGCTATTCAAGGGTTAAATATAATTAAAAAAGTTGAAATAGTAAGTAGTAAAGGTGCAGAAATCAAAAACTTTATAATAAAGGAACTTGATAGAAGTGCAACCTTATATGATGCAAAAGGTGCTTATTCTCTTCAAAATAAAGAGGTAATAACTACTGTCCTTGGGAAAAGAGAAGTTATTAGACTTAAAAACTATATTAAAGAGATAGATCCAAAAGCCTTTATAATAACATATAATGTTCATGAAACTTTAGGTGAAGGTTTTACTGATTTAATGGAATAAAGTAATTCTTTAACTAAGAGAATAATATTCATACAATATTATTTCTTCAAATTAAAGCTAAACAAAATACAATTTTATAAAAAAACACAAGCTATTAACGAAAGTTAATAGCTTGTACTTTTTAAGGTTACTTCTATGTTCAATTATTCTTGAACTGGAGCTCCTACTGGACATACGCTAGCACAAGCACCACACTCGATACAAGCATTTCCGTCGATTAGGTATATTCCATCTCCAGCGCTAATGCAGTTAACTGGGCACTCAGCTTCACATGCTCCACAAGAGATGCAAGCATCAACTATTTTATAAGCCATAATCAAAAACCTCCTTTTTCTTAAATCAACATTATAATATCATATTTTCTGAAAATAATAAAGAGATTTGTACAATTCTAGGGGACATTTCCAGATGTAATTTAAGTAAAGTAAGTCATATGCTTTTACTGAAATAGTAAATCTACTCAGTAGGGAGCATTAAGATATTTGTTAAAGTCATGGTCATAAAAAGTCAATGAATAGTATCTAAGGCACTAAAAGAAGTAGGCTATTATGAACATTTACCATATAATTAATCTAGTAGTGGAGCTCCTACAGGACATATATTAGAACAAGCCCCGCATTCAATACAAATATGTTCATCTATGATAAAAATGCTATCTCCCTTTCCAATACAGTTTACAGGGCACTCAGGAATACAAAGACCACAGCTTGTGCATAAGTTAGTAATTTTATACGCCATAGATACCTCCTTAATTAACATACATTTATATTATGAATCTAACCTCCAATGTTTAAACCTAAATATATAAATAAAAAACCTATAAATTTATAAGAGGTTTTGGGTTCGTATAAGAGCAAATTTAACTGGAAATAATGAAAGTCTTAAGATAAAATACATAATATACAGAAAAGCAAATTACGTAACTACAATGATTTGAAAAAACTTAGTAATATCCAAATGAGTTACATAGGAATAATTCAAGGGAGAGGTTGGTACATCCATAGAGTGTAGATAATTTATATTAACAATTATCTAATCAATACAGGGCAAATACCTATATAGGATTTTTCTTAGCTGTTTAGTATTTTAATTTATATAGGTAGTTAAGTAAGTAGTTGCGAATGAAATATGATAATAAAAATCAATACTTATTTATATGATAAAATTATCAAAATTTATAGAAGTATAAGTAAAGAATTCAATTAATATATAGAGGTGTCAAAAGATGAAGTTTTCAGGAAAAGTTGTATTAATAACAGGGGGAACTAGGGGCATTGGCAAAAGTATAGCATTAGAATTTGCAAAAGAAGGTGCTACGTTAGCATTAAACTATGTTAATGATGATGAAAGAGCTGAAGAAACCTTAAAAGAAATTAAAGAAATAGGGGGTTACGGAATTCTAATAAAAGGAGATGTGAGTAACTATACCTTCGCTGGGAAAATGGTTGAACAGGTGATTAAAACCTTAGGAAAAGTTGATATTTTAGTAAATAATGCTGCCATATCTAAGATAGGTTTGTTCATGGATATGGAAGAGTGTGATTATAATAGTGTTATGGATATTAATTTTAAATCAGTATATAATACAAGTCATAGTGTAATAAAGCACATGATTACAAATAAAAGAGGTAATATTATAAATATATCTTCCATGTGGGGAAACTTAGGAGCTTCTTGTGAGGTGTTGTACTCTTCTTCTAAGGGCGCAATAAATTCTTTTACGAAGTCTCTAGCTAAGGAGCTTGCACCAAGTAACATTAGAGTTAATGCAGTAGCTCCAGGAGTTATTAATACGGAAATGAATGCTTGGTTAACTAAGGAGGAAAGGGAAGAACTTGTTAATGAAATTCCTCTTGGAAGATTAGGAAATGGAGAAGAAGTGGCTAAAGTAGTAGCCTTTTTAGCTAGTGAGGACTCTAGTTATGTTACTGGACAAATAATAAATGTAGATGGTGGGCTTCAATAATATTAACTTTTTATTAAAATAGAGAAACTCATATTTATTAATTATAGATTTATAATATAATATCATATAATAAGGACAAGGTATTGGTAGTTTGTGAAACTAAGGTATTTGAAAATAAATAACAAGTTAAAGATGTGAAGGGGATTTTTAGTTCACAAGCAAGCTTGTGCGACTAGGAAACAGGTTCCGCAGATAGTAGAGCTATCTAAGGGTTCTGTTGACGCAGTATAACTCAAAATAGACAAACATACTGACTTATTTATTTTTTGAAAATGCCTAAGATCCTAATATATAAGAGAAAGGAATTAGAATAATTAATGAATAATTTTAGAGATATATTAAAAATTATATTGATTGTTGGTTTATTCATTGTGTTTTCACCAGTAATATTTGGAGTGTTTGGTTTCGTTTTAAGAAGCTTATTTTTTATTATCATCCTAGGGGCAGTAGTGATTTCAGGAGTGGTAATTTATTTAAAATATAAGGCTAAGAAATTAGAGAAGGAATATAAAGAGGATCCTAATTTAAAATATTATTATGATACTAAACAAAATGATCCTGAAGAAAATAAAGATGATAGCTTTATAGACTATAGTGACTCAACTATTATTGATGTAGACTATGAAGAGAGTGATGATAAGGGAGACAATAATTAAAAGTTAAACAACAGTAGAAAATGAAGTGTTTTAAATAAAGTAAATATAGTTTTTATATTAAAGAAAGCAAGAAAATCCCAATGATTTTCTTGCTTTTTCAGTGCGCCCAGCATGGGCGGCAGCTCGGTGGTGAAAGTCCACTGTGGGGGTTGATAGCACCAACCACTAGCCTACGGCAAGGGTGTCCACCGTGA
>NZ_JAGGLL010000016.1 GCF_017874425.1 Clostridium punense
CCTCGCATAATTTATTTTTATTATTTTGGATTTTTATATAGTTTTATATTAGTGGTATTTTTAGGGATGAATTTTCTTAATTAAAACATATATATTCAAAAGGCCTTTCCCTTTACACTTTCTGATTTAAAAGTAAGTGAGGAATTAAGTGTTTATGAATCTTTGGATATACAAAGCACCTTTCTGAATGGAAAGGGTGTAATAGTAGGAATTATTAGCACAGGAATAGATTATTTAAATCCAAGATTTATGAACATAGACGGAAGTACAAGAATTATTAGTATTTGGGATCAGACTGTAAAAGAAGGGCCCCCACCAGAGACTTTTATAAGAGGTACTGAATTTAAGCGGGAAGATATTAATGAGGCACTTCAAAAGCAAGCTTTAGGAGAAGATCCTTATGCTATTGTTAATCACAAAGATAATATAGGGCATGGCACTGCCATTGCTGGAATTATTGGAGGAAGGAATCTTGGAGATGGAGATAAACTTCAAAGTGTGGTTCCAGAATGTGAATTTTCTATAGTGAAGCTCAGAGAAGCAAAGGAAAATATGTTAAGGCTAGATGGTATAGAGAGAAATGGGAAAAATATATATCAAGATACAGATATATCTGCAGGGATAAGATACTTTAGGACCCTTCAGGGTATAGTAAAAAGACCTATAGTAGTTTATTTAGCTTTAGGTAGCAATTCAGGGGGGCACGGAGGGGAAACTGTATTAGAAAGGTATATGGACTTTGTAGCTTTACGAAGAGATTTTATTGTAAGTTGTAATACTGGCAATCAAGGAGCAGCATCAGGGCATGCTAGTGGAATCTTAGAAGGTACTGGTAGTAAAAAAACAATTCCTCTAAGTGTAGCGGAAGGAGAAGGAAATGTAAGCTTTTCCATGTATACAAATAAACCAGACAAAGTAAATATTGGACTAACTTCACCAACAGGGGAAAGGCTAGAAACTTTAATTATACCTACTAGAAATGGAGCATCCCTTGATTTTACTATAGACAATAGCAATATAACTGTGCAATATTTTGAGGAAAATCGTGGTGGAGGGGTACAGCGGGTAGACGTATTAATAAGAAATGCATTAGGAGGATCGTGGTATATAGATTTAAAAGGAGCGTATATTTCCAATGGAAGATATGATTTGTGGCTTCTTCAAAAAGAGTTAATTGAAAAAGAGACAATATTTTTAAATCCAGACATAAATATTACATTGATGACACCTTCTACAGCTCAAAACTCCATAACTACCTCGTATTACGATCAGAGGGATAATAGTGTAATTAATGAGTCAGGAAGAGGATTTACTCGTTATGGAGCAATTAAGCCTACTACAACCATGGAGTCTATAAATTTTTTAACTTCAGGACTAAATAACTCTACCATAGTAGCTAGTGGGGCAGCTATAGCAGGAGCATTGCTTACTGGAGCCATTGCAATGATTTATCAGTGGGGAATTGTAGAAAAGAATGATATAGATATGTATCAGCCCAAGTTAAGGAGCTACATAATCTCAGCTAGCTTAAGAGATGAGGATAGCATTTATCCAAATCAACAGTGGGGTTATGGAAGATTTAACTTCAATAAGCTTCTTGATAACTTAAATAAAATAGTTGAAGCAAAGGAGAAAAAAAAGAAAAAGCCCATAGTAATTAGTACACAAGAGGATTCTTTAAGGAAGGTCATAGAAGGATTATTTATAAGTATTCCAGAGGATATATATTTAAGGCTTGGAAATCATTTGCTAGTAAGGAATAAGGGGCGGGGTAAATAATGGATAGTGATGACATTAAAGCAAAGGGACTCATAAGAGATAGAGGGATTAAATTCATTGAAGATAAAGAGGATGGAATAAGAGAAAAATGGGATATAGATAGGGAAACTAGTGAAGAAAGGCCTAGTAATCTCAGTGTAGAAGAGACCAAGTACTATTACTTGAGTGAAGATTATGAGGTTTACTTTATTGAGTATGTAGGTGATATTTTAAGTAGAATAAGAAACATACCCTTTGCTCATGTATATCTAACAGGAAGATTTTTTGCAATGCTATTCGTGGAGAATGGAAGGTTTAATGAAGTTGTAAAGGAAGTTCCCGAAATTGTAAATATACAAAAGGGATTTCCTTATACTCTTTCAGAGCTTGAAATTTCTAATGATTTATATAGTAGCAATGTAATTGATAAGGGAAACACCACTCTTCAAGGTGAGGGGGTCATAGTTGGTATAATAAGTACTGGAATAGATTATTTAAATCCAAGGTTTATAAAAGATGATGGGACTAGTAGAGTAGTAGCTATCTGGGATCAAACCTTACAGGAAGGTCCATATCCACAAAGTTTTTTCTTTGGCAGAGAATTTTCACAAAAAGAGATAAATGAGGCCTTAAAGAGAAGAAATTTAGGAGAAGATCCCTATGAAGTAGTTAATCATAAGGATACTATTGGTCATGGTACTGCTATTGCAGGGATTATTGGAGGGGGAACCCTTGAGCCAGGGGAACCTTTAATCAGTGTAGTTCCAAAATGTGACTTTGCAATTGTAAAGCTTAAGGAAGCTAAGAATAATACTTTAAGATTAAGTGGTATAGATAGAAGAGAAGTGCCTGTATATCAGGATTCAGACATATCAGCATCAATAAGATTCTTATCGGAACTGCAACAGAGAGAGAATAAACCAATGGTGGTTTATTTAGCGTTGGGTAGTAACTCAGGTGGAAAGAATGGTCAAACGGTAGTGGAAAGACATATAGATTATTATTCTCAAAGAAGGGATTTTTCCGTAGTTTGTAGCACAGGAAATCAAGGGGCAGCAGAAGGTCATGCCAGTGGTATTTTATATAGGACTGGGGAGGAGAATATTGTTCCACTAAATGTAGATTTCAATGAGGGGAGTCTATATTTTTCTATATATAACTTTAAATCAGATAGGATATCTCTACAATTAACTTCTCCAACGGGAGAAACCATAAAAGCTCTAACCATTCCAACAGTAAATGGGGAAAGTCTTACCTTTAGTTTAGGACAGAGCACAATAACTGTTCAATACTTTGAGGAACTTCAAAGCATTGGAGATGAAAGAGTAGATGTATTAATTAGAAACGCACCAGGGGGATCTTGGGTAATTGGGATTTCAGGTGAGTATATAGTTAAGGGGAAATATGATATTTGGCTTCTTCAGAAGGAGCTGTTAAGAAAAGAAACCAGATTTTTAGAACCAGATCCTAGTATAACCTTAATGACTCCAGGTACTGCTAGGAATATTTTAACTACTGCATACTATAATCAAGATAATAACACAGTGATTTTAGAATCAGGAAGAGGTTTTACAAGGGATGGAAATATAAAGCCTTCTTTTGCAACTGCAGGGTTAAATGCTTTGACGGTAGGTTTAAATAATACACCCATAGTAGTAACAGGTGCAGCTGTAGGTGGTGCGCTTCTTGCGGGGGCGGTGGCAATGATATATGAGTGGGGAGCCGTTAGAAGAAATGATATCAATCTTTATCCTCCTAAAATAAGAACTTATATGATTTCAGCAGCTATCAGAGATGAAGGAAGGACCTATCCAAATGAGGAGTGGGGATATGGAAGATTTAGTTTTCAAAGCCTTGTAGAAAACCTTGAAAGAATATCTATAAGTAAAAAAAGAGATAGGTACCATGAGTTGGAGAACCTAAGAAATTTTGAAAGTGTAGAAAATCATAAATATATGGAAAGAAGTAATATTATTTATCATAGTGAAATCATTTTTCATAAAGGTCTATATATTAGGATTCCTAAAGAGATATATAGCACATTAAAATAAGAAATACAATCTTGGGAGCAATAATATAAAAAGCGTTACTAAAATCCATTAATAAATTATAACAATAATTAGGGAGAAGGGGTTATGGCATTTAAAAATTTAAAGCTTTCAACTAAGGAAACCAAGGAAAATAGAGAAACAACTATGGAAACTGGAGCTTTATTAAGCGAATTAAGTGAAGAGGAAATAAAAAAGTTAAATCAGCTCTATCTTAGTGAGGATTATGAATCCTATTATATAGAATATATTGGAGATATTAAAGAGAGTATAGATAAACTGGATTATGCCACAGTATTTTTTCCTGGAAGGTTTTTTGCGGTAGTGCTTGTGAAAGCAGGAATGTTAAACAGATTAGTACAGGATGTACCACAACTAACTAATATTATCAGGTTTTTCCCTTTTACTTTATCGGGGTTAAAAATATCAGATTTACCCTACGACCCACAGGTTATAAATAAGGGAAATATTCCTCTAGACGGCAGTGGAATTGTAGTTGGTATTATTAGCACAGGAATTGATTATTTAAATAAAAACTTCATAGCAGAGGATGGAAAATCTAGAATAGTAGCTATTTGGGATCAAACTGTAGACACTGGACCAATTCCCAAAAGCTTCATACATGGTACAGAATTTACCAATGAAGAAATTAATATAGCCCTAGAAGAGCAAAGACAAGGAAGGGATCCCTATGCCATAGTGAATCACAAAGATGAGGTAGGCCATGGCACAGCCATTGCGGGTATTGTAGGGGGAAGGAGTAAAGATAATACGGAGAATTTAGTAAGTGTAGCTCCTAACTGTGAGTTTGCAGTAGTAAAACTAAGGAAAGCAAAGCAAAGAACCTTACAGTCAATTGGACTTGAAAATCCTCGGGAAACAGTTTACGGCTCTTATAATATGACTTCTGCAGTTAGGTATTTTGCAGAACTACAGCTTAGGTTAAATAAACCTGTGGTGGTTTATTTAGCTGTGGGAAGTAATCTAGGAGGACACGATGGAGGCACCATAACAGAAAGATATATAGATTTGTTTTCCCAAAGAAGGAACCTCGTGTATGTTGGGGACAGTGGAAATCAAGGAAATACAGCTACTCATGCTAGTGGCCAATTGATAAGAGCCGGTGATAGAAAAAACATTGAAATAAATGTAGATAGTGAAGAAAAAAACTTGGATATTTCTCTTTATATAGTAGGCTCAGATAAAATTAGAGTTGGCATAACTACTCCAACTGGTGAGGAGTTGGAAAATATAGCTGTGCCCAATAAAATTGGAGAGATAGCCTCAGCTAATTTAGGAGGAAGTGATATAACAATAGAGTTTTTTCCGGAAAGGCAAGGAATTCCAGACGCAAGATTAGATATCATTATTAGAAACATAACCCCAGGGGTTTGGAGATTAAATCTCCTAGGGGAATTCATAACAACTGGAAGGTATGATGCTTGGCTCTTTCAGAAGGAACTATTAGCACCAGGAACTAGATTTTTAAATCCCGATCCTTACTGCACTATGATGACTCCAAATACAGCTATAAATAACATTGTAGCAGCATCCTTTAATCAACAAACAGGAAGGATATTAGATGAGTCAGGAAGAGGATTTACAAGGGATGGGAGAATTAAACCTTCTGTTGCTGTTAATTCTGCAAATGTTTTAACTACTGGATTAGATAATAAATTAATTGTAGCTACTGGAGCTGCTATGGCAGGAGGAATACTTGCTGGAACGGTAGCGTTACTACTTCAGTGGGGAATAATTGAGGGAAACAATGTGGATATGTATCCACAAAGGCCTAGAAACTATATTATAGGTGGCACCATAAGACAACAAAATGTAATATACCCAACTCCGGAAGTGGGGTATGGACAGTTAGATATAGAAAAATTGTTTACAAGTTTATTGCAAAGTCCGGAAAAAAGCAATAAAGAACTAGAAGTAGAACGGTTAGGAAATGAAATCCTTGAGGAACAGGGCTTATATGTAAGATTACCTGTTGAGATATGTGAAAAATTAAGAATTCATTAAGATTTATAATTTAGCAATTATATGGGAGGTAAATCCTTGTGAGTATTAATAATACCTCTAATAATTTTTACAGAGAAACTGAAAATAATACTGGCCAAAAGGGGGCCACTGTAGAACAGGCTAATGCTTACTATGCAGATGAAACCTATGAAAGTTATTTTATAGAATATACGGGAGATGTAGCAGAGAGCATAAGAAGAACAGGCCTTGGAGATGTTTTTTTCTTTAATAAGTTCTTTGCCCTTCTCTTTGTAAAAAAAGGAATGTTAAGAAGACTTCTTGAGAGTGTACCTGGAATTGTAAATATAGAAAAGAGCTTTATATATACTTTATCACCATTTAATATTGAAAATAACTCACCAGATTTAAGTGTTATTAATAAACAAAATACTACTTTAAATGGAGAAGGGGTTATAGTTGCTATAGTGGGTACAGGAATAGATTATCTAAATCCTAGATTCTTAAATGAAAAAGGTGAAACTAGAATTGTATCTATTTGGGATCAAGGATTAGACCAAGGGCCAAAACCAGCAACTTTTTTCTTCGGAACAGAATTTACTAGGGAAAATATCAATAATGCTATAAAAGTCAAAGGTATAGGAAGAGATCCCTATGAAATAGTTAACCATAGAGATGAAGTTGGTCATGGAACTTCCATGGCAGGACTTATTGGTGGAAGAAACTTAGGTGGAAGAGATATTTTTACAAGTGTGGCCCCAAACTGTGAATTTGCAATCGTAAAGCTTAAACAGGCTAAAAAAAGCAATTTAGAATTAGCGGGAGCTGGAGATTATGAGGGAAATGCATATGATTCAAATGATATTACTTCATCAATGAGGTATCTATCAGAACTCCAAGAAAGACTAAAAAGGCCTATGGTGGTGTACCTTACTATTGGTACTAATTCGGGAGGTCATGATGGAGGTACTGTAGCAGAGCGGTATTTGGACTTCTTCACAAATAGAAGAGACTTTTCTATGGTTTTAAGCACAGGTGGAGAAGGAAATACAGCTACTCATACCAGTGGAAACTTACTAGAAGTAGATGGAAATAACATTGTAGAAGTGGCTGTGGGGCCAGGCCAGGACAATCTTCTTCTGTCTATATATACAGTAAGGAGAGATAGAATTTCCATAGGAGTAGAAAATCCACAGGGAAAAGTCTTTGAAAGAATAGACATCTCCTTTATAAATGGAGCAGAAACCTATGTTAAATTAGGGGAAACAGGAATTAGATTGCAGTATTTTCTTGAGGTTGATGGCATTGGCGACCAAAGGATAGATGTTTTATTTACAAATATAAGTGAAGGTACCTGGAGAATTAGACTTATTGGAGAGAATGTAGTTGATGGTGAGTATAATTGCTGGCTCCCTCAAAGAGGGCTTTTAAAGGGGAATACTAGATTTATTAATCCTAATTCAGCTATTACCTTAATGACTCCTGCTACAGCCAATAATGCCATAGTAGGTTCTTCTTATAATCAAATTGAAGGAACTACTTTACCAGAGTCGGGAAATGGATTCACGAGGGATGGTAGGATTAAACCTAATCTAACTGTTCCCTCTAAGAATATATTAACTATGGCTTTAAGTAATAATATAGTTGCTAGTGGACCAGCTATATCAGGAGCACTACTTGCAGGGGCAGTAGCCTTACTATATCAGTGGGGGATTGTAAGAAACAATGATATCAATTTATTTCCACAGAAAATTATAAGCTATTTAGTGCAAGGGGTTGAAAGAAAAGAAGGTGTAACTTATCCAAATGAAAGAGAAGGCTTTGGTGTATTTAGCTTTCAAAAGTTTTTTATTAGTCTAGGTGCTGGTGCAAGAATAATAGCTGATGTAAACAATCAGCAGGAGATTTTTAAAAACTATTATCTTAATGAGGATTATGAAAATTACATCGTTGATTATACAGGAAATATTTTTGAAACCTTTGAGAATATTGACTATGTAGTAGTTTACTTTTCAGATAACTTTGCAGCTATTGTGTCTATTAAAAAGGGAACCCTTGGCAGGCTCTTAGAAGATGTTCCTGAAATAACTAATATTCAAAAGAGTTATTTGTTTACTATGGCTGATATAGAGAAATCTAATGAACCCTATTCACCCCTAGTTTTTGATAGAAGCGGGTTAGATTTAGAAGGACAAAATGTCATAGTTGGAATTGTAGGCCCAGGTATTGACTATTTGAATGAAAGATTCATGACCCAAGATGGAAGTACTAGAATAATAAGTATTTGGGATCAAACTTTAGAGCAGGGTCCACCACCACTTGAAACCTTTGGTACTGAATTTGATAGAGAAAAAATAAATGAAGCTATCAGGACAAGTAAAGAAGGAAGAGACCCATACTCGGTTGTTAATCATAAAGATGATAAGGGAGAGGGAACTGCTATTGCAGGCATTGCAGGCGCAAGAAACTTAGAAGATAATGATGATATGGTAAGTCTAGCCCCAAGGTGTGAATTTGCAGTGGTTAAGCTAAAGGAAGCAAAGAATAACACTCTAGAGCTCAATGGAGTTACTGAAAGAAAAGAAGGAATTTATGAGACTACTGATATAGGTCTAGCATTAAAATATCTATCAACTATCCAACTTAAAGAGAAAAAACCTATGGTTGTCTATGTACCTTTAGGCAGCAATTGTGGTGGCCATGATGGCTCAGATGCACTAGAAAGATATATAGAGTTTTTAGTTAGACAAAGGGGCTTCGTAGTGGCAACTACCAGTGGAAACCAAGGAAATACTAATACTCATGCTAGTGGGTTCCTAACCTCTACAGGGGATGTAAAAACCATAGAGGTGAATATAGGACAGGGAGAAAAAAACTTTTGTATGGGGATTTACATGAACTTAGCTGACAGAGTGTCTATTGGTGTTGTATCTCCTAGTGGTAAAACTGTAGAGCGGATACCTGCACCTTTAGGACAAGAGGATATAATGGTAGTTAATCTAGAAGGAGCTACTATAGAAGTAAGATATTTAATACAAGAACAAAGTCAAGGAGACCAGGCTATCATCTTATCAATTTATGGAGTAACTAGTGGAGTGTGGCAAATAAGGCTTTTGGGAGATTCTATATTAGGAGGGCGCTACGATGCTTGGATGCATCAAAGGGAACTTCTAACTGGTGATACTAGATTTTTAAGAAGTGATATTAATACAACTTTAATGACTCCTTCCACTGCTAATAATATTTTAGTTAGTTCCTATTTTAATGAGGTAGCTGGTAGTGTACCACCAGAGTCTGGAAGAGGATATACAAGGGATGGAAGAATTAAGCCAGGAATAGGCATCGAAGGTACAAATATACTAACTTTAGGATTAAATAATCAATATGTGGTTGCCAGTGGAAATGCTTTAACAGGCGGAATACTAATTGGTATGACAGCTATTTTACTGCAATGGGGAATTGTAGATAAAAATGATATTAATATGTTTGCGTCAAGAATAAGAAACTACTTAGTTGCTGGAACTGTAAGACAGGAGGGCGGTTCATATCCCAATAGGGAAGTAGGCTATGGAGTCTTATCAATTAGCAAGATATTTCAGATATTAAAGGAAATATCTAAGAGAACAAGAGTAGAAAAGGATAATAATAACAGTGTACTTTCACAAGGAATTTATATAAGTATTCCCAAGGAAATGTATTTAAGAGTAAAAGAGAAAAATAACTTTATAAGGAATTAAATCATGCTAATGAACAAAGAGTAGCTTTACGATAGTTTAAAGCTATTCTTTTATTTTTAAATTTATTTGCTATGAAAAGTGTCTAATTTTTAGTTTGCAAATATAATGATATTATGAGAACTGACATAATTTTAGAACACTGAAATCTGAAGAGCTAAGCAACCTAAAGCTTGCTAAAGCTTCATAAGAATATTAACTTTTGGGGAATTAATATAATTTACAAATAGATATTGTTAAGTGATTGAAAAAGTAACAACTAAGAGGAGTTGAAATGGGGATAATGGGGTGTTTTGGGGAAGGGAAGCTTATAGGTAAACATAATAGACAAGTAATACTAAAAGATAAGAAAAATTACTATTTAAGTGATGAATATGAAACTCATATTGTGGAATATATAGGGGATATTGCTAGGGCCATTGAAAAGTTAGATTATGCTCAGTTAATTGAGTCTGAAAGTTTTTATTCAGTAATAGCAGTAAAACGTGGAATGGTAGAACAATTACTTAAGGATATACCTGAGATAACTAATACGGAAAAAAATCATTTATATACTCTTTCAGACATAGAAAAGGTTGATAGGCCTTATGATAATAAGGCAATTGATAGGGATGGGGTAACTTTAGATGGAGAGGGGGTTATAGTGGGGATTATTAGCACAGGTATAGATTACTTAAATTCAAGGTTTACCACCCAAGATGGCAGAACAAGAATAGTATCAATTTGGGATCAAACTATAGAAGAAAGCTCATTAGCTCCTTCTTTAACTATAGGATATGGAACAGAGTTTGATAGTGAACAGATAAACGAAGCCATAAAAGCAAAGAATCAAGGGAGAAATCCATATGATATTGTTCCTCATAGGGATGAAGAAGGGCATGGAACTTCTATTGCAGGAATTGTTGGTGGAAGAAAATTTGGTGTGGATGATGATTTGGTTAGTGTTGCACCAAAGTGCGATTTCGCCATTGTAAAATTAAAAAAGGCTAAACATGTAAATCTACAGGTTAGTGGTATTGGACATACCAATGCAAACATCTACGAAGGTGCTGATATTGGTTTTGCAATTAAGTATTTAGCCAATCTACAGCGTGCTATTAATAGGCCAATGGTAGTTTATCTACCCTTAGGAACTAACTGTTCAGGACATGACGGAGAGAGTGCTTTAGAAAGATACATTCGTATCTATCAAAGCAGAAGAGGTTTTATTGTGGCTACTGATTGTGGAGATGAAGGAGATGGGAGTACTCACACAAGCGGAACTTTAGCACCAGTGGGAAAAAGCAAGGTTGTAGATTTGTCTGTAGATCCAGAAGAGACAAACTTTTGTATGACTATTTGGATATCGAGGCCTAATAAGGTATCAATTGGGATAATTGCACCTTCAGGGGAACGAGTAGAAACCCTGCCCATGGCATCTTCTGAAGAAGGAGAGGCAGTGGTTAACTTTGCAAATAATCAAGTAAAGGTGGAGGCATTTATACAGGAGGAAACTGGAGGAGAGCAAATTTTATTCTTTTATGGAAGTGGAAATATTGGAGGTATATGGCAGTTTACTCTGACTAGTGAATATTCAATTGAAGGAAGATACGATTGTTGGCTTCTTCAAAGAAAGCTCTTAAAGGAAAATACCAGATTCCTAAGCCCAGACCCATATATAACTTTAACCACACCAGCTACTGGAGTAAGCCTCATGGCTACTTCCTACTACAACCAAAGAAGCAATTCTATTGCACCTAAATCAGGAAGAGGATATACAAGAGATGAAAGAGTTAAACCAGGAGTTACTGCAGCAGGGGTAGATGTATTAACTGTGGGAAAGGGAGATGCCATGATAGTAGTTCAGGGAGCTGCTGTAGGAGGGGCAATGCTTACAGGAGCAACGGCACTTTTACTACAATGGGGAATAGTTCAAGGAAATGATAGGAATTTATTCACAGCTAAGGCTGGGAATTATATAATTCGTAGCACAAAGAAAATTGAGGGAGTAACTTTTCCTAACCAAGAATGGGGCTATGGTATTCTATCTATTAGTAATCTTTCAAAGGTTTTGGAGCAAACTTCTACTAGTAAGCCTAAAGATGAAAGAAGTTTTAAAGACGAAGAAACCAAGGAAAGTAAAATTTTTGTTCGGATGCCAGTAGAATTATATGAAAAACTGGGATAGGTTATAGAGGGAAAGGATGTTGCTTGTTAGTAAGAGAAGAGGGGATGAATTTTTTTATGGTCAATAGTAATTTTGACTATGAGGGTTTAGATAAGAAGAAATTGAAGGGAAAACAGAGTGTTACACAGGAACTAGGGGAAGGCCTGAGGGAGGGTCAGTCTAAATTTCTTCCGGTATATACTAGTGAGGATTATGAGAATTACATTGTTCAGTACACAGGAGATATTTTAAAGGCTTTAGAACCTTTAAATTACGTTAGAGGTTATGCTTCGGGAGAAAACTACTTTGCTGCCATAGCTGTTAAAAAAGGGAGAATTCAAGACTTACTTAAGGCAGTTCCTGAGATTGTGAATATAGAAAAAAGTTATCCATTTACCCTTTCAGAGCTTAGGGTGGTGGGTACAGAAACTTTTGACAATGCTGATTTTCCTAAAAAACCAGAAAGCCTTAATGGTGAAGGCGTAATAATAGGAATTATTGGTACAGGAATAGATTATTTAAATGAAAGATTTATGACACAAGATGGAAGCAGTAGAGTTATAGCAATTTGGGATCAAACAATTTATAAAGGACCAACACCTAAAACTATGAGATATGGAACAGATTTTTCAAAAGATAAAATAGCAAGTGCTGTGGCAATAAAAAGACGAGGTGGGGACCCATATAGCATTGTTGACCATAGGGATGAAGTTGGACACGGAACGGCTCTGGCTGGAATAATAGGAGGAAGAAGTTTAGGGAATGAAGATACTTTTAAAAGCATAGCACCTCGTTGCGACTTTGCAATTGTAAAGCTTAAAGAGGCAAAGCAAGCAACCTTAGAAATGAATGGCATTAGTGAACGAAAGGGTCATATCTATGAAAGCACTGATATTGCGGCAGCTGTTGAGTATTTGCATAAACTTCAAATTAGTGAAAATAAGGCTATGGTAGTATATATACCACTTGAAAGCAATTGTGGAGGGCATGATGGCCAAACTACTTTAGAGAGATACCTGGATATTTTTAATATGCGAAGAGGATTTGCTATAACATCTACCACAGGGACTGAGGGTGATAAAGGAACTCACACTAGCGGAATACTAGCACAAAAAGGGGATATAGGGAAAATAGATGTGGAAGTAGATGAAAAGGATAGATTATTTTGCTTATCTATTTGGCTTACAAGACCTGATAAGGTATCTGTAAATATCATTACACCTACAGGTGAAAAAACAGGAAAAATAGAAGTGCCTAAAATGGAGGAGGGAGAAATTCAAACAAAGTTAGGGGATAGCCTTATTAAAATTCAATACTATATTCAGCAGGAAAGCGGTGGAGAGCAAGTAATTATCCTTATAGCTAATAATGTTAAAGGAGGAATTTGGCAGGTTAACCTTATTGGCGATATTGTGGTTAATGGGAGATATGATGTTTGGATGCACCAAAAATCTTTGTTAAGAGGGGAAACAAGATTTTTAAAGCCAGACATCTACACAACTTTAACTGTGCCATGTACAGGAAGAAATGTACTTTGTACAGGATATTACAATAAAAAAGATGGCATTTTACCACCAGGATCAGGCAGAGGATACACCAGAGATGGAAGAATTAAGCCTACAGTAATTGTTAATGGTTATAATATTTTAACTACAGGGCTAAATAATTCAGCGATTGTAACCAGTGGAGTTGCCGTGGCAGGAGCTGTACTTACTGGGGCGGTTGCTCTTTTGCTAGAATGGGGAATTGTAGAAAAGAATGATGCTAACTTGTACTCTTCTAAAATTGCTACCTACTTAATCCGTGGGACTATAAAAAATGAAGGTATAGTTCACCCAAATCCAGATTGGGGTTATGGCATTTTAACCTGTGAAGAATTATTTAAGAATTTGGGAAGGGTGGAGGAAGGGGTGTGCACAAAGGGCTACTTTGAAAAGTTTTATCATATACCCACTGAAAATCTATTTTTTAGTATCCCATATGACGCTTTTAAAAGGTTAAAAGCATAAAAGATATAGAGAGCAAAGATAATGCTTGCTTCTAGAAAAGCAACTTACTATAGATTTTATGAAGATAGAATCATAGAGTAAGAAAATAAAGTTAAATCTTATGGCAGGATATTGAACTTTTTAAATGGGTCTTTCATATAATATTATGAAGCATTTTGTTAAGGAGAATATTATGGCGGATATTGGAAGACTTCAGGTGCAAGCTTTTCGAGGAAATACGTTAACTCCAGTTAAAGACGCAAGGGTAACAGTTATACCTAGGGAAAGGTATAATAGAGAAACAGCTCAAATACAAACGGATATCTCAGGGCAAACTCAAGTTATTGATTTAGTTGCTCCACCAAAGGAGTTATCTCTTAATCCCAACAATACAACTCAGCAACCTTATAGTACTTGTGATGTAATTGTTGAAGCTGAAGGCTTTGAGAGATTTCAAGTAAATGGGTGTCAAATATTGCCCGACACTGTGGCACTACAAATTTGCAATTTAGTTCCACTTGGCACACCGGGGGGAACTAATCCGGCACCAGGAGGAAATGCAACCCCTGGAGTTGGAACTATTAATACTGGAGTAGGTGGTGCTGGAGCGACAGGTACAGGAGCTAATACTAATGGTACAAGAGACTGGTGGGGAAGAGAAGTTATTCAACCTACTGAAGTAATTGAAGTTCCTGCAAATAGATTATTTGGGAATTTTCCACCTAAGATTCCAGAGGACCCAAATAAGCCACTACCACCACCACCAAGTGGATTTGTTGTACTTCCTGAGCCAGTAATACCAGAGTTTATTGTGGTTCATGCAGGAGTACCTACAAACACAGGAGCACCAAATTATACTGTAAGATTTAGAGATTATATTAAAAATGTTGCAAGCTCAGAAATTTATGCAACTTGGGATGAAAAAGCAATAAGAGCAAATATTTATTGTATTTTATCCTTCACTTTAAATAGAATTTATACAGAATGGTATAGAGGTAAGGGATATAACTTCCAAATAACAAACTCTACAGCTTTTGACCATGCTTTTACTTATGGAAGAAATATATTTGATAACATCAGCAGAATAGTTGATGAATTATTTACTACTTATATACAAAGAACAGGAGCAAAGCAGCCTTTACTTACTCAGTACTGTGATGGAAGACAAGTACAGTGTCCTGGATGGCTTACTCAATGGGGAAGTCAAGCTTTAGCAGAACAGGGAAGAACTCCATACCAAATATTAACTAATTTCTATGGTGGGAATATTCAATTGGTTCAAGCAAAGCAAGTGTCTGGAATACCACAATCCTTTCCAGGTTCAAACTTAAAGGTAGGAAGTACAGGAGCAAATGTAAGAACTATTCAAACTTATTTAAACAGAATAGCTCAAAACTATCCAGCTATACAAAAGGTAGCAATAAGTGGAACCTATGATCAAGCGACTGCGGATTCAGTTAAGACCTTCCAAAGCATATTCAATCTTCCACAGACAGGGATAGTAGATCTTGCAACTTGGTATAGTATATCCAATATTTACGTTGGAGTAAGTAAAATAGCAGAGCTAAGAAGAAGTGCTCAGCCAACTTTTGAAACTGCTAGATTTTATCCACCAGTACCCTATGAAGGCATGATTAATGTTCCAAATATAAAATATCCACTTTAATCGCATTTTAGAAGGTTAATTAATCCGTTTTGGATTGTATTAAATCTCCTTCTAAATTTGCTCTATAGGATCAACTAATTTATTATTCCATAAAATTCTCCTAAGGAAGGTAGCCTTAGGAGAATTTTTTTGAGTATTTGTTGTGAAAATAGATTAAAACAGGGATAAAAGATTTCAGTGGTATAGATACTACGTTGCAAATACTGAATTGAGTTGTTCCGTGATGAATCACGGAACTAAATAGAGGTGAGACTGAATTGAATTCATCCGTGCTCCGACACGGTATATTAAAGTGAACTGAAAAATTCATAGTATAACTACTACGTTACAAAAACTGAATTGGGTTGTTCTGTGCTGCGACACAGTATGCTGAAGTGAAATATAGAAATTCGTAGTATAGCTATTGCATTACAAAAACTGAATTGGGTTGTTCCGAATTCCATTCGGAACTAAATAGAGGTGTATAATTTTTCTTTTTTTACTTATGCTAAGGAGTGAGTCAGTCATAAGCAGGCATTGTACGAAGCTGTTACAATAATTGGGGGTTTTAATGGAGAGAGTTTTCCATTATAATATTATAGGTACAGTTTGTATAAGTTATGTTAAGCCTAATGCCATTTTGGCAAGGGAGGATTTTTCATTGGGGTGAATCCTAAAGAAACTTATTTTGAATTTTAAGGCTAATTATAAAGTCAGACTATAATGGAGGACTTGATTAACTTTTAAATTTAAGAAGTCTTTAGGTAGGTTATCTCTTTCCGAACCCGTCAACTAACTTCCTAGGCATTAAGAGAGGAGTAAAGAAATGAAAAAGAATGTTTTATGTGTTTTATTGGCTACAGCTCTGTCCATAGGAGTAATGGTTATGGCAGGAGAGAAGACTTCAGAAAGTAAAGAAGTTAAGCCAGTAGCACAAGTAGAGGCAACTCAAAATCCTAGAGCATCTAGAGGGGGAGCCTTTGATGACAGCTTAAATGTTAGTGCAGAAGAGGATGGCGAAGCTGAAAAAGCTAGCCAAGGTCATATAGACAGTGAAGTAGCAAAAGAAAACCAAGAAAGCCCTGTAAAAGAGGTATCAAAAGAGCAAGAAAAACCAAAAATTGAGACTTTAGATTGGTGGGAAGAAGCTCAATACATATTTGAAAGGGGTACAGTAGCAGAGGTTGAAGATGTTTATACAGGTAGAAGGTTTAATATAAAAAGAACCTTTGGGACTAACCATGCAGATTGTGAGGCTTTAACTAGCGAGGATACAGAAATTATTAAAGAAATTTGGGGTGGTTTCTCTTGGGAGAGGCGACCTATTATTGTGAACATAGAAGGAAGAAGACTTGCTGCTTCTATGGCTGCAATGCCTCATGCGGGAAAAGACTCAGCACCAGCCTTAGCTGTTGCAACTAATCTTTCAGCAGGATATGGAACTGGGCAGAATTTAGATTTAGTTAAGGATAATGGAATGGACGGAGTTTTTGATGTGCATTTTTTAGGAAGTAAAAGGCATAAAGATGGTAATGTTCAAGCAGTAGTTGACCCACAACATCAAGAAGCCATAGAAATTGCAGCAGCTGCAAACTAAGGTATATGAAAATAAATAACAAGTGAAAATAGACGAGTAGACTGACCTATTTATTTTTTGAAGATGCATGAACTATTTCTAAATAATAAAAATATTAAAGAGTGTTAAATTATAGAAAATCCCCTGGTGATTCCAGGGGATTTTCTACTTTAATATTATTTACAGCTATTATAGATGTCCTAAGTAGAAATTATAGTTAAATATGATATGGGAACAAATAAAGGAGGCAATTTATGTTATTTACTGTAAATATTTATCTATAACCCCAATATAAAACGGAAAAGTATCGAATAGTATATAAATATAGTATATATTGCCAGTGTGGTAAAGTGTTTTATTAGCCACTAGGAGCCTTAGGAATTTATAGTAGGTGAATATGGAGATACAGCAAATATTATAAGTACATATAAATAAGTTTTTAATTAGACAATGAAGTAAACAAGCTTACTTGTATTTTCGACGGTATAAAAATAAATTTCAAAGTTTTTGGTGAAAATTCTTAATATTTTGATTCTATTTTTGTAAATTTGTAGTAAAATATCATATATAAGGCTATTATTTTGGGGTATAGTACGGGTATATACTGAGAATTTTGGGGGATGCTATGAAAAGTTTGAATTTAAATGAAGAAAACACTCATGAAAGACATAAAGTAGCAGTATTCAGGCTGATTTTAATAACAATCTTTGCGGTCATATTGTCCTTAATTATTTGGTCAACCCTTTGGAGAGGAAACGAACTGGTTATTCATTCTTCCCTAGAGATTGCATGCATATTTGTGGGAGTCTCCACTTTCTTACTGAGTTGGAACACCTATCACCATGATAATTGGATAAACAGGATGATAGGCTTTGGTTTTTTTATTACTTCTTGCTTTGACTTGATTCATGTTTATTATTACCAGTCTATGTATAGATACAAGGATCTACCAATTGACTTACCATTAAAGTTTTGGATGATAAGTAAGTTGACTCTAGTATTGGTGATTTTTATGTTAGGTTATTGTTCTAAGATACAGGAAAGTATAAAGGTTTGTCATTTTATGAGAGTAAGGAGAATTCAGGGGGAAAACAGTGCCAACAAGGGCAAATGGCTATCTCTTATAACTTCAATAGCATTTGTAGTGGTAATGTGGTATGTATTCTATAATATAGCTTTTATTAATCTTTATACTGACCAAGGAGTAACTAAAACGAAGATTATTTTGGAATTAATAATAACTGTACTTTTAATTGTAACCCTAATTAAGCTTCATAGAACTAGTGAGTTAAATGAGAAGGTAAAATTAGAATATATTTTTATGAGTTTATTAGCTATGATTGTTAATGAGATATTTGCTTTATCAGCTACAAAATCAACTTCCTTCTTTTTACTATTAGGACATGTAATGAAAATTGTCAGTTACCATTTTCTTTATAAGGGGATTTTTGAGACCACTGTAAGGGAACCTCATAGAAAGATGGAAGAGGCAAATAGTAAATTAGTGGATATATTAGATGCAGTTCCAGTAGCCTTAGTAACCTATAATGAGGATAATAAACTGTCGTATGCTAATAAAAGCTTTGAACAGGTTATAGGATGGAGTCGAGAGGAATTAATTGGGTTAAGTCCAGCAGAATTTTTAAAGATTATTCCTAAGGCCGAGGAGCACAAAGAAGAAGCTCTAGTAGAGCAGGTTTTAAAGACCGGAGAAAAAGTAAATGGGGTTATAAGAACCTATAGTACCTCAAAGGGTGATAGGATAAAGCTTTTGGTTAATGCTCATAAAATTAATGATGGGGCACTAATGATTTTTAATGATGTAAAAGCTGAGCAACAAATTGCTGACTTAAACCTACAAACCCAGATAATTTTAAATTCTATTGGAACTCCAGCGGTGATACTAGATAATCTAAATAGAATTACAGCACATAATATAGCTTTTACGAATTTAATTCATAGAGATGATATTGATATAGTTAAAATGAGTATAGATGAACTTATTACAATGCTTGATGGTAGTATAACTTTGTTAGATAAAAAATATGACAAGGACATCTTAATAGAAGAATCATATGAAGGTTTTTTTCAATGCATAAATGGAAAACAGAGGAGTGTTCTTATAAAGGTTTCTACGATTTATAACATAGAAAATGAAAATATAGGGGCAGTTTGTGTAATTCAAGATATAACAGATGAAAAGGAAAATCAGCAGAAACTAATTAACCAAGAAAAACTAGCTCTTCTAGGACAAATGTCTGCTACTATTGTTCATGAAACAAGAAACTTTTTAACCACTATAAAAGGCTGTAGTCAGCTAATTCAAACCTATACTAAAGAAGATAGGATTAAACTGTATGCAGAAAAGATAAATTGCAATACAAATGAGGTAAATAAGATAATTAGTAATTTATTAACTATGTCTAAACCTAGCAAAGCTGTTATGGAGGAAGTATCTATAAATGACTTAATTTATTCATTAAAGAGTACTTTAGAGACCTCAACTATGACAAAAGGGGTAGATGTTCAATTCAACTTAAACTTTGATGAGAGGTATATACTTTGTGATGAAGGACAAATTATGCAGGTGATTTTAAACCTATGTAAGAATGCTATGGATGCTATGAGTGATACCAAGGATGCTCTTTTAACTATAGAAACAGGACTTCGTGAAGAGAATGAAGAGTTATTTATTAAAGTATCTGATAATGGAGTAGGAATTTCTCAGAAGAATCTAGCTAAGATTGGAACACCATTTTTTACTACTAAAAAATCTGGTACAGGATTAGGTTTGAATGCTTGTTACCAAATAATTAAGAATCACAAAGGGAAAATCGAGGTTAAAAGTGAGGAAGCTAAGGGAACAACCTTTATAATAACAATTCCTTGTGTAACCTATGAAGACTTAGCAGAAATAATTTAAATAAATGAATCAAATGCATTAGGCTTATAACAAAGTCTAGTGCATTTTTATTATATAAAAAAATTAGTTTTCATCTACATGTTGGAAGCTTAAGGTTTGGCATGTCCTTTGAAACATGAGCATCAGTGTAAATCATTTAGCTTTAAATAAATAGATAAAGCGGTGGAAAGGAATAAAAAAATATAAGTTTATTTACTTTGTCATATTTTTTAACAAAACCTCTGTTGTAGCATAAAATAACTATATAAAGTATTATGGGGGGATTAGGTTGTACAACTATTCTGCCAGCTATGGAGATAGATATGAACATAAAAAAGCCCAATCAAATTTAAATGGGTTTAGACAAAGCAATGAGAGATTTAAACAATTTTATTTAAATCCTGATTATGAAACTTATATTATAGAATACACTGGGGATATTCTTAAAGCTTTCGAAAGCATAAGCTATGCAGCCATTACAGTTACAGGCCCCGTTTTTGCATTAGTGGCTTTGCCTAAGGGTGAATTAAATACTCTTCTTCAAGATATTCCTCAAATAATTTATGTAGAAGGTAGCTTTCCTTTTAGTTTATCTCCTTATAAGGTAGTTAATACTAATGATTACTATAATTTTATGGATGGGACAAATTCAGCTTTAAATGGTGAAGGAATTGTTGTTGGAATTATAGATACAGGGATTGATTACTTAAATCCTAGATTCATGACAAGAGATGGAAATACAAGAATCATAAGCATTTGGGATCAAACCTTGCAGCAGGGCACATCTCCTAAATCAATTGCCTATGGTACGGAATTCTCAAAAGAAGATATTGATTTAGCCATTAAAGCAAAAAATACGGGGAAGAACCCTTATGATATTGTGGCTCATAGGCCAGAAAATGAGCATGGTACTGCAATGGCTGGGATAATCGGTGGAAGAAGGCTTAGTGATAAGGATTTTTTTACTAGTGCTGCACCTAATTGTGAATTTGCTGTTGTAAAGTTAAAAAAGGCAAAGGAAAGCACCTTAGAGCAAACCGGAGTAGATAAGGAAGGCGTAGATGTTTATGAAAGTGCTGACATTCGAATGGCACTACTCTATCTTTCTGAGCTTCAAGCCAAAACAAATAAACCTATGGTGATTTATACTCCTTTCGGAAGCAATGTGGGAGGACATGATGGCGGTGGGCCTATTGAAAGATATGTTGATTCTTTAACTCAAAGAAGGGGGTTAGAAGCTGTAGAAAATACAGGAGAAGAAGCCTTAGCTAATACCCATACTAGTGGTATGTTTTCTAGTACAGGGGAAGAAAGGATAATTGAAGTCAGCGTAGATCCAAGGCAAAAAAATTTATATGTTTCTATTTGGATGAGAAGACCAGATAGGGTGAGTATGGGGATTAATCCGCCTATAGGCAATGGGACAGGAAGAATACCTTCCATTTTTAAAGAGGGGGAAGAGGTAAGAATTCAAATAGGGGAAAGTATTGCTACTATAAAATACTATGTATCTTTTATTAACGGGGATCAGTATGTGGGTATATTAATTAGAAATGCCTATAGTGGTATTTGGAAAATAACTGTTTATGGAGATTATATTGTTAATGGGAGGTTTGATGCATGGTTGTTCCAGAGAGACTTGTTATATGAGGATACTAGGTTTCTAATTAATGACCCCTTTATAACTCTAAGGCTTCCTTCTACAGCTACTAGTATGTTAACAGCTTCATACTTTGATAGCGAAACAAAAACTCCAGTGCCAATAGCAGGTAGGGGCTTTACTAGAGATGGAAGAATTAAACCTGATGTGTGTGTGGGAGGAACTAATATATTAACAACTGGGTTAAACGGAGCAGACATTGTAATTAGTGGTGCTGGCGCAGCGGGGGCAATTATCTGTGGAGCAGTGGCCTTGATAATGCAATGGGGCCTTGTGCTGGGAAATGATAAAAATTTATTCACCTCTAAGATAAGAACCTATTTGATAACCAGTGTAACTGAAATGGAAGGAATAACTTATCCTAACCCTCAATCAGGCTATGGTATGCTAAGTTTTAAGAAGTTATTTGAGACTTTGGATGTTTTATAACTGCAATAAACAATTCTAATTATAAAAGTTTTTTACAAGTTAATATAAACTCATTTAAAATTAAAGTAGAGACTAAATAAATGGCTTTCTAGAGGTAATTCTCAGGAAAGTCTTTTATTAATTTATTGGCTTAATAATTTTGTTAGTATAGTCAGTTATTAGAGGTTATTTTTAAAAGGAACTGAAAAAATATTTTAATAGAAGGGATTTTTATGGATAGATAGTTTTTCTTATTGACACGGAAATGACAATGAAATAGTTTATAATTAAGGTAGGAATTTAGAAAATTACATAGCTATGATTTAACAAAGGCTATACTAGTAATTTATAGAGATAAAGTTTATTAATATAGAGGTGAATTAATTGAATAAGTCAATTTTAATTGTAGATGATGAGGATAATATTAGAAATCTTTTAGCGGTGTACTTAAGAAAGGAAGGTTTTGAAATTTACGAAGCAGATAATGGAGTTGAGGCTCTAAACCTAATTAAAAACAATAGGATAGATTTTATAGTGTTAGATATAATGATGCCTATAATGGATGGGTTTGAAACTTTAAAAATCTTGAGAAAAGATAGTGATATTCCTGTGATGATGCTTAGCGCTAGGGCAGAAGATGAGGATAAGCTTTTTGCTCTTGGCTTTGGAGCAGATAACTATGAGACTAAACCCTTTAGTCCTAAGGTATTGGTAGCTAAAATTAAGGCACAAATTAAGAGGATTTACGGAATAGAAAGCAAGGAACAATCTAAGGATTTAAATGGAGTAATCTTCGGAAGCTTATATGTGAATGAAAAGGCTCATAAGGTAACAGTAAATAAGGAGGAACTTAACTTATCTCCTACTGAATTTTCCCTTCTAGTTTATTTTGTAAACAATAAAGGTATAGTTCTAACAAGAGAGCAAATTTTAGATGCTATTTGGGGTTATGATTTTGAGGGAGATTTAAGAGTAGTAGACACCACAGTAAAGAGGCTTAGGGAAAAACTTAAGGAAAGTGCCAGCTTAATTACTACAGTGAGAGGTTTTGGATATAAGTTTCAGGAGGAAAGTCAAGGGGACTAATCCATATAATAGAGGATTAATTATAAAAAGTGCCTAAAACTTATTCTTTAGAAGAATACTATGGTGATAATTAAATAGAACCAATTTAGTGAAGGATTAATCTGGTTTATCTATAATAAACAGTAAATTTAGTTGAAATTTGAGGTGAAGTATGGACGGGAGGATAACAGTAAGAGGTAGTGTAGCTAAAAAACTTTTTTTGATAACTGTAATTTTATTTATTTCTTTTTTAGCTTTTACTCTTATAACACAGAGAGTATTTTTTGAGAAAATGTACTATAACAAAAAAGAGGTAGATATTCAAAGTAATGTAGAGAAGTTTAGGCAAATCTTGGTTCTAGCTCAAAGTGAGGAAGAGGTTCTTCTTGCAATGAAGGATTTTGAAGATAGATATAATACTTCTATGGCTATAGTGGATACTGAAAGAAATATTACTGTAGTTTTTAATACAGGACATAAAAAAATAGATGCAGATAAACAAACCCTAGTAAAGGATATTGTCAATGAATTTAAATACAACAGTGATTTGCAGCAGGAGCTCAACACTAGAGGAAAAATTACTTTTGTGGCTACAGACCCTAGAAGCAACACAAACAGTTTAGTATCTGTAGTTGTACAGAATTCCCAAATAGTTCTAGGTTTTACTTCCATGCAATCTATAAAGGAAGCGGTAGGAGTTATCGAAATATTTTATAAGTACTTTTATTTAGCAGCTATTGTTATAATAATACTTTTATCTTCGGTTTACACTAGAATGATAACAAGTCCATTAAAAAGAATAAATAAGGTAGCAATGAAAATGGGACACTTAGATTTTAGTGAAAAATGTGTAGTAAACTCTCAAGATGAAATAGGAAGCCTTGCAAATTCTCTGAATTTTTTATCTTCAGAGCTACAACATTCTTTAAACTCTCTTCAAAGTGCTAATGCAAAGCTAAGACAGGATATTGATAAGGAAAGAAAACTTGAAATCATGCGTAAAGAATTTATTGCTGACGTATCTCACGAATTAAAGACACCGATAACCTTAATTAAGGGTTATGCTGAAGGCATTAAGGATGATGTGTTTTCTAAGGAGGAAGTAGACTATTCCCTTGATGTAATTATAAGTGAATCAGATAAGATGGGAAACTTAGTTAAAGATATGTTAGAGTTATCCACTTTGGAAAGTGAGACAGCAGTTTTAAAGACTGAAGTTTGTAGCATTGGACAAATCATTGAAGGAACCATAAAAAAGCTGACACCTTCTATTAATGAGAAGAAAATTAAGGTGCATATGGACTTAGAAAGAGATTTAAAGTTTAAAGGGGATTGTTTCAAGCTAGAGCAAGTGGTTACTAACTTTTTAACCAATGCTGTAAGACATACCAACCTAGAAGGTGATATTTGGATAAGCACGAAGACTATAGAAGGAAAAGGTGTGGTTTCTTTTGAAAATAGTGGAGCTCACATTGAAGAAGAGGCTCTAAGTAAAATTTGGGATAAGTTTTACAAAGAAGATAAATCAAGAAATAGAAAGCTCGGTGGAACTGGCCTTGGGCTATCTATTGTAAGGAAGATTATTGAACTTCACAAGGGAGAGTATGGGGTTAAAAATACTGAAAGAGGGGTTATGTTCTACTTTATTATAAAAAGAGAAGGTTAAGATATTTAGCTTCAAAATTAACAATTATATAGCCTTAAAGATTTAAACGAGACTTAAAACCCTCTATGCTTAAAACTGTGTAGAGGTTAAGTTTTTTTATGATTATGAATACATTACACAAAAAATATGTCTATTTATTTTAAGTAATAATGTACAATTATGTAGAATTTTGATAATATAATATTGAAGGATAATTATTATTAATTACACATGATGACTATAGGTTAATAAATTAAAAGAATTTAAAAATGGAAGAGTCAAGTTTGAAGGTTTATAAAAATAAGGACTTTTCAGATGAAGTTCATTGTGTTTAGTTAAGAAATCTTTAGAAAGCTAATACTGAATTTGGGACAAGCTAACTAGTGACTTAATTACATATTAGAACACTTTAGGAGCACAACTTTTCAAATTATGAAATGAGGGGATAGAAATGAAAGGAACAGTAGTATCCGTTTGGATGCAAACTTGTAGAAAATTGTATGGTGATTCCAATGTTGACAGCACCATGGAATACGTTGGATGGGGAAGCGGAAGAGTATTTTCACCTGTTGAGGATGTAAATGATAGTGATATTAAAAAGTTTATAGAGAGAATGTCTTCTAACCAAAGCATCACTACAGAACAATTATGGAGAGCCATTGGTAATGATAATATTAATTCCTTTGCTAAGGTTTATCCAGTATTTTTTAAGCATGAGACTACCTATGGATTTTTAAAGTCTCTTTATGATATTCATATTGTAATGACACAAAAGATTCCAGGGGCAAAGCCGCCATTTGTAGATATAAAACCAGTATCTTCAAGAGAAGCAGTGATGAAATATCAATCTAAGAGAGGTATGTTTGATTATTTCCTAGGAATGCTAGAAGGAAGCTTTAAATACTTTAATGAAAAATATGAGTATACTGTAGAGAAAAAGACTGAGGATTCCTTAGAGATTAAAATAGTCTTTGATAAAGAAATATATCAAAAGAAAAGTTATTTCTTTAATAAAATAACTTCACTAGGTTTTGTTAAGTCCATAGCAGGAAAGGCGACAATCTTTACTTTCCTTATGAGCTTAATTGGTTCTTTAGGAGTATTAGGTTTTGATAACATAGTAAAAGCTTTAATATTAACAGGAATATCTTCCATTGCTACTTTTGTAGGGGTGGGATTACTACTTAAGCCAACTAAAGACTTGATAAGACTTTCTAACAAGCTAAACAAAAATGAATTCTTTGAAGATAGAGAGATTATAACTAAGGATATCTTTGAAGATATATTTGGTGGCCTTAAAGCTCACATGAAGAGTATGAGCTCTGACTTTGTGGTATTTAATGGTATTACCGAGGAAATGAGAGATTTTGCTGAAAAACTAAGTAAGATTTCAGATAATATGGATAGAACTTCTAGTGAGATTTCTGATGTTGTAGAGCAGGTGGCAAGCACTTCAGTAGATCAAGCTCAAAATACAGAACACGCTGCATCAATTTTAAATGATAATATTAATGCTTTAAAGGTTATTGTGGATAGTGAAAACAATAATAAAGAAGAATTAGAGGGAACTATTGAAAAAATCAATTCAAGCTTTGATAAGGTTGAATCCGTAAGTAATAATATAGAAAAAACCCTAAACAACTTCCAAGAAGTTAAGGTTAAAGGTGTTCAACTTGGGGACAAGGCTAAGGATATTACTAATATTGTTTCTATAGTTGCTCAAATTTCTGACCAAACAAATCTACTTGCACTTAATGCATCAATAGAGGCTGCAAGAGCTGGTGAGCAAGGCAGAGGCTTTGCAGTAGTTGCTGAAGAGGTAAGAAAGCTTGCAGAGCAAACCAAGAGTGCTGTGGAAGAAATCAATTCAAATTTAGTACAATTTGTTCATGACATAGATGGCTTAGTTGACAACATCGAAGAACAGTACGATACTCTTCAACATGAAACTAAGGGTCTAGAGGAGATAAGAAAAGTAAGTTATGAATCCACTATGTCTGTAAGAACTGTTTCTAAATCTATGATTGAAACTATAAATGATTTAGATAGAGAAGCTCAATCTATTGGCTCTATGTACGAAACAATTGAGTCCCTAGCAGCCATAGCAGAGGAAAACTCAGCTTCCACTGAGGAAGTAAGTGCAAATGTAAGCTCTTACACAGAGGAAATAAGACATTTAATTCAATCAATTAATGAGTTTAAGAAGATTGCTGAGTACTTTAAGGAAGACTTAGAGAAGTATAAAATGTAAAAATAGTTTTACAGAAAAAACTAGATTATAAGAAAAATTTGTTAGTTTTAAACTAGTAAAGCCATACATAATAGAGGAATTAGTTCTCTATTATGTATGGCTTTTAAATCATTTACAGTTTTCTATGTATTATGAGATAACTCTTTTTTATTATATGTAAACTTAACTTTCTTCTTATGAAAACCGTATAAGATGAAAAATCAATAGTCTAAAAAACACCTAGTTATAAACAATTTAAAGCTAGGTAGAACAGTGGGGTAAAAAGATAATTATACTCCACTTAAGTTAAAGTCAGGTACATAAACCTCTGAAGAAGTACCACTTTCTTGAATAAAGGCATTTTTATAGCCTATCTCTAGGCAGTGGTCAATTAAGCTATCATAGTGCTTTGGATTTAAAGGTTTATTAATTTCAGGGAAATCTTTGGCACCATACATAGGGGTATACTGATTCATAAGACTTAAATACACAGAATCACCAAAGGTTTTATAAATGTAATCCACTATCTTTTTTGAGTCAAATAAAAGCCCTGGAAGCATTAGATGCCTTATGATAACTCCCTTTTTCATTATGCCATTTTCATCAAACTCTGGCTCTCCAATTTGTCTTACCATTTCCGTTATTGCTTCTGAAGCTATACTAAAGTAGTTTGGAGCCTTTGAATATTTCACTGAATACTTATCATCAAAATACTTTAAATCAGGGATATAAATTTGAATATACCCTTCTAAAGCTTTAAGGGTTTCTACTTTTTCGTAGCCATTAGAATTGTAAGCAATAGGAATTGTTAAGCCTTTTTCTCTTCCTAGTTTTATTCCTTCAACAATTTGTAGTGCATAATGAGATGGGTTAACTAAATTTATGTTGTGGCAACCCTTTTCCTGAAGCTCAAGAAAAATTTCACTGAGTCTTCGGATAGAAATGTCCTTTCCTACTGCCTCATGGCTTATTTCATGATTTTGGCAAAATACACAATTTAAGTTGCAGTTGGAGAAAAACACTGTACCAGATCCCTTTTCACCAGATATGCAAGGTTCCTCCCACAGGTGAGGATATGCCTTTGCTACTTTTAGGGTTGAAGAACTTTTACAAATTCCAAGTTTACTGGAAGTTCTATCTGCATTGCAATTTCTAGGGCATATATTACAATTATTTAAGCTTTTTAAGATTGTATTGTTACACATATATAAGCGTTCTCCTTTTTTATCTTTATAATCAATGACTAATAAACCACTAGTAATATTGCTATTGTTAATCATAATAAGTTCACTACTTGATGCTTTATAAATAATAGGTTAATTGTTTGGTATTATAATAACACATCTTTAGCATAAGGGAAATTACATGTTCTAGCATAGGATTTAATAGATATTATGAAGTTTAGGTACTGTAGATTTTCTTATGTTAGTTTGCAAATAAAAGTTTGAAAAATAGCAACTTTCATGTGAGTTACATACAACTTTTCGAGAGATTCAGACATAATCTAAAGAAATTACAGTATAATAGTATTAGTTAAATTTTTACATAAAAATATAAATTTGTTAAAAATCTAATGGGAGGAGGATATATGTCAAGTATATGGGAACATTACTATTTACTTAGAATTGGAAACACTATTTTAATCATAATAGCTTTAGTTGCATTTCTCTCTATTATAGTGAAGTTTTTTAAAAGCATTTTTGGTAATTATACTAGCAGTGAAAATGTTTGGAAGAATATCGCTTTATATATTTGTGGGTTTGTTATAGTTTATCTTTCAGCAGTAGCATTAATATCAGCCATAGGCAATGGATATATTATTTTAGAGTTACAAGCAGCAATAGAGGCTTTGGAAAAAGGAGCTTCATATAAGGTAATGTATACAAAGCAAGTTCAAGGAAGCTTTCAATATATTATTAACAAGTTAGTTCAAGTAGGAATAGTTTATTTTCTCTATACAAGAGTAGCTAAATCAATAAGTCTTGAAATTGAGAAGTTAAGAGAAAATGTAGTGCGTTGGGATTTTAAAAATAAATTGTAATAAGGCAGCTAAAAATACCTAATAAGTGAGAGCTGTGAAGGAATCTTGATTTAGACAAGGAATCTATAGACGTAGTATAACTCAAAATGGGGAGGCTACTGATTTATTTATTTTTGAAGATGTTAATATAATACCCCATGAGGAAACTTTCCTCATGGGGTATTGTTTTTAATTATAAATTTTTCTCGTAAGCTTCAACCATTCTCTTAACCATTTGGCCGCCTATGGAACCAGCTTCTCTAGAAGTTAGGTCTCCATTGTAACCGTCTTTTAAGTTTACTCCTACCTCTTTTGCAGCCTCCATTTTAAATCTGTTTAATCCTTCTCTAGCCTCTGGAACTAATACTCTATTACTTCTGTTTGACATATTAAATTCCTCCTTTATTGTATTAATATTCTTAATTACAGGCTTTTTAAATGAAGTTTTTTTACTAGTTTAAAAGTCTTAGAGAACCAAAGTACATTTATTTATAAGAATCTATTAACTTTGGTTCTTTGTAATTAAGTGTTATTATTATATGCGAATACCTATCATTTAAACTATGAATCTGGTGGAAAGGTAACCAGTTTTAGGTAGAGGATTTATTGGTTTATAGGCTCAGAAGTATATAAGAATAAATGTTATAATTCGTTAACAAAGTAACAAAAATGTTTTCAGAATATTAAAACAAATACATTGAAAAAGATGATAAACTAATTTAAATAATAAAATTACATAAGTGGTAATTTTATGAAGGGGTTGAATGGGGGAGATTTTATGTCAGCTATTTTGGGAAACTATTCTTTTATTAAAATGCTTAATTCAGCTATAAGCATAATAGCATTATTAGGGATTATATCTATGACAGTGAAGCTTTTTAAGGGAGCATTTATTAATCATTACAGTAGTGAGAGTTTTTGGAGAAATGCTAGAATACATTTTTATGGGATTGCCGTACTATTCATATGTGGCTTTGTATTAGCTGGAACTTTTGACAATGAAGGTATGATTGTAGATATGAAGCTTGTAGGAAAATCACTATATAATGGATTACCCTATAGAGATGTTATACTAAAGAAGGTTATGTTGAATTTCAAATATTTAATAGTATGGTTAACATCATCAGCAATATTTTACTTTTTATATGTTAAAATAGCTAAAAAAATTAGGCTTGAAGTTGAAGAAATCAGAAGAAATGTTGTGCATAAGAGATTATAACTAAGATCCCTAGGGAAGAGTTCCTTAGGGGTTAAATAACTTTCAATATATTCTGCCAATTGCATTGAAATCATGTAAAAATATGGTATAATAAAAACATAAATAAAATTTCTTACATAACTCATAATCTTATAAGGGTATAAAATAGGGGGGAAGTTTATGTCAGGTATTTGGGGAAATTATCTTTTACTTAAGGTCTGTAACACTTTAATAATAATAATAGCATTATTATTATTCGGCCTTATTGTAGTGAAACTTTTTAAGAATATTTTTATTAATCACTGTAGTAGTGAAAAAGTATGGAGAAATATTGAATTATATCTCTCAGCAATTGTTTCACTATACTTATCAGGTACTTCAGCTATTATAGCATTATATAATGGATATGCCATTGATGAATTAGAAACGATAGGAAGATTAGGGGTAGAAGCAATTGGAATAGTTGGGGAAAATTCAGGTTCTTATAGGGATATTTTATTAGGTAGCATTCAAAGTAACTTCCATAATTTAGGCAAATACATGCTAATAGCTGTAATATTCTACTTCTTATATACTAGGGTAGTTAGAGTAATCAAACTTGAAATTGAGGAACTTAGAAAAAATGTTGTACATTGGAACTTTAAAAATAAATCATAAAATAAAAATTGCTTTAAAAGAATTGAATAACTATTAAAATCTTTAGTTTTCAACCTAAAGATGAGATTATAAATAAAAAATACTTAAAAATTAATCCTCCGAGGAAGGTTTCTTCGGAGGATTTTATATGTGTATCCAGCATTTAATTCTATACAGCTTTTATCTGCTTTTTTTCATTCTTAAGTAGAACATAATACATTGCACAGAAAAAATTAAGCTAATTATTCCAAAGCCAGGATAAAGGTAGGTTATTAAGGTTTTAAAACCTATTTGTGACACAGGTATAGCAATTAATAACACTATTAAGATTCCTTTCTTGTAAGGAATTCTATATTTGTTTTCTAAGGTTTTTCCCACACTATATATATTTGAAACCTCTGTAGAAAACATTTCACACCAAATTACAATAAGCAAAAGCACTTGAATTAGTGGGCCAAACCTGCTTGCTACATGGAGTAATGGGATTTCATACTTAAATATGTTAGGTATGTTTACTAAAAGCATAGTATTAATCAAGCCAGCAAGTAAGGTTAAGGTAAGAGCACCGATTATAAGCCCTGTGATTATAACTCTCTTCTTTTTCATTTCCTTTGTTAATGGTACTATAACGCCACTAGAAAATAGCATATTAAACCCTGCATATAAGAAAGAAGAAATTATCCATTGGTTTGGTACTATAATTGTTTTGTGTACAGGTACACCTTTTAAATATTCTAGGGACATAGTTCCTTTAGAATAAATAAGGTAGAATACAAATACTGTGATTATAATAGTGGTAAGAGAAGGAACTATAAAGGAGTTAATAGCAATAAGTCCCTTAGTATCTTTCAGTAAAGTAATTAAAGCAACCACCACCATGATTGATATTCCAATATATCTTGGAAGTTTAAAATATTGATAAAGAAGAGCACCACTTCCAGCAAGAATAATGGCAGCTCCAGAAATTAAGAAAAAACTAGTTAAATAATCGGTTATTTTTCCTAAAAATCCTGGGCTTACAAGATTTATAAAGTCCGTGTAGGAGTTTAGATTATATTTTACACTGATGGATACCATCATGGAGCTAAATACCATGTAAAAGGCTGCACAAATTAAAAGACCCCAAAAGCTCATGTACCCATAGGTTGAAAAGAACTGAGTTATTTCTTGACCAGATGCAAGGCCTGCACCTACTATGGTTCCAATAAACACTGTAGCTACTTGAAAAATATGTTTTATATCTCGCAACAAAAAATCTCCCCCATAAATTTATATCTGTTACTAATATATAAGGTTATGTGGACAAATATGAGGGAATTAAAGAAAATGGGGACAACAAAAAAAGAAATGGGGACAAAATCATAAAGTTTTTCTGTGTGAATGCTATTACAGTAGTTTATTTTAGGGGACACCATAGCTAGCAGTTAGCTTGCACAGTGTTACTAAAGAACTTCAGGTTGTAGTGGAATATTTTACAAAAGGAGGAGGGGAGAATTACACTTAATAAAGATTACTAAAATAAAAGACTCTTAAGTTTAATACTTAAAAGCCTTTTACTTAGTGAATAATCTTCCATAAGGCATTTGAAAATAAATAATACTAACTTACTTATCTATTTTTAAAAATGTCAAAGGGGGAGGAGAGATTAATTCTTATAACTAGTGATTTAATATTAGCATTGTTAATTTATGGTGCCTTATTATATAAGGATATCCTTCTTTGTAAATACAAAGTGAGATATTAGGTAGCAAACTACTGTCCAGCCAAGGAACACTAGCATAGAAGTTCCAAAGGTGGAGTTTGGATTGTTAAACATCGTGGCTGTTTGGCCCTTTAAAATAGCAGTTGTATCTGTATAACAAGGAAGTACGTAAATGGCAAATTTCTTAAGGAAACCTACTAAGTTAAATAAAATAGTCATTAAAATTATAAATACAGTGCCAACTCCCATAGATACCATACTGCTCTTAAATAGAGTAGATACTAGGAAGATAAAGGCTGTACAAGCTATTATATATAAGCCTTGAGTTAGTAGTAGCTCTACAGTATATTTCCAAAGTGGTATTATAGAAGAACTTCCAGCTACCATAGCAAGTTCATGTCCACCATTAGGTAAGAAGGTAGCCAGGTCAAACTGGTATTTTGCACCTACCATTACAGGGTAAGCTGGATTTCCAAAGCCATAAATTAGACCTACTATAAGGAAGAAGATTACTTCAATGGATAAAATTAATCCAGCAGCAGCTAAGGCTACTGAGATAAATTTTGAAAAAATCACTTTTCCTCTTGATACAGGTTGGGTTAAAAGTAACTTTAGAGTTGGAGGAGTGCATTCCCCAGAAACCATATCAGCGGCAAAAACTGCTATACCTATAGCTAAAAACACTTGGCCAAGAATGATTATTAATCTTTCGAGGAATAAGAAAGCATTAAATTCAAAATCATCCATTGGTTTAATATTGTTATCTTTTAAATACTTTGCCTCTGATAAACTTTGAGTCAACATGGATTTTGATTGCATAGAAGCATTCACATCATTCTTTAGGTTAGTTTCTAAATCCTTTATTCTATCATCTAGTTCTTTTTTCCAATCCATATCTTTTCCTATTTGAGCTTTAACCTTAGAGATTTGATCCTTTAATTCTGCAATATTTTCATCAATGTGCATTAGATATTGTTGCTTTTTAGCTTCATCATTTTTTATGTCAGTTGGAATATCATTTTTTCTCTGTTCATTATATTTAATATTTTCTTCATAGTTTTGTATTCTATGCTCTGGAGTATTATACTGTTTCATATTTTCTGATTCTTTATAAAGACCAAAGGCTATGAAACCAGTAAGTAGGATAAATCCTAGAATAACAACTAGAGTTTTTACTCTTTTAAATAGTTTAAGTAGTTCATATTTAATTAAGGTTATCATTATCTAATACCTCCTTCCACAAGTTCCATATATCTTTGCTCAAGTCCATTATGCTTTTTATAAACTTCATAAATATCTATGTTTTCACTTACAAGTGCTTTGATAACTTCTGGGGAAGAGTTCTTCTCAGTTACAACGGTAAAGGTATTATCAAGAGCAGAGCAGCCTCTTACAACACTTATATTTTGAAGTGCCACTCCAGCCTTAGAGGAATCACCTACAACAATTGTTAGAGTTTCAGTTTGGTTATTTATGTTTCCATCTGCAATGCTTTCGATTGCTTTTATTTCACCGTGATTTATAAATGCTACTGTATCGCAAAGCTGTTGAACTTCGCTAAGAATATGAGAGGATATAAGTACAGCCGCATTAGTTTCTTTAACAGCCTTTTTTACTATTTCTCTAAAGTCAATGATTCCAGTTGGATCAAGACCGTTAGTAGGTTCATCTAATATTAGTAGCTTAGGCTTTGATAAAAGAGCAGAAGCTAGTCCAAGTCTTTGTTTCATTCCAAGGGAATACTTTCCAACTTTATCATCTATTCTTCCAGATAAATTAACTAACTCAATGATTTCATCCACATTCTTTCTTGGGATTTTCTTTATGTCTGCAATCATATTTAAGTTTTGTCTTCCTGAAAGGTAGGTATACATTTCAGGGTTTTCAACTACTGCACCTACATTAGATAGGGCCTTAACACTGTTAGTTCCAATATTATTGCCACAAATACTAATGGTTCCTTTATCGGCTGCAATAAGCCCTACCATCATTCTTATTGTAGTAGTTTTACCAGCGCCATTAGGACCAAGGAAGCCAAAGATTTCACCTTCCTTAATGGAAAAACTGATGCCTTTGATTATTTCTCTTTTGCCTAATTTTTTATAGACATTGTTAACTTCAAGTACATTCATTAACACTTTTCTCCTTTCAAATTTGAATTAAATAAGTTGTGTACCGTATGCTAGTAATAAAAGTTCATTAACCTTCAATAACTAGGCAATAAGTTATAGGTTTCATGATTAATTTGGTTGATTTTAGACTCAATCTATTAATCATATAAATATTAACCATGAAGGATATAGAATTAATTCCCAAAGGAATAACATATTATAATATAGGGAACCAGAGTTAAAACTTAACTTATACATCAGTCCTACCATGGTTCCCTTAAGGCTTTTTGAACCTGGATAAATTAAGCTTTCACTAAGGAAGCCTATAGCTAAAAGATTTTGTCATGATTTTGTAAAACGTAAATCATCAGTACAAATAATATTATAACAGGTATCATCCAATAATTTCCTAAACATTTACATAAATATTTCTTAAGAATTCCTTAAGAACTTCTTTAGAAGTAGTTAGAATTGTAAAGAATTAAATAGGGATATATCTATAAAAGCATTAAACTGGTGGTATAATTAAGGTAGGAAATATAGGAGTAAGTAGTGAACATTTAGTTTTCAAGAGTCATTTTCTCAAAGGTATAAGGTAGTTGAAGCTTACATAAGTGTTACTAGGTAAGAGTAAATTAACCTTACAAATTATGATTGAAAACAGGGCTTATCAATAGCAGTTATAAAAAGACTCAATTAATACTTACTTTTAGGAGGTATAAATGGAAAAGAAAAATTCAGAAAGATTTTTAAGTGCCTTTATAAAAATAGAAACTAAGCTTAAAGAAATAGTAGGTAACGATAGCCATAAAGCCTTTTATCAGCTTGTAGATAGGGCTGCAGTAAAAAATCCAGCTATTGATAAATATAGAAGTGTCCTTAAAGAGTATGCAGAGCTAAGAAATGCAATCGTTCATAAACGAATTGAAGATGAGGCTATTGCAGAACCACATATAAAGGTTGTAGAAGATTTAGAGTTTATTTGCAATATGCTTACAACTCCTCCTACTTTAGAACAGGAATTTCTTCAAAAGGTAGTTAAGTGTAGCTCTTATGATAAAGTTAGCTTAGCTATAAGAAAAATGGTGAAGAATGATTTCTCTAAAATTCCAGTTTATGATGGCAAAAGGTTTATGGGGCTTTTAACTACTGATAGTATTGCAAGGTGGATAGCCTACAATTTAGAAAGTGGAATTGAAGTTGCTCAAGATGCAGATGTGGAAACAATTTTAGAATTTAGTAAGCAGAAGGAAACCTATACTTTTATAGCTAAAAATTCTACTGTGTTTGAGGCTATTAGTGTTTTTGAGCAATGGTATAAAAAAGGCCTTAGGCTAAATGCAGTTATAATTACAGAATGTGGAGATAGGAATGAGCCACCACTAGGAATTTTAAGTTTATTTGATTTACCAAAGTTATATGAGCGTGTGTCTAAGTAGTAAGAGGAGATGCACCAACCTCATAATTCACAGTGCTAGAGGAATTTGAAAATACTATAATTGATAAATAGGAAAAGTAATGATTTATGAATTCTTAATAATAGCATAAATCATTACTTTTTATCTTTTATAGATATATAAGATAAAACTGATTTCGTAGTTTTAGCAGCTCTTAAGAAAATGAAGGAAGTGCTACATATAAATTATAGGTAGATTATGGTTTTCATATAAAAAATATATATAGATAGGGTATAATCTATTAGGATTTTCAATTATACATTTTAAGCCTCATCACATATAATTTATAGTTGTGTGAAATTCAATATATTATATAATTTATATAATAATTTGGAATATAATGAAAAATACTGGGATGATTTTCATTGCTAATGGACAGCTAAGTAAAGTTTATATGGTTAAACTTTATTATGTATTGATTTTCTACATAATGTAAAACTATAACTATTAAATATAAATAAAATAATGCTGGATTTTCAAAGTGTTTGTTATAGATGAGATCACAGCTAAATGCGGAGGGACAAGTTAATGAAAAAAGTGATGGCAGCAGTACTTGCAGGACTTATGATGTTTTCAGTTACCGCTTGTGGTAAGAGTGCAGAGACAGAAACAGCTAAAAAGGAAACACCTACCTTTAAAATAGGAGCAATTCCAGACCAAGCAGCAGCAGATTTAAATAGGAATATGGGAGAAATGGCTAAATACTTAAGTGAAAAAACAGGACTTAAGGTGGAGTTTGTTCCTTCAGTTGATTATGCAGCACTAGTTACTGGTTTTGAAAGAGGAGAAGTTCAAATGGCTTGGTTCGGTGGATTAACAGGAGTTCAAGCTAGAGGAGTAGCACCAGGAGCAGAAGCTATTGCGCAAAGACCAATGGATGCTAAGTTTAAGTCAGTATTTATTGCTCAAAAGGACTTAGATGTAACTAAACTTGAAGATATAAAGGGAAAGACCTTTACTTTTGGAAGTGAAAGTTCTACTTCAGGAAGCCTAATGCCACGTTATTTTTTAACTCAAGCAGGAATAGATCCAGAGAAGGATTTTAATGGAGCACCAAACTACTCAGGTAATCATGATAAAACTATTGCCCTTGTACAAGGGGGTTCTTTCCAAACTGGAGCTCTAAATGTTTCTGTATGGGAAAAATCTATTAAAGAAAACAAGGTAGACTTAAATAAGGTTAAGGTTTTCTACACAACTCCTGAATACTTTGATTATCACTGGACAATCAATAAGCCAGATAATATAGATAAAGTTTATGGAGAAGGAACTAAGGAGAAGGTTAAAAAAGCCATATTAGAAATGAATGTTGAAGCAGGTGGTTCTCAAGCAGAAGTTCTAAAGTTCTTCCAAACAGATAAATTTGTAGAAACTAACAATGATAATTACAAAGCAATTGAAGAAGTAGGTAAGAAACTAGGAATGGTTAAGTAAAATAAACCTTAATAATAACTTTGGAGGGATGTAAGTCCTGCCAAAGTTATTGTTTTACTAGGAACTTTAACAACATTTTGGACGCTTCAAGTCTGTGATCTTCTAAAGTGGCAGTTGCTCACATTAGTCAAGTCACTTTGATGGCAGTGAAAGTTAGGTTCCAAAGTTGTTAGACCTAAGTAGCTTGCTGCGACTTTAATAATAGAAACTTTAAGGCATTCGTGATATATTAATTAAGATAAATTGTGAAACAAGAATAAGGAAACACTAGGATTAATTTAGCAGTAAATAGTTTAAATGATGTTAATTTTATATATGATATAGGCTGGTCCAATGTACAGTAAATATTTAAGTTGTTCAAAATACCAGTAGATTTTCAGATTTAAAAGCATGCACAGTAGAGAGCTTGCTTATGTTTATAAATAGAAAAGGATTAAGATTAAAAGGAATAGTAGGTGAAAAAATGACTACAAATACTGATGTTGTATTTCAAATCAATAATATATCAAAGGTTTATGATAAAAAAATAGCTCTTAATTCTGTAGAAATCAACATAAAAAAAGGTGAAGTTATAGCACTTATAGGACCAAGTGGGGCAGGTAAAACTACCTTGTTAAATACCTTAGCAACAGTAATAAAGCCTGATAAGGGAGAAATACTTTTAGATGGAAATAGCATAGAAAGCTATAAGGGAGTAAAGGAACTAGCAAAGAAGATAGGAATTATTCGTCAGCAGTTTGACTTAGTAGGACCTCTTCCTGTAATTCATAATGTGCTTGCGGGAAGGCTTAAGGATTGGGGGTTTTTTAAATCTTTACTATCCTTAGTAGTTCCACAGGATAAGGATTTAGCAATAAGAGCTTTGGATAGGGTTGGAATTAAAGAAAAGGCCTATGAGAGAACTTCTAATTTATCAGGGGGAGAGCAGCAAAGAGTTGCCATGGCTAGACTTCTAGTCCAAAATCCTGAAGTGATTTTAGCAGATGAGCCTGTGTCCTCTTTAGACCCTGCACGTGCTGAAGATATTTTAGATACACTAACAAATCTTGCAAAGGAGGAGGGGCAAACTTTAATTGCCAGCCTTCATTCCGTGGAGTATGCTAAGAAATACTTTAATAGAATAATAGCTCTTCGTGAAGGAAAAGTATACTTTGATCTACCTGCTGACAAGGTAACTAGTGAGCTATTAGGTAGCTTATATGACTTAAAAGAACTAAATGAAAATGGTAAGCAGAAAGAAAATATAAAAAATCACCTTGGTGAAACCCAAGCTGACCAAAATGGACTTGCCCAAGACCAACTTGTTCAAAATGAACTTGTTCATTACATGAAGGAGTTGAAGGAAGATGAATAATCTTAAATCAACCATAGATTATCATAAAAAAGGCATCTTAACTGCATTATTAGTTTTAATATTTATATGGAGTCTTTTTTCAGTAACTTGGAGTAAGGATCTTATTCATGCTGGTGGTAAAGCTACCATGATGCAAATATTTAATTCAATTCTTCATCCTAAGGTAACACCAGAGCTTATTAAGCTTGGATTTATTTCTACTTGGAGAACTCTTGCCTATGCAGTGACAGGGATGACCTTAGCTTTTATTATAGCCTTTGTTTTTGGAATCTTAGCCTCAGGAATTATGGCAGAAAGAGATGCCTCAAGAAAAGTATCAAAAAGTATATTTAGAGGCCTTTTAGGCTTTATGAGAGCAATTCATGAATTAGTGTGGGCTTGGCTCTTTGTTGCTGCTATAGGACTTACACCCTTTGCAGCTATTTTTGCACTAGCAATTCCCTATGGAGGAACCTTGGGTAGAATTTATGCAGATATTTTAAACGATGTGGCTAAAGAACCTATAAGGGCATTAAAGGCTTCAGGAGCCACAAAGCTTCAGCTTTTAATTTACGGGTACCTTCCTTTAGCGAAGGTGGACATGATTAGCTATACAATGTATAGGCTTGAATGTGCTGTTCGTTCTTCAACTATTATGAGCTTTGTTGGACTTGGAGGCCTTGGGTTTCAAATTCAATTATCCCTTCAAGATTTAAACTACAATGAAGTATGGACTTTTATGTTCTTTTTAACTGCACTAGTAGTTTTAATTGACCTTTGGAGTAATGTACTTAGAAATAAGTTGATTTCTAATAAAGAGTATAAGAAAAAGTTTAATTTTAATAAGTTTTCTCTTCTTTTAGCTGTAGTAATAATTATTGGTTCATGGGTATTTATATTTGTAGCTGATAAAGCTGATTTTTTTGGACTCTTCACTGAAAAGAATTATATGTACACCAAGAAGTTTATAAATGGACTTCTTGGAGCTCAAGAAGCGAATCCAGCCTTTTTAAATAGTGAAAGTTGGGCAAAGGCTTTGAAGCTTACTTATGATACTCTTCAAATGAGTGTTATGGCTATTGGTTTTGCAACTGTAGCAATGCTTTTAACTGTACTTCCAGCAGCAAGGAATGTAGCTGATGGAAGCCTAACTTTAAGTAAAAAGTGGTATAAATGGCTTAGTTTTGGAGTAATACGTTTTGTTTATATATTTTCAAGATCAGTACCAGAACTAGTTTGGGCAATGATTATAGTATTTATATTTAAACCAGGAATTTTGCCAGGAGCCATAGCTCTTGCTATACACAACTTTGGTATCATTGGAAAACTCTGTGCAGAGGTTATTGAGGATTTAGACTTAAGACCAATTAGAAATATAGCATCTTCGGGAGGAACTTCCTCACAAATGCTATTTTATGGTGTAATTCCAACAGTAATGCCTAAATTTATAACTTATATTCTCTATAGGGGTGAAGTAATTCTTCGTACCACTATAGTAGTGGGCTTTGTGGGAGCAGGAGGGCTTGGACAGCAGTTTAAACTAAGTATGAGTTACTTTAAATACACAGAAATAACTTTGTTATTAATTTGTTATTTACTACTTGTAGTTCTTGCAGATTTATTATCTGAAGGGTCAAGAAAGTTAAGTGAATAATATGTTTTAGAAAAAGTCATGAATAGTTTAAAGGAAATAAAACTTTTAAAGCCACCGTAGACAGTTTAGTCTGAGGTGGTTTTATTTTATCCTTAGAATATATTAACTTTCGTAGTAAAAAGGTATTTTACCAATCTTTAAAAAGCGCCAAGGGAATCGTCATAAATTTCATATATAAGTTAATAACAGATTTTGAATTCATATGATAAAAAATAATACATATGGTCAGGAATAATTATCCATAGGGTAATTACAAGGTGATATTACTGGTGATATAATTAATATAAGATTTAAAAGTGGGAGTATTTTAATTAAGTAGAAAAGGTATTATCAATACTAAAGGGGGACATAAATTGGAGATATGGGACATATTAGATAAGCAGGGAAATAAAACTTACAAAACTATAGTTAGAGGAGAAGAATTAAAAGAAGGAGAGTATCATTTAGTGGTGCATATTTGGATTATGAATTCTAAAGGTGAGTTTCTAATTCAAAGAAGGGCTGATGCACTTAAGCTAATGCCTGGTATGTGGGCTGCCACTGGAGGGTCTGTTATAGCTGGTGAAGATAGCAAAACTGCGGCTTTAAGAGAAGTTAAAGAGGAGCTTGGCATAGACATTAATGCAGATAATATTCATAAAATATGGAGAGTTACAAGAAAGCATAATTTAGCAGATGTATGGTTTGTTAAAGAAGATGTCAATATAGAGGACTTAGAACTTTTAGAGGAAGAAGTAAGTCATGCTAAGTGGGTAGCTAAAGAGGAACTAAAATCTATGGTTACAAAGGGCGAATTCCATAACTATGGAGCAGAGTATTTTAGGAAGTTATATGAATATGCAGGTAAAAATTAGTTTATGTTTATCATAGCTTTAAACATAATAGGTAATTAACTATATTGGCATTGAGTATTAGAATTATTTTATTCTAGGAGGAGTAACTATGAAGAAGCTGAACATAACTGGTAAAGACATAATTCAAACATTAGGACTTTTAATAGGTATACTATTAGCACGGTTTTTTCTTATAGATAATGTGAGGGTAGAGGGGCAGTCAATGTATCCTACTTTAAATATGGAAAAATACAATGACAGAGTAGTTATAGAAAAGTACAAGCACTACACTAAAGACTATAAAAGAGGAGACATTGTAATTCTAAAGTCCGACAGAACTAATAATGATACATTCATAAAGAGAGTCATAGGATTACCTGGGGAAACCATAGAAATAAAACAAGGTAAGGTATACGTTGATAATAATTTATTAGAGGAAGATTATCTAAGCAATAATATAATTACTAATCCTCAAATGAATTTAATAGTACCACAAGGCAGTTTATTTCTTTTAGGAGATAATAGAGGACATAGCAGAGACAGCAGAGATATTGGTACAGTATCAATAAATGATATATTAGGGAAAGCAAGCTATAGATTTAACCTTCTGCACTTAGACTTTGAAAAGTTAAAGTAGAAAATTAGGAATAGAACTTTGTCTTTTCCAATATAACTAAGGATAAAAGTTTGCCATAGAGGTAGCTATTACATATCAATATGTGAAAAGGGGATGTATTTATGTTAGATGGTAATAAGGTTCTTGTAATTTATAAATCTAAGTATGGAAGTACAAAGAGATATGCTGAGTGGATTGCTAAAGAGGTAGATGGAGACTTAGTTGAAAGTGCTAAGGTTAAAGTTGAGGACTTGGGGAAGTATGACACTATAGTTTTTGGAGGCTTTTTATATGCTGGAAGTATTAAAGGGATAAAGGTAATCACTGAAAACTTCCAAAGTATCAAGGATAAAAGAATAATAGTATTTGCTGTTGGATCTTCTTCAGAAAAGTCAAAGGAAGTTGAGAAGACTTTTGTTACAAATCTTAATGGAGAACTTAGGGAAAAAGTAAAGCATTTTTATCTTAGAGGCTCGTTAAATTATCAAAAAATGGGTTTGGTAGACAAAGTTATGATGGGGATGCTTAGAATAATGCTTAAAAAGGCTCTTAAGGGAGATGTATCTGCTGATGAGAGAGCCGAAATGGAAGAAATACTAAAGGCTTACGGAAATCCAGTAGATTGGACAGATAAGAAGGCTATTGAACCAATAATACAATGTATAAATAATATATACTAATTTTAAAAGTGAGGTTGTATTTATGCTAGACAATACTAATAAGGTTCTTGTGATTTATAAATCTAAGTATGGAAGTACAAAGAGATATGCTCAGTGGATTGCAGAAGAAGTAGGAGGAGACCTAGTTGAAGTCTCTAAGGTTAAAGCTGGGGACTTAGGTAAGTATGATGCCATAGTTTTTGGTGGTTTTTTACACGCTGTTGGAATTAGTGGAGTTAAGGTAATTAATGAAAACTTTAAAAATATAGCTGACAAGAAGATTATAGTATTTGCTGTAGGCTGCACTCCAGAGAGAGAAAAAGATATAGAGAAAGTGTTTTCAACAAACTTTAAGGGTGAAGTCAGAGAAAAGGTGCATTGTTTTTACTTAAGAGGAGCCTTTAACTACGATAACTTAGATTTAGTTGATAAAATGATGATGAATGCATTAAAAATTAAACTTAAGAAAATTAAGGAAGAAGATTTAGATGAGGATGCTAAGGGATTATTAGAGTGTTATGATAATCCAGTAGACTGGACAGATAAGAAGTCGATTGATCCAATAGTACAATGTATAAATAAAAATTAAGGTTTATTTTTAAAATTGTTTGATATAGGTATATAGTTTAAGCAGCAATAAAACAGAGTGTTGGCAACACTCTGTTTAGGCAATTGGTATTAATGTTATAATTTAAATTTTAGCATAGTAGCAACCAATTATTATATTGGGCTACTTTTTTCATACTTTAAAAAGTTAGGGATTAGTAGGTAATGTTACATAAATGCCAAAGCTCTCACCTTGCGCACTAATCCAGACTTGTCCATCGTGAGCTTCTATAGCATTTCTTAACAAAAGATATTCGTAGTTTTCAAGAAGTTTACCTTGGAAGGAATATATACTGGTTTCAAGAGAAATCACAAAGTTACTAACTTCTTTTATTAGTATTTTTAATCACTGCCTATTTCAGCTAACTGATTTTTTAAGCTTCTAATTTCTTCTAAATATTTAGCTTCCATTTTTTCTTTTTCTTCACTTAGCTTCTTTATTTGATTATCTCTCGTAACCACTGCAGTCATATTTTCAATATTAATTACAATTCCTTTAATTCTAGATTCACTTGCCAAATAGGGATAGATACAAACCTGATACCAGTCATTAGAAAAGCCGGGAACAATTTTATTCTTCGGTATTAAGTTTGATACTACAGAATGAATATCATCAATTATGTTTTCATACTTTAAGTTCATTGATATATGACTTATTGGTCTACCTATATCTGAATCAATGATATTAATTTCCTTCTTTACACAGGAGGTGAACCTTCTAATGCAAAGGTTTCTATCAAGAAAGATTGTACTTACATTTGTGATATTTAAGAGATTATTTATATCATCATGGGCTTCTGTTAATTCATTTATTTTAAATTGGTATTCAGAGTTAAGGGTGTATAGCTCTTCATTAACAGATTGAAGTTCTTCATTTGTGCTTTGAAGTTCTTCATTTGAAGACAATAACTCTTCGTTGGTAGATTGTAATTCTTCATTGGAAGATTCAAGTTCTTCAATGATAGCTTGCACATGTTCATTGCTGTGCTTTAATTCATTTTCTAAATCTGAAATTCTTTGATAAACCTTTGCATGAACTTGGAAGTCTTCACCTTCATCTAGACAGTTATCAATTCCTTCTTCTTCAAATAAAAGAATCACATATCTTTTTGAAGTAGCCTCATCCACATAAGGTTTAACTGTTAAACATATTTCTAAGTAGCCATCGGGGTCCTTTATCCTGATATTTTTATATCTAAGTTCTTTTCCCTCATTTATAACAGTATGGACCGAGGTACTAACAGCAATAGATAAGTCTGGTCTAATCATTTTTAGTAGGTTTAAGCTTAATTTGTTTGAAGGAATTTTTATATACCTATTTACATCCCCAAAAACATGCACCAATTCATAATTTTCATCTATTATAACGCCCTTTGGAACATATTCCTCTTGAAGTTGTTTTATTATTTTATCTACGGACTTCTCTATATAGTTTGAGGCCTTAGAAGAGCCGTAATTTAAAAAGGAGGAATTTCTTTCACTAACATAACCACCAATATTACTGATGCTAAAACTATTTATGCGATTAAGCTTACCAATGCCACCATACTTAAATATTTTCCACTTATTATTATAAGGAATAAAATGTTTTCCCATATTTCCAATGGATTCACTGCTACCGAGAAATAGGTATCCATTTTCATTTAAAGCAAAGTGGAAAAAGCCTAAAATATTTTGCTGAGTTTCAGGTTGAAGATAAATTAATAAGTTTCTACAAGTCACTAAGTCCACTTTTGAAAAAGGAGGATCATTAATTAAATTATGTTTTGCAAATATCACCATATCTCTTATGGATTTATTTATTTGGTACTTGTCCTCTTTTTTTATAAAAAAGTTTTTTAATCTTTCACAGGATACATGTTCTTCTATGTTACTATCATAAAGTCCGTTGCTAGCTTTTGCCAGAGCTGCATCGTCAATATCAGAAGCAAATATTTTTATATTATAATCCTTATCCACTCTATTCATATATTCTTTCAGTAAGATAGCCATGGAGTAGGCCTCCTCACCAGTAGAACAGCCTGCTACCCAAACTCTTATAGTAGCACCAGGGTTTTTCTTTTCAAAAAGACTAGGAACTATTTCTTTTTCAATTATTTCAAAGGCTTCCTTATCTCTAAAAAAATGGGTGACCCCTATGAAAAATTCTTTATATAGGGACTTTATCTCATCAACATTGATATTAATGTATTTTAGGTATTCTTCTAAACTTTCAATTCCGTATAAACTCATCCGTTTTTCAATTCTTCTTAAAACAGTGCCTTTCTTATAATGAAAAAAGTCCGTATGAGTATATTCTTTTATGTAGCTTAGTATTTTATTAAAAACTTCTTCATTGTTTATTAAAGTATTACTAATAAAGTCCTCTTCAATAACTCCCTTTAAAACCTCAAGTATTTTACTAGGCATTTTAGAGGGAGATAAAACATGGTCTACGCAACCAGTGGCTAAGGCTGCATTGGGCATACTTATAAATTGAGCAGTCTTTTCATCCTGGACTAATACTAGTCCACCATTTGATTTTATAACCTTTATCCCACCACTCCCATCATAACCAGAACCAGATAGGATTACTCCAATGGCTTTTTCCTTTTTATCTTCAGCTAAAGAAGTGAAAAAGGTGTTAATTGGAAGAGAGGTTCCTGCTGTTGTAACTCTTTCAGATAAGTATAGCTTGTTGTTTTTTATAATCATTGATTTAGCTGGTGGAATAAGGTAAATATTATTAGGAATAACACGCATTTCATTCTCTGCAACAGTAACATTCATTTTTGTATGACGTGAAAGTAGTTCCTTCATTAGGCTTTTATGATCAGGTGATAGGTGTTGTATAATAACATAAGCTAGATTAGTGTCCGCAGGTGTATTGTCAAAAAACTCTGTTATAGCATCAAGGCCTCCAGCTGAGGCGCCAATTCCTACAATAGTTAAGTTTTCTTCTATATTTTTAGTTATATCCTTTATAACCATATTGTGAAATAAATTATCCATAAAATTACCCCCCAAAATATAAAAAGTAGAGATTAAATCAAAATGTGCCTATAAAAATAAAGTCTGTCCAATAAATAGAATAATTACATTATAATAAAAGACATGTATTGAATTTAAACTGATTGCAGTTCATATAATACACTATAGATTTTCAATTTAAAAGTCAATGTATAAGATTTGTAAGTATAGTGAACTTTTTTCCAGAATTACATAAGTTACATATAAGTATCATGAAAAATTAGAAGCTATAAAAGCAATTGGATAATTAAAGCAAAATAAGTTATTTAGGATATCTATAAGTATAAATTAAAAAAACTGGCAACCTTTTATGTAAAAATAATTGGTTGTCAGCTTATGTATTAATTCTTAAGCATAAATATCAGAGAACTCTAAGTTGATTTTTTCTACATTCTCTTGCCAAAAGTTAGTATCACTTAATATAAAGCTTTCCTGAACAAATTTTACAGGAAGAGTTATAATAAATTCACTACCTTTACCATATTCACTGAAAAGCTCTATTGTTCCACCGTGGAGTTCTATTAGTGATTTTACTAAAGATAGTCCAATGCCGCTTCCTTCCCTATTTCTACTCAAAGTTTTATCAACCTGCCTGAAGCGTTCAAAGATTACTTTGAGTTTGTCTTCTGGGATACCAATTCCAGTATCGCGTACACTTATACAAACTTCATCTTCTTTATCAGTTATGGTTACTGCTATTTCACCACCTTCAGAGGTGAATTTAACTGCATTTGCTAGTAGATTTAAAATTATTCTTTCCATCTTATCAGGGTCAAAAGCCATAATTTTTTCTTCAACATTAGTATCAAATACTAAGCTCACATTTCTATTTTCGATATACTGAGCCACTGATAAAGTGATGTTTTCAACTATACCTACAATATCATAGTTATTTGTTTGAATGTTAAGGAAACCAGAATCTATTTTAGTAATATCAATTAGATTATTTACTAGTCTTAAAAGTCTATAACAGTTTTGTTTTACCATGGACAAGTAATTTTCCATATGAGGTTTTGCACTGCCACATTCATCAAGCTTCAAGTTTAATACTTGAATTGCGCTAAAGATAATGTTTATTGGAGTTCTTAATTCATGGGATATGTTTGCAAAAAATTCTGTTTTTATCTTATCATATTGAAGTGCCTCTTGAAGTTGCTTGTCCTTTTCTTCTATAGAATTTTTGTATTTAATAGTATTTATTTTTTCTGTAATATCTTTAACTATAAAAAGGGTCATTGTTTCATCTTCAAAAAGTATCTTACCTTGTTCTATTTCAACATGAATCTTTTCATTCTTAGAATTCACAAACACTTCTTTTACACCACTTATAAATTGAGATTTGCCTTCAGTAAATCTACTTATAAACTGGATTTTATAATCAAGATCCACAAAGTTTAATAAGGGTTGTCCTAAAATATCTCCTGGATTCTCTAGCTCTAAAAGCTTTAGTGCAGACTGATTGCAATACACAACTCCATTTTTATCATGAACAAAAATCCCTACAGGGAGAATTTCTAGTAGATTTTTATATCTTTCTTCATTTTTAACTAAGCTTTCCTCAAGTTCTTTCAATCTTGTTATATCTGTATAGGAAGCAACCCCTCCTAAACCATTCTCAAGAGACTTAACAGTCAATAAGTACCAGTATTTCTTAAAGTCTTGTATGTAATAATACTCAAAGGAGTACTTATTCATATTGCCATTAAAAACTTGTTTTACATTATTTAGTACATCTCTATTCTGTAAAAATTTACTATTATCTGTGGTTCCCACATAACTTGAGAAGAAATTGTCTATCAGCTGAGGTCCCCTAAATATATTATTATCTAAACAGAGCTCCTCCATAGCTCTATTCACAGCAATTATATCTCCATTACTATCAAAAGCAGCTACCTTAGTTTCTATAGAGTTTAGTAGAAGTTCATTTAATTCATAAGATTGTCTTAAACTTTTTTCTACCTGCTTTCTCCAATCAATGTCAACACAATATATAATTACATCATTATCCTCATTAAGTAAAGCATAGCTACAACTGAACCAAATGTGCTTACCTTCTTTTGATATAAGCCTATTATCAATAGTAAAATTGTCTATTTCTTTATTAATAAGCTTATAGTAATTTTGTATTTTTAGTGAATAGTCATCTTTTTCATGTATAAGGTTAAAGCTTTGGTTAATTAACTCATCATATGAATATGCAAGTTTATTTAGTAGTTTTTCTGAGATATATTTTATATTTCCTAAACTGTCTATTTCTACAATTGTAGTAAACCCATTATTCTCCATTAAGCTTATTTTTTCTAGCTTAGTGTCTTTTTCCAACAGTAAATTTTCACAGGATGTTATTTTTTTTTGGTAAAGCAGGTTACTCCGAAGAAGTATTGCTACAGTTGCAATAAAACCTACTATATATAAAAACTCAATCAAATTTATGCCCCCCTACTTAAAATGCATTATTTAACAAATATTATTATATAAACTATGAATATCCTTGTATAGAAATAAAAAAGAACAATGTTTTGGCTATATCGACATAGTATATTAAATTGCATAGAGGAATATGTAAAATTATCTGCATCACTAAATAGTTTGGGGTAAATTGCATGAATCTTATTGAATTTTATGCAGATTAATGTAGCATTTTGGAAATTATTATTGCTAAACATAATTGAAATATAGGTACATCTCAGAAGAAACTAAGTAATTTATAAACATAAAACTACTGGATTAGGTGTAAAAGAAAATAGCCCTTCATATAACTGAAGGGCTATTTATTCAGAGATTTTACATTTTTTCAGGAGCTTCTATTCCAAGTAAATCAAGTCCTGCTTCTAACACCTTTTGTGTTAAGGTAATTAAGTTTAGCCAAGACATTTTCTTTTCTATATTTTCCTCTGCGATAATTCTGTTATCATGGTAGAACTTATTAAATAAGTTTGACAAGTCATAAATGTAATCGCAAATTTTATTCGGAGATCTATCTTTAAAACTTAAGTTTACTACTTCATTAAATCTAGAAATTTTAAGCATTAAATCTCTTTCAGTGCTACTGTAAGGGTGAAGAATTTCCTTTGAACTTGAAAGGTTTATTCCTTCAGCTTCAGCTTTTCTAAGAATAGATTTTATTCTAACTACTGTGTATAAAAGATAAGGACCTGTATTTCCTTCAAAAGATGAGAATTTATCCATATCAAAGATATAGTCTTTAGTAGCTTGGTTTGAAAGGTCACCGTACTTTAAAGCTGCAAGACCTACTTTTCTTGAAATTTCTTCAACTTCTTCAGGAGTCATAGTATCAGTTTCTTTTAATTTATCTTTTACGTTATCTTTAATAATTTGAATTAAGTCTTGGAGTCTCATAACTCCACCCTCTCTTGTTTTGAAAGGCTTGCCATCTTTTCCATTCATAGTTCCAAAGCCAATGAAGTCAAGAGTTGCGTCTTCTTTTATAATATTAGTTTTCTTCGCACATCTAAATACTTGCTCAAAGTGTAATCCTTGTCTTTTATCAACTACATAGATGATAGCATCAGGGTTGTAATCCTTAACTCTTTCTACAATAGTAGCAAGGTCTGTAGTACTATAAAGAGTAGCGCCATCAGATTTTAATATTATAATTGGAGGAACTGTATAAGTATCAGTTTCCTTAGCTACATCAATAACTAAAGCGCCTTCACTTTCATAAGTAAAGCCTTTTTCCTTGAATAATTCTACCATTTCAGGGATATATTTTTGACAATCACTTTCTCCCTTCCAAAGGTCGAATTCCACGTTTAAGTTTCCATAGTTTTTCTTTAAATCTGCTATAGAAACATTTAATATATGTTTCCAAAGAGCAACGTAACCTCTACGTCCATTTTGAAGTTCAAAGGTAGCTTTTCTAGCAGCTTCCATAGCCTTCTCATCAGATTTTGCGAGACTACTAGCAGCAGGGTAAATTTCTTCTAACTCATCAATGGTAAAAGGTGCTGTTTCAGGATACTCACCTTGAAAGTCTTCATCAAAGTAAGGAAGACTTGGATTACGTCTTTCTACTTCAGAAATAACCATACCAATTTGAAGTCCCCAGTCTCCTAGATGAACATCACCGATAACTTTATGACCTAAGAAGCGACCAATTCTTTTTATACTTTCACCAATGATAGCAGCACGAAGGTGACCAACGTGTAGAGGTTTTGCAACGTTAGCTCCGCCGTAGTCAACAACTATAGTCATTGGGTCTACGTCACTTGTACATCCAAGTTTTGAATCACCATACATATTATTTATGTAATTTGATATAAAGCTATCCTTTAAATTTATATTTATAAATCCAGGACCAGCAATAGAAACATTCTCGAAGTTTTCCTCATTTTCAACAGCGGCAACAATTTCCTTAGCTATGTCAATAGGAGATTTCTTGTATTTTTTTGCAGCTGCCATAGCTCCATTACATTGAAATTGGCAAAGGTCTGGTCTGTTCGATACAGTAACCGTACAAAGCTGTCTATCATAGCCACACTGTTCAAATTTATCTTCCATTATAGTACTAATTTTCTTTATAAGTTTTTCCATAACTTCCTCCTTGTAAAAAATCCTTAGGCATCTGAAAGTAAATAATAACTAAAAATAAATAAGTATATCGACTTATTTATTTTTGAAGATACTTTATTATATTATACCTCTAAAGGACAATAGTTTAATCATTTAATTTATAGTTACTTTATTATTATTAACAGTAACATAGTGTCTATAGTAGTTGGTTTATAAAAATAAGATAATTATATATATTTATACATTAATTTAGGTTTTATTGTAAAGAGTTATTTTGTTAATATTATAGGTTTATTTTAGTACAAAGAAAAATATAATATTACCACTGAAAATAATACACCATATTTTACTAAATTTACAGTAAAATATTTTTTCATAGGTAAAAAAACAGATTTAAGAAAATTCACTTAATACGTATGAAAACCTGTAAAAGTTTACTTTAATTAACAGTGAGCAGATTTTGGTAATTTGACATGAATTTTCAGGGGTGTACAATATAAAATGTATAGTTGCGTAAGAAGATGGGGGTTTATAAATGGTTAAACAAGCTAATTACAGCATACTTATTGTGGATGATAACCATAGTAATTTGTTTACATTAAGGGAATTTATAAAGGAATATATTGACGCAGAGATTCTTGAAGCGGATTGTGGAGAAGATGCTCTTACACTGCTCTATGATAAAACAGTAGATTTAATAATTTTAGATGTACAAATGGAAGGGATGGACGGCTTTGAAATAGCTTCCTTAATTAAGAAAAGAAAGAAGACTAAGGATATTCCTATAGTGTTTCTTACTGCTGCCTATAAAAATGATGAGTTTAAAAAAAGAGGCTTCGAAATTGGAGCTGTAGATTACTTAGTTAAACCTATCGATGAGTTCCAACTTATTAATAGAATAAACGTTTACTTAAAGTTAATAGAGAAAGAAAGAACTATGAATATACTCTTAGAGGAAAAGGTTCATGAACAAGTAAAAGAATTGAAAAAGGCCAAAGAGGAAGCAGAAGCTGCTAACGAGGCAAAAAGTATGTTTTTAGCGAATATTTCCCATGAGCTTAGAACCCCACTAAATATATTACTTAGTTCAGTACAACTTATAGACCTCTATTTAAAGGGAGAGGACCCTATAGAAAGGGACAAGATAAGAGAAAAGATTAATGTACAAAGACAAAATTGTTATAGACTTTTAAGACTTGTAAATAATTTAATTGATATTACAAAGATGGATGCAGGCTTCTTTACCTTAAATTTTACTAAGTGTAACGTTATTGAAGTTATTGAATCTATAACTATGTCCGTAGTTGATTATGTTAATGATAAGGGAATCAACTTGATTTTTGATACAGAAATAGAAGAGCTTGTAATGCATTGTGATTTAGATGCTATTGAAAGGATTGTACTCAATCTTTTATCTAATGCAATAAAGTTCACTCCAGTGGGGGGAGTTATATTTGTTAATGTGAAGCTTAATGAAGGAAAGATAATTATTTCAGTTAAAGATACTGGCATAGGCATGACAGAGGAAACCTTAAGTAAAGTTTTTGAAAGATTCAAACAAGGTGATGAGCTTCTTACAAGAAGAAGTGAAGGTAGCGGCATTGGTTTAAGCTTAGTTAAGTATCTAGTAGAAATGCATAATGGACAGGTTTATGTTGAGAGTAAGTACAAGGTAGGAAGTGAGTTTTTTGTGGAGCTTCCTATAAATAAGGATATAAAGGAAGAGCATGTAAGTAATATAGATGAAAGCTACAAGATAGGTGATACTGTAGTTCAAAAGATAAGTATAGAGTTTTCAGATATATACTTATAAAAAAGTGGAATTTTATAGATAAACTAATAAGTGGAAGTTAGCAAGCAATTGTTTAGGAGTAAAAAGTAAAAAAAGATTATGGTTACTTAGACTCCCTATAAATAGCTTTTATTAGTTTTTACACTCAATTTATACATGGAAATAACCCAAAAGGAGATAAAATATGAAATTACTTGAAAGGATAAGTGTAAGAAATAGACTTGTGTCTGTACTTGGTATATGGATAGCAGTGTTTGTTTTCTTTGGGATTTTATCTATAAAGGAAATGAACATGCTTGGAAACATGACTAGAAGCTTATATAATCATTCTCTTCCTGTTTCTAATGCAGCAGTGGAGGCTAGAGTAAGTATAATTAAGGTTCAAAGAGACCTTAGAGATTTAATTTTGTCAAGGGACATTGAGGAATTAGAGTCCTTATCAAGAGAAATAGATAAGACAGATAAAATAGTTTTAGATAATCTTGATATAATTAAAAATCAAACTTCTTTGCAAAATAATAGAGATTTAGAAAAAGAAGTAAGGCAAGTTTTTACTGAGTGGCAAAAATTCAGAGGAAGAGTAATTGAATTAGTTAGAGATAAAAAAATAGATGAAGCTAATGATTTAATAAAAAGTAAAAATAATAATTTTGTAGAAAATATTGAGGCTTTACTTGGAACTATAGATGCTAATTCAACTCTTGATGCAGAAAACCTTGCTGTGAAATCTAAAGAAATTGAAAAAAGGGAAAGCACGCTGCTTATTACAATAATAACTATAACTACTTTAGCCTTTGTTGTTGTTATTATTTTTGTGATTAGAAGCATTATAACACCTATAAATACATTGCAGCAGGCTATGGATAAAAGTATTGCTACCGGAAAACTTGATACAGTAGTTATAGGTGGAAACAATGAAATTTCCCGAATGGCTAAGTATTATAATAACCTAGTACAAAAGTTAATGCATAATTTCTTCATAAAGGATAATCAGAATAAGCTAAGTGAAAAAATTTCTGCTTGTGACACCTTGGAGGAATTTGCTGAAGCTACCGTAGGGTATCTTGCTAGGGTAACTTCAGCTGGTAAAGGTGTGTTTTATGTATATGATAAAGAACATAATAAATTAGAACTAAAAGGAACCTTTGCCTTTACAGAGGAGGATAAGCCTAGGATTAGCCTTTCTAAGGGACAAGGCATAATTGGACAAGTTGCCCTAGAAAAGCAGCCTATAATTCTAAAAGGAGCTAAGGAACCAGAAGGAATTATTTCCTCAGGAATAATTAGAGAAAGTGCAAATAACATATATGCCTTTCCTTTAATGTATAAAGAAGAGCTTTACGGTGTTATAGAGCTTGCTTCTTTAGAAAGTTTTGAGGAAAAGACTCTTGAGTTTTTAAATTCCTCAGCTAATATTATTGGAATAAATCTATATTCAGCAATACAAAGACAAGAAATAAAAAAACTGTTAACCATATCGGAAGAAGCAAGAAAAGAAGCTGATGAAAAGTCTAAGGAATTAGAATGTGCAAATGAAAGTCTTCAGCTTCAACAGGAATACTTGCAGCAGCAAAGCGAGGAACTAGAGCAGACTAACGCAGAACTTGAGGAGCAACAACAACTATTGCAGCAACAAAGTGAAGAGCTTCAGCAAACTAATGCAGAGCTTGAAGAACAACAGCAATTGCTTCAACAGCAAAGTGAGGAAATGCAACAGACTAATAGCATACTAGAAGAACAGCAAGAGCAACTAAATGAGCAAAAGAGTCTTTTAGAGGAGCAAAATAGAATACTTGAAGAATATACTAAAGAATTATCAAGGAAAACCCAGGAACTTGAAATGACTAATAAATATAAGTCTGAGTTCCTCTCGAATATGTCTCACGAGCTTAGAACCCCTTTAAATTCTATTATCTTACTGTCAAAGTTACTTTTAGATAAGAGTAAGGACAGGCTGATTCAGGGAGATGAAGAGAAAATTACTGTAATCAACAAATCAGGACAAGAACTTCTAAGGTTAATAAATGATGTGTTAGACCTTTCAAAGGTGGAGTCTGGAGCAATGACTTTAGATAAGTATGGATTTAGCTCTAGTAGTATAAGCAAGGAAATGAAGGATATGTTTTCTAATGTGGCCTTAGATAAAGGGTTAGAATTTATAGCAAAAGATAGTTTAAATAAAGACTTATATGGAGATGAACATAAAATATCCCAAATTCTAAGAAACTTAATTTCAAATGCTATAAAATTCACCTCAAAGGGATATGTGAGCTTTGAAATTAAGGAGGACACAAAACTTAAAGGAGCTGTATTATTTGCTATAAAAGATACAGGAATTGGTATATCAGAGGAGAAGCAAAATATCATTTTCAATGAATTCCAACAAGTAGATGGATCTGTTTCTAGAAAATATGGGGGAACAGGACTGGGGTTATCTATTTCTAAGAAGTTAACTGCGCTAATGGATGGAGAGATAGAAGTTAACAGTATTTTTGGTAAAGGCAGTGAGTTTATTCTAAGAGTACCAGGGCTAGTGGAAGCTTGTAAAGATTATGATATCAGTAATAGTATCAGTGAAAATATTCTTATTAAGGATAGTGAGTCACAAACCACTTTGGAGAACTGTGAAGAACATTATAGCAATAGGAGTTCAGAGGTTGTAGAAGAAGTACATAAGCAGATAGACAAAATAGATAACAACACTGAAAACTACTTACTCCAATCTATTAAAAGAGATAATTTAAGTTTAAAGGGAAAAACTATTCTTATTGTGGATGATGACCCAAGAAACATATTCACCCTAGCTTCTACCTTAGAGGAACATGAAGGTACTGTAATAGAAGCAAGTAATGGTAGAATTGCCCTAGAGAAGCTAGAGAAACAAGATATAGACTTAGTTTTGATGGATATTATGATGCCTGAGATGGATGGATATGAAGCTATGCAGCATATACGGAAAAACCCAAGGTATATAAATCTTCCTATTATTGCAGTTACAGCCAAATCCTTAAAGGAAGAAAGAGAAAAATGCATTGCTATGGGAGCTGATGATTATATATCAAAGCCTGTGGATTACGATAATCTTATAAGAATAATTAAGGCATGGATAAATAAACAAAGTATTTAGAAACTAAAAGCAGAGCAGAAACATATAATAGTCTAGTAGACCGGTTACTAGACTATTATTATTAGTAAAAAACCAAAATTAAAACATCAAAATTAAAACACACATATGGGCCTATGAAGGCATTTAATGTTACAAACTTAAATCTAATATAAAGCCCGTTAAATGAGTTTAACATAACAATTCACAAATATGGACTTAATATAAGGAGGCAAGTACAAGATTAGGACATCAATGATACATAATAATAACTTATAGGGTGATAATTATGAAGCTAGAAATAAGCTTAAAAGAAAATGAAACTAAGGTAATTCTAATTAGGGGGGAAATAACATCAAAGGAAGAAGCCGCGGTACTCCTTAAAGAACTTAATGAAGTGAAGATTAAAACTTATAACATCACTTTCTTCCATGCTAATATGGTTCCAGTTAATATAGTGGAAAGGTTATATTATTTATACAAACACAACTTATGTACTGTAAGCATTTTTAAAAAATACTTATATTCTTATCTTTACAGCCTTGGAATAAAGGGGAAGTATGTTGGAAATAAATCTTTAAGTAAAAGCCATGAATTGGGTAAGGTCATTGAAGAATTTAAGGAAGAGGATATAAGGAACTTTTTAATGAAGGTTTATAAAGTGTATGGATATGATTATACTGGGTATCAAATTCAAAGCATTATGAGAAGGGTGAATATATCAATGATCAAATCTAGTATTCACAATTTCAAAGAATTTGAACGCCTAGTGATAGAAGATGCTGCCATGTTTGAACAACTATTTCTGGACTTTTCCATAAATACCACAGAGTTCTTTAGAGATCCTGAGGTTTTTAATGCTATTAGGGAAAGTATACTTCCGAAGCTAGACTCCTTTAATCACATTAAAATTTGGTGTGTGGGATGCTCTATTGGAAAAGAACCCTATTCTCTTGCTATAATGCTCCATGAGTTAGGACTCCTTCATAAGACTCAAATATACGCCACAGATATTAATCCTTACGTTATAGAAGAAGGGAAAAATGGATTGTTTTCTAAACGGGATTTAGAAAAAGAAATATTAAATTATAGAGAGTCAAAGGGGGAGCAAGATTTACTTCATTATTTTGAGGAAGAAGAGGAATTCATTAAGGTAAAAAGGTTTTTAAAGGAAAAAATATTATTTTTCTCCCACAGTCTTATAAGCAGTGGAAGCTTAAATGAATTTACATTAATACTTTGCAGAAATGTACTTATCTACTTTACCCCAGAGCTTCAGGGAAAGGTGTTAGAGAACTTTTATAACTCCCTTGATAAAGAAGGATTTTTAGTTCTTGGAAAAAGTGAAGGTTTAATGCTCAATGGAGGGGATAAGTACTTTAAGGAATATTTAGATAAAGAAAAGATATTTACTGTAAAGTGATAATGCCTCAAAATAAAGTACCTGATTAAGAAGAATTCATGGTTCACTATTTTAATAGATATTTAAAAATCTACAAATTTGGTTAAATAACTTCATAATAAGAGTCACCAGTATTTAGCTTATAAATATTATATTATATGAAACCAATTTTAAAATTTATAAAGTAGCGTTGGTTTGTATAATACTTTAGATTTACATAAGTATAGTTCTAAAAAGTATTTAATATGAGAATAAGGGCAGGCTCTTTTATTTTGTGGTTTTATAGGAATATCTAGGGGTGATTTATGAGAAAGGGGTATAGTTTAGTAATTTTAGTGGTAGTTACTGCTTTGATTTCAGCGGGAATTACTAGGTTAATTTTAATTAATAATGAGCCTAAGTTTTATAAAATTGATTACTTAGTAAGGGATATAAAAATTGAAGACTTTCAGTTAGTTTCTATAGGTAACAGTGTTTATATACCTATGGGTCTTAAAATACAATATAAGGGGAATATAGACGCTAAGGTGAAGTTTTTAATAATTGGTCTAAAAAAAGGGGAGTACTACCTTTTTAGCATGACCACAGGTAATTTTGAATTTACAACAGATAACAGGGAAAAATACTTTCCATCCAATACCTTTCTAAAGAAAATAAACATATCTAAAGATACTAACTTAGATTTAATAATTGAGTATGAAATGGGAATTGATGTGGTAAAAGAACATATAAAGATAAATCTTGAGGATTATAAAAATCAGGACATATTGAAGGATGAGTAGGATATTTTTGGGGAATAGGATGTAATTTTAGGTTTATTTTTTCTTAAACAATGATATAATATATTTAAGAAGAAAAAAACAGGATGCGGGAACATCCTGTTTATACAATGCTAGTTGTTTAGACAACTGGTGTCACTATTATAAACTATATTATTAAAATAGTAGCATCCAATTGGGACTGGGCTACTATTTTTTTGTGATTTTTTCTATAAGCACTATTACTAATGTTATCAATGCTATCAAGAACAAACCGCCTTGAAATAGTAACATTAAAATCTCGTTACTCATATGCGTCACCTCCCTTCTACAGGGAACGTGACACCGGTAGCCCACATTCAACTATTAAATTGTACTCACAGATTATAACATGGTTTTATTACTGTTACCATGAAAAATATGGAATAATCCATGACTAAAACCACTTAGTACTATATTATTGCTAAAAGTAATTAAAACTTAGATAATACCTTTGAACCATTCTATAGTATCTCTTATAACCTGTTCTTTGTTAAGCTCATTAAGCATTTCATGTCTTCCACCAGTATATAACTTATAGGTAGTATTACTAATACTTAAAGACTTATAAATGTTATAAAGGTTTATTATACCTTCACCATAATTTCCAACAGGATCTGCATTACCAGCAAAGATGTAAATAGGTAAATCCTTAGGGATATTATTTAAGTTTTCTTGCTTATGAAGAGTTTTCATTCCCTTAAATAGGTCATAGAAAAAGGACACAGGAAATAAGGTACCGCAATAAGGATCTGCTATATATTTTTTTACTTCTTCTTCATCTCTTGTAAGCCAGTCAAAAGAGGTTTTAGTAGGAACAATCTTTTTATTGTAACTACCAAAAGCAAGCTTGTCTATGAGTTTGCTCTTATGCCTTCTTCCCTTAATCTGTAGGATAGATTTACTAAGGAATATTCCAAGATTTACAGCCACAGGAGGCTTTCCATTAGTACCAGATAAAACAACTCCAGCTATTTCTTTGCCATATAACTGAATATATCTTTGAGCTAAGAAGGACCCCATACTGTGTGAAAATAGTACTACTTTCTTATTGGGGTTTTCCTCTTTTATAATATCAGTAAGCTTTTTCATATCTTCAACCATATCTTGAAATCCGTCATTATCACTGATGTAGCCAAGTTCTTCTATGGAGTTTGAAGATTTACCATGACCTCTATGGTCATTAGCATAAACTAAAAAGCCAGCTTCATTTAACTTTTCTGCAAAGTATTCATATCTAAGAGCTCTTTCACTCATACCGTGAGCAATTTGGACAACTCCTTTTATAGAACCCGTTGGAATCCATTTGTGTACATTGATTTCTATTCCATCTTTATTTTTGAATTTAAAATCTTCTCTAGACAAAATAACACCTTCTAATCTTAATATTTATATAAATAGTCTAACAAAATACAAATTTAAGGAACTTAATTTAAATTTTTATCACTAGATTAATGCTATTTTACCACATTTAGCCAAGGGTTTAAATTTAAAATGTTGCGAAATAAGGAATTATATAAGGGACTCTTATTAAAAATTATTTTGCTTATCCCTTGTGATTACTTATAATACAGCATATAAAACTTATATTTGGATATAGTAAAGAAAAGATTATAAATGTATAATTTTTAAGCATGTTTTGGAAAAAATGTTAGCTCATTTTGTGTACATATGTAATAAGTTAACTTATAATATAAATAAAGGTATTTGATTAAGGAGGAATTTATATGGCTTATGCTATAAACGTTTTACTGTTAATATTAATGTTTTTAATTGGCTTTGGATTAGGGCATACAACCTTCAAGAAAAAAGGGTGGTATTATGAGGCAATGCTAGTGGTTTTAATAGTTATTTCTACTTTTATAGGGGTAGATGCTTATATAGTAGCTAGTGATATTTCGCCAGTTCAATTAAGAATGCCACAAGCCTTACAAATGATATTTTTAGGTGTTCTAGTTAGAAGAATATTAGGTTTACGTTTAAAACCCGCTAAAGTTAATTAATATGCTTTGTAATATTATTTAAGGGGGACTATGAATTGTGCTTATAATACTAATAATATTAAATATTCCAGTATATAAGTGGATATTTAAACAGTTCTTTAAAAGCGGTGATGAATTTGCAGAGGCTGTAAAATACAATTTTACACCTGATATAGTTTCGCTATTTAAAGGAAATTACAGAAAAGATAGAATAGCAGAAATTAAACTAGGGGCCTTTATTATGTGTTGTATTCTTTTAATAGGGTTAGAGTATAGTATAATCAATTCTATTTATAATCTTTTCTAGATAAATAGAGTTCAATAAAGATGCTGCATAAATATATGTAATTCAATTTTCCATTATCTTTAATATAAGCTGATTGAAATTCTTTTAAATGCAGAAGTTATATTACAATTTATATAAATAAATTATAAACCCCCTAAGGTATATGGTGAGGTTCACCAAGATACTTTAAGGGGACTTTTTATTTCAGCTTCTCAGCAAGGGTTAAGGCAGTTTCTGTTACTTTCATATCAATTTCAAATTGCTCTTTTAAGTTATAAGCTTGATAGTAGCCTTTTTTCAGCATATAATTTGTAATGGTTGCATGAGTTGCAATGGCATGTCTTAGCTGATTTTTAAGAACCTCTCTTACCTTGGGAGAAGTGGTTTCAGTAAGTGCCATGGAATAATTTATTACCCCATTTTTAGCTGCTATTAAAAAGTCAGTGGCAATTACTTGATCAGTAAGCTTATCCATGCCTGTAAGCATTTCAACTAGTGTATTCATAATCTCACCATCCTATATATTTTTCATTTATTCTAAGATTGGTTTATCTTTATATGTTAGGAAGCCTATCCCAGTCACTTCTGGCCTCTTCCATTAGAGCTTTTAATTCTTTTACATGCTCTTCACCTAAAGTAGCATCTTGATTTAATATGCCCTTTAACTCCTCATCAGAAACCAATTTTGACATGGTAAGAGACTTTGTTAAGCATAAGTTTTTAAAGGTTAATATCTCATGTAGTTGAATACATTCATGAGGTGCTATATATTGCTTATCCATGGGTTCATCTCCTTAATTTCTCTATAAATTACCTTCCATTTTTACTTCTTCAGTCTACATAAATTAATAAAAGTTTTATGGCTTAAGAATAACCTTAATGCATCCATCAGTTTTTGTATCAAACACATGGTAACCATGTTCTGCTTGTTCTAGTGGTAATTTGTGAGTAACTATATCGCTTGGGTCAATTTTCTTTTCAACCAGCATATTATAAAGTTCTTGCATATAAGGAATTACTGGTGCTTGACCTGTTCTTATGTTTACATTTCTTGCAAAGATATCTCCAAGAGGGAAACCATTATATCTTCCACCGTAAACTCCTGTTAGCTGAATGGTTCCACACTTTCTAACTGCTTGAGTTGCCATTACAATAGCTCCCATAGCTCCACCATGAAGCTTTGCACCCGTTGCTAAAAACTCAAGAGGTGTCATCTTTCCATCCATACCTACACAATCAATTACTACATCTGCCCCACCTTTGGTAATTTCCTTTATATATTCTCCAGTATTTTTATGCTGTTCAAAATTAATTGTTTCAACTTTATTATGATGTTTTGCATGTTCTAAGCGGTAATCTATGTAATCCACAGCAATAACTCTTTCTGCACCTTGCATCCAAGCAAACTTTTGAGCTAAAAGACCTACAGGACCACAGCCTAAAACAACTACTGTATCACCTGCTTTAACTCCCCCGTTAATTACACTCCAATAGGCTGTTGACATAGCATCAGAAATTAAAAGAAGACTTTCATCTTCCACTTCGCAATCATCTGGTATACGGAAAGGTGTAAAGTTTCCATAAGGAACTCTCATGTACTCTGCTTGACCTCCAGGATAACCACCAAAGGTTTCTGTATATCCAAAGAAACCACCATTTTCTCCGTGAGGATTGGAGTTATCACATTGACTTGTAAGTCCATGTTTACAGAAGATACATTCTCCACAGCTTACGTTAAAGGGGATAATAACCCTATCGCCTTTTTTAACCTTTGTAACCTCTGGTCCAACCTCTTCTACAATTCCCATGGGTTCGTGTCCAATAATATAGCCTTGAGGAAGATTTGGCACCATATCGTGAATTAGGTGTAAGTCTGAACCACATATGGCTGTGCTAGTTAATTTAACAATAATATCATCTTTTTTATGAATTTTAGGATCTTCTACTTGTTTAACCTTTACGTTCTTTATACCTTGAAAGGTTACAGCTCTCATAAAATTTACCTCCTGCCTTTATTTATATGGAGTTGCAAACATACCAAGTCTGCTTGTATCTCCAGGGAATAAGTCCATTTTTGCAATTTCTACTGTAGTTTGAGAGGATTTAAGATCTAACCTAAATTGTTCATTTAAGTCATAAGGATGGAACCAGCCCTTTCTTATCATTAAAGCAGTTATTTCTTCATGAAGAGTAAGTGCATTTTCCAGTTGAGTAACTAAAACTTCTCTAACCTCTGGGGTTGCTGCTTCTGTTAAAGCCATGGCACAGTTTCTTACTCCGGTTTTAGCAAGAAGTAAAAATTGAAGAGCTATGGAGTTATCAATAAGGTTTGGCATACCTTCAGCATTTCTAACCTCTAAATAATCATTTATCAAGATATTTCACCTCCTATTTTATTGTTGGTGCTTTTGAAAGTAAGTCCTGGAGTGCAGCTACAGACATAATAGAGTGTTCTACATCCTTTGCCATTAGGGCTTTAAGCTCTTGATCAAAAACTACTCCCTGCATCATTTTTGATGTAGCCATGCAAATTGTCTTAAAGTTGAGCATTTCGTGGACTTGCATAGTTTCGTGTAATGCTAAACATTGTTTATCCATAAAGGTACCTCCTAATTAGGCATCTGAAAATAAATAACAAGTCCAAGATGTAAAGGATATTTTGAGTTCACAAGCAAGCTTGTGCAGACAAGAAAACAGGTTCCGCAGATAGTGAGCTATCTAAGGGTTCTGTTGACGCAGTATATCACAAAATAGACGAGCAGATTGACTTATTTATTTTTTGAAGATGCCTTATTTCTAACAAATGTATTCTTCCACTGAGGAAGTTGGATTATGTAATGAATTTGAGTAAGTAAACATTAGTAAACTATATATGGAATTTTTTATTTCAAAGGGTTAAACTATTATTTGAAGAAAAAATTGAGATAAATGTGGGTTAGGGGAAGTAGTTTCATTAATATTTAACTCACTAGAGGAAGTTATCCATATATAAGGAATAAAATGTGTATAAATAATAGATTTTTAAAAGTTATTGTGGATAAATTTATGAAAGTACACATATTAAGATTTAACTTATACATTGAACCTATTTTGAGTTCCTTAAGAATTTTGAAGAAGAAGGAAATTCATTATAAATGACTTAAAATTTCACTAAGGAATCCTATAATAAACAAGTTAATGTATAGATTTATGGCAAGTTATCTTGGCAATATAAGTAAGAATTAAAAGAATTATAAGTATATAGTAAAAGGTGAGGATACATATGACTAAACAATGGAATGGTAAAAGATATCATAGCCTTAATTATTTTTTAAGAGAAAAGTTTGGAGAAAAAGTTTTTAAGATATCCTTAGATGCAGGATTTTCTTGTCCTAATAGAGATGGAACCATAAGTAAAGGTGGTTGTGTGTTCTGCTCTGAAAGAGGTTCAGGGGATTTTGCTGGGGATAGATGTTTTTCTATTACTAAGCAATTTGAAGATATAAAAACTATGATGAACAAGAAGTGGAAGGATGGAAAGTATATTGCATATTTTCAAGCTTACACTAACACTTATGCACCTATTGAAGTACTTAAGGCAAAATATGATGAGGCAGTAAATCAAGAAGATGTGGTAGGCCTTGCCATTGCTACACGGCCAGATTGTTTAAGTGATGAAGTTTTAGATCTTTTAGAAGAGTATTCAAAGAAAGTATATACTTGGGTAGAGCTTGGACTTCAAACTTCTAAGGATGATACTGCTAGATTAATTAATAGAGGGTATAAATTAGAAGTTTTTGAGGAAGCAGTAAGAAAGCTTAGAGAAAGAAATATAGATGTAGTGGTTCATGTAATCTTTGGCCTTCCAGGGGAAGACAGGGAAGATATGCTCGGAACTATAGAGTATTTATCAAAGAAAGATGTACAGGGTATTAAGCTTCATCTACTTCATCTTATGAAAAATACACCGCTAGAGATATTATATAATAAAGGGAGATTAAGACTTTTAGAAATGGAAGAGTACTTAGACCTAATAACCACAGCTATAACTATGCTACCAGAGGAAATGGTGATTCATAGGCTTACAGGGGATGCCCCAAGGGAGCTTTTAATAGGGCCAATGTGGAGTCTTAGAAAATGGGAAGTACTAAATGCCATAGATAAAAAGCTGGAGGATGAGGACTTATATCAAGGGAAAAGTCTCAGGTAAGAATTTTACAGTGAGGTTTGAAATGTAGTAAAAGTTCATTAGTAGTGAAAGATGGGAAAGTAATTTAATCGCTATAAATACAGTATTCTGCCAGTGATTTTATTACAGAATAAAAGTATAATTTAATATGATGGTATAGTGTTTTATAGGGAGGGATTTAAGGTGAAGATTGATATTATAATTTCAGCTTCAGATATAAAGGAAGAGAAACTTAAAGGAAAAGTAGTAGTGGTAATAGACGTACTAAGAGCAACTTCAGTGATGATTACAGCTTTAAAGAATGGTTGCAAGGAAGTGATTCCAGTAAGGGAAATAGAAGATGCTTTGAGTTTGGTGGGAGACAATAGAGAGAAATACATACTAGGCGGAGAAAGAATGGCTATGAAAATAGAGGGCTTTGACTTTTCAAATTCTCCTTTAGATTACACAAGAGAAAATGTAGAGGGAAGAAGTCTTGTGATGACTACTTCTAATGGGACAAAGGCTATTAAAAATAGTGAAGTAGCAGATCATATTTTTATTGCTTCCATGATTAATGGAAAAGCTGTAGCTAGGAAGCTTAGAGAGCTTAATAAAGATGTGATATTTGTTAATGCAGGAACTATGGGAGAGTTTTCTATAGACGACTTTTTAACTAGTGGATACATTATAAACTGTTTAAAAAAATTATCTGAAGAAGAATGTATGGATGAACTAGTTTTAACAGATATAGCAACTACTTCACATTACATTTATGAAAACAATGAAGACCTATTTAGCTTTGTAAAATATGCAACTCATTATAAGAGAATAAAAGAATTGGGTCTTGAAGAAGACTTAAAATATTGCTTAACAAAGGATAGCACAGATATTGTGCCTGAATATAAGGAAAATAAAATAGCAATATTAAAAAATTAATAGATAAGATAGAGTTTTCTAAAAAATTTACATTGAGGTAATTTTATTTTATAATTCTGTAGGCTACTAAATTAAGAGAATAGTATACTTAAAAGAAATACTTAAAGGTTAACTTAGAATAGCATGAGATAAGACGAATATGAATAGGTTTTTAGTGAAGGTTTAATTTTAACATTTCTTAAAGCCTTGAGTTAGACAAACATACTGACTTACTTATTTTTTGAAAATGCCTAAAGAAAAAAGTCCTGCAAAGAGGACTTTTCCTGTAAAGTTAGTTACGTTTTCGCTGTGTCCAAAGGATGGGAGGGCACAGCGAGGGAAAATGGGGATTTTCCCGAACTTATGTTCGATTTAATTATATGATAGAAAGTTTTACTTGTCAACATATTTTGTAAATTAATTTACCTTATATAGGTAATTGATGTTTTTTGTGTTTACATCCTTATTAAAGGATAAATTTTCTATGTCATTAGCTTTAGACAAGTCAAAGCTCCTTCAAAAGTTGTTAAATAAAATTAACTTATTAGTTATTTAAAATAATTTTTTATTAAGGAGAAAATCTATGGACGCAAAAAAAGTTTTAGAAATTGCACTATCAGCAGGACAAATGCTTATTGGAAATGGTGCTGAGGCTTATAGAGTTGAGGAAACCATAGAGAGAATATGTAACGCATATAATCTTCAATGCGAGTGCATGGCCACTGCTAAGGGGGTATTTATATCTGTTATAGATGAAAATGAAGAAAAGGTAACCTCTTTAAGGAAAGTTAGAAGTAGAAGAGTAGATTTATACAGAATTGAGTTAATTAACTCTTTTTCAAGAAATGTTCAACAAGGCAATATGTCTTTTGAAGAAGCAAAAAAAACTTTAAAGGAAATTGAAGGAGCGCCATATTTTAGTTTTCCTATGAGGCTTTTAGCAGCTAGTATGACTTCTTTTATCTATTCTTTATTTACTAATGGAACAATTTATGATTCCGTAGTTTCAGCCATAATAAGTATAGGAATTTACTATATGCTGGAGAAGGTATCTGGAGTAGGTTTCTTTCAATTCTTTGAATTCTTTTTTTCAGGATTTATTATTGGAATTGTAAGCTCTTTTATCGAGAGAATTGTACCTTTTGTTAATAAGGATAACGTAATAGCTGGAGCAATAATGATACTGCTTCCAGGGGTGGCTCTTACCAATGGTATCAAGGATATTATATATGGAGATTTTACTTCAGGTATTGCAAAGTTTGGAGAAGCGATGCTAATAGTTACTGCTATAGGAGCTGGAATTGGTACAGCACTATCTCTGAAGGTAGGTGCATAGTCATGGTTAAACAAATAATCCTAGCTTTTTTTGGAAGCATATTTCCTGTAATACTATTTAACATAGATAGAAGGAAAATAATATGGACTGGGTTTTCTGGAGCCTTTGGATGGGCTGTATATCTTTTAGTTTATAATTATAATGGTAGCCCAGTAATGGCTTCCTTCTGTGGTGCTTTTACGGTGGGAATGTATAGCGAGATTTTAGCTAGAAAGTTAAAAACTCCAACTATGCAGTTTTCAGTGCCTGGAATATTTCCCTTAGTACCTGGGCTTACAGCTTATAGTACCGTTAATTATATTGTAGAACAAAAGTATAATGAGGCCTTTTCAAAGGGAATGCAGGTTCTTGGGGTTGCAGGAGCAATAGCCTTTGGTATAATGCTTGCAACCACTACTTTTAACCTTATAATGAAAGTAACAAAAGTAAAACCTAAGCAGAAGAACTTTTAGTTCCTCTGCTTTTTTTACTTTTTCTCATTAATAATATTTCATAAACTATAGTATAAAAAGTAAACATGCCCACAAAGATACCTTGGGTCCTATTATCCATACTTGAAGTTGCTAGTACCATGATAAAAGGAAAGCATAAAAATATTTGAAGGAACCGGAAAAGAAAGAATTTATTCATAACATCACCTAATATTAATCAAGTTTTATAATAGGTATAACCACACTTATTAACCGCTACTCCTATAAATTAAATATATTCTAAAAGCTTCAGTTATCTAAGAATCTCCAATAAACCAGCCAGCCAAGGGAATAGCTTTTTCAACAGAATATTTAACTTGAAAAGTACCTTGATGACCTAAAGATTTTAGATGCAACCATATCTCTAAAGGTGACGCACCTAAGCAATTTACCAGGGCTGTAAAGGTAAAGGACTTATTATCTGATCAGAATAATAAGCCCTTTAACAATAGGAGTAAGTAAAAATATGGAAATACTTATAGTATTATTTTCACATTTCTCTATGCAAAATACAATAAAATTATTACAACAAATTCTTATAAATTGTTCGTAAATTTTGATGATTAATATATTATGATGTCTTTATTGGTCATTTTATAATCGAGATTTTAAACATTTAATTTGATTTTCCTTAGTGCAGAAGCTGCAGCCCCGGATAGCCTTATTATTTCTAATATCAATTTGCATTTCATTTAATAGTCTTATGAGCTGGCTTTTTTTATTTTCATCAATTTCAAACTCAACTCCATACTCATAAATATGGGTTTCCACAATATCCATACGCACAATGTGACCTAGAAGTAGAAGGGTATGATCTAAGATATTAGTTTGAAACTCTAACACTACTTCAGAGCTTATGGGAAGTTTTAACTCAGATAAAAATCTAAAACCACCACCACTAAGATCAAGAACACATATTTTAGTGAAGGGGGTATCCACAAACTTACCCTTTATTTGCATTATTCTCATATCAGAGCAAATTGGTACAAAGGTTTTTACACGGAAATATTTCCTTCGCTCATTCTCATCTAAAATTTTCATGTTTGCATTGTTATCATAATTATACAAAGGAATAGCTACATCTATTATTCCTTCAGCCTCTAATTCCTTGCAATAGTTATAAAACTCTTCTTTTTTCTTCTGATCCTCCATATGTCTTAGGGCTTTTTCTAAAGTATCAATAATTTCTTTTTCATTAAAAGGCTTCGTAAGATATTTATAAATAAGATTACTATTAAAGGCTTCAATTATATTTTCTATATTAGGTAAATCACCTACCAAAAACCTTATGGCTGACGGGGTTGACTTTTTATTAATTGTAAGTAAATCAATAGAGGATACCCCAGAGGTTTTATCATCTATAAAAACTATATCTGCATTAACCTTATCCACCATGCGTATAGCTTTTCTTGGGTTAGAGGTGGAGTATATTTTATAATTTAATGGTATGAAAAGCTTTTCTAAAAATTGAATAAATTTAATGTCTTCATCTATAATAAGTATCTTGTATTCCTTGATCAAAATAATACTCCCTTCTAAAGCCATACATAAGGCGCTTTCAAATGTCTAAACTAGTTTCACATATACAGTTTTATCAATTCCTATATACTTGTCCATGTTGATTTTGGGAAGTAAAGGAATAGTAGTAATTAATAACCATATTCTAACATATAAACTACAGCGGTAAAATATAAAAATGTAAATTTGTTATAAATATTTTAATATTTCTTATAAATTGGTTTGTTTCTTCAAATTTCAAACCAATATCGCTATCATAGAGCTTAAATATGAAAATTTATTGGTTTATGCTTTGGAAATATAAAAAAGTCAAGAGAAGGTTAAAAGATGAATATTGGTTATAGTCACATATAGTTATGGTAACTAAGCTTTAGTAATATAACTTATTTATATATAGAAAAATCTTATCTTCAAAAAACAAAACTATACTATAATAGGTCTATAGTGTGTAAATAAAAGGGAGGGGAGGAAATATATGAACTTGACAGGTTTTAGTAAAAGAAGTGAGAATATTAATGAGCAGCTACTACAAAAGCTCATTGATGTAGATAAGCATAGACTTTATAGAATTGCCTATATATATGTAAAAAATGAAGAAGATGCACTGGAAATAGTTCAGGAAGCTGTATATAAGGCTTTTTTAAATATAAAAAAACTAAAAGAACCAGAGTATTTTAATACTTGGATTACAAAAATAATTGTGAATTCCTCCTTAGATTATATAAAAAAGAGAAATAAGGTTATTTATTTTGGAGAAGAGGAAGGCCTCTTTGGGATTGGAACTAAGGATAATGAGTATTTAGACTTGTACGAGGCAGTAGATAAGCTACAAGGAACTTATAAAACTGTAATAATTCTTAAGTACTTTGAAGATTTAAAGATAAAGGATATTGCAAAAATATTGGAACTGTCAGAAAGTAATGTAAAGAACTATATGCACAAGGCTTTAAATATGTTAAGAGTTCAGCTAAAGGAGGGTGAGGATTTTGAGTAAAATAGATATTAACTTGAGCAAGAAAAAGTATAAAGATATAGCATCCCCCCAAGGTTTAGATAGTGTAATTGAGGGAGGAAGAGAAAAAGCTTTAAGAAAGAAGAAGCTAAGATATAAAAGACCTATGTGGGGGTTAGTGGCCAGCATTTTAGGTTTTGTTATTCTACTAAACACCTCTGTAGCTTTTGCAAAGGTAATGAGCAAGGTTCCCTTAATAAGGGACTTTGCAAATGTAGTTTTAATTAATCCAGGAATTAAATATGCCCTTGAGGAAGGTTATATTCAAGAGATAAACAAAGTCTACGAGATAGATGGGGTTAAAGTTACTTTAACAAGAATTATTGGAGATAATAAAAGGCTAATTTTTGGTTATATCATTGAAGGTGTTGAAGAAAAAGAAGGACAGTATATTTCCCCAAGAAATATCGAAATTGCAAGTGAAAATGATAAGCAATTAGAAATATTTGAAACCCATGGCCCAGGAGATTATAGTTCTGACGGGCTAAAACCTCTAATGAATGAAAAATATTTTGAGGTTGGGCTAGGGGGAGAGGATAGTATTCCTAAGAAGATAAAGGTAACCTTTGATAAAATAATAGATATGAATAATCCAGATAGGGAACAGATTTTATCTCAGGGTAAGTTTATTATGGATATTGAAATAAAGGATAAGATTTTACAAGTGAAGCCACAGGTTTACCCTTTAAATAAAGAAGTTGACCTTGATGGATTTAGGGTATTTATAAGAGAAATGAGAGTTTACCCAATGGGAACTGAAGTAGTAATTAGGAGAGATATAGGAAAGGCACAGAGATTTACTTGGTTAAAGGATGGATATTTAGAGGATGAAAAAGAAAATATTTTTAGGTTAGTTTCTGGAGGAACTAAAAATGGAGATGAATATATTCTCACCTTTGCAGGAGGAGCCTACAGTAAGTCTAAGCACTTTACACTTAAAGCAAGAGGAATGATTTATCAACCTAGGATAGATAGAGAAGTTGTAATAGATAAAAGTACAGGAAGACTTATTGAAGATGGAGGATATGGCCTAGACCTTTTAAGCATAGAGAATAAGGGAGAAGAAACTCAAATTAACTTTAAGCCTAAAGAAGGGGCAAATATTGAAAGCATAGACTTAACATTAATTGGAGGTAGTAAATTCTACAGTCAATTTTGGCATAACTATGAAGGTAATGAGGATAGATATATAAAAGAATTTGGAGTAACAGTGGATAGTGCCTCTGTAAAAGATGATATTCTAAAATTTGCTGTAACTTGGATTCACAAGTTTCAAACTAGTAGTTTTGAGATAGAGCTTAAGTAAAAAGTATGAGGAAAGATGCAAGGCTGAAGAGCCCTGCATCTTTTTATCTGCATATTTTTATAACTCTATACTATTTATACTGTAAAATAAATAGTAGGAATATTTTTATTCTACTGTAACGAATATCCACTTATTTGTACTAATAGATGTAGGCTACAAAATTATAAAAGTTATTTAAATATGAAAGGAGGGAACTATGAGGGAGTTTGATAATCTGTACAAAGAATATAGTGAAGGAATATTTAAGTATTTAATTTATTTGACTGGAAACAAGTCCAGTGCAGAGGAGCTTCTTCAGGAAACCTTCTTTCAAGCCTTTAAAAGTATAAATAGGTTTAAAGGAGAAAGTAAGATATCTACTTGGCTCTATAGCATTGCAAGAAATGTTTATCTTAAACAATATAGTAAGAATAAAAAGTATAACATTTGTGAACTTAATGAATTTAGTAGCTATATAAATCCGCAAGACCTTTTAGAAACTAATTATGAAAGAAAAGAAACTTTAAGAGAAGTGTTAAAGAAGATTAGTAATTTAGATTTTGATTCTAGGCAGGTAGTACTTTTTAGAGTAGTTAATGAATTAAGCTTTAAAGATATAGGTGATATTTTAGGGAAAAGTGAAAATTGGGCAAGGGTTACTTTTCATAGAGTAAAGGTAAGGTTAAGAAAGGAGATAGAGTTGTGATGGGAGAAGTAGGGTGCAAAGTCATTGAAGATTTGTTGACTCTATACATTGATGGGTTAACTAGTGAGGAAAGCAATGGTTTAATTCACCAGCATATTTCTAATTGTAATCAATGCAAAGAATACATGGAAGCACTTAAAAGTGACGAAATAAGTATGCCAAATGGTTTTGATGAAGAAGAGTTAGCTATTGTAAAAAAGGAAAGTAAGATTATGAAAAGTATTAGATACCGATTATTAAATATAAAAATTGCTTATGTAGTAGTTGGAGCATTATTAGCTTTATTTATACTTAGAGAAGAAAGAGCACTTCAATCAATTATAATTTATCCACTGTTAGGGGTTGCCTCTTATGGGCTAGTTAAAAAAATATGGCTACCACCTATTATTGTGACAGTTGTATTTTTTATAGGTAGTGTAGTATTTTTGGGTGAAGGAATGCCAATAGGAATAATAGCTATAATTTGTGGAGTTCTCACACTAATAGGAACTATTATGGGGTATTGTATTAAAAAGATTTGGTTTTAATGAGTAAAGGGGTGTAGTAATGAAAAAGATATTTGGGTTTATCTTAATAATTCTAGTTTTTTTAGTAGGATTTATTTATAATGAGTTTAATGGAAATCCCTTAAGTAAATATTTTGCTAAAAGAGAGATAAGTAAATATATTTCAGCTAATTATAGTGATAAGGATTTTGAGATTATTAGTATTGGGTATAATTTTAAGTTCCATAACTATGCTGCAAATATAGAGTCTAAAAAAGAGAATATTAAATTCGTAATAGATATTAAGGGTGATGGTAGGTTTTATGATGAATACTATTATTCCTACTCTGCTGAGCAAAAAATTGCAAGAAAGTTTGGAGAGCAATTAAGCAAGATTTTATATGAAGAATTAAAGGAAAAAGTTCCTGATTTAAAGGCTGTAGCTACTAGTTTTGAGATAGAACGAGGTAAGTACTTGTTTACTGATGAATATTCCAAGAATATAAAAGAGCAACCAGCAATAAGTATTGGATTTGTAGGGGATCAGGTAACAAAAGAAGAATTCGTAAATAAGGTATACTTAGTTAAGGAAGCGGTAATAAAGGGTGGCTATAAACCTAAAAGTTTTAACTTCAATTATAATGCGCAAGGTGATAAAGGTGCCTTAATTTACTCTTTAAACCTAGATGAAAGTCAGCTAAATTTAAGTAAAGAAGAAATTAACAATATTAAGTTTGGGTTTGATGAAGGAACAAAGGAAGAACTTAGAAAGAATGCAGCTAAAAATAAGTTTCTACTGAAGGTTTATATAATAGGAATCTTAGGCTTTGTAATTGGTACTGCTTTATTTATAACTGCAATAATTAATAAGGAAAAGAAGAGAAAAAATATTGAAAGCTCATAGCTAAAAAGCTTAAAATAATACTAATGAAAAACACTAACTTTTAAGGTATAAGTAGAGTAATGATAAAGGGGTAAGATTTAATAATGATAATAAACAGAATACTATGAGGAATTTAAGGATGGAAAGGTGATTAAGTAAAGTAGTAGTAAGTCTATAATCCTAAATTTTTATGAACGGAGAATAAAAATGGAGTTTTTCAAGTACGGAGAAAAAGAAATAGAATACTTAAAGAAGAAGGATAAAAAGCTAGGGGCAGCTATTGAAAAAATAGGAATGATACAGCGTGAGATTACTCCGAATCCCTTTGAAGCACTAATTTCAAGTATTGTTAGCCAACAAATTTCAAGCAAGGCTGCAGAAACTGTTTGGAATAGATTTATTAATGTTATTGGAGTGGTTGCACCAGAAAACATTGATAAGGTAAGCATTGAAGAAATTCAAGGTTGCGGTATGAGCTTAAGGAAAGTAGGATATATTAAAGGAATTGCTGAGGCTGCCATTTCTGGTGAGGTGGACTTTAGCACACTTCATACTTTAACTGATGAAGAAATAGTAAAAAAGCTTTCAGCTCTTAAAGGCGTTGGAGTTTGGACTGCTGAAATGCTTTTGATTTTCTCTCTTTGCCGTCCTGATGTAGTAAGTTTTGGCGATTTAGCTATTCGTAGAGGAATGATGAACTTATATGGACTTAAAGAACTGCCAAAGGAAAAGTTTGAAAGATACAAAAAGAGATACTCTCCTTATGGAACAGTGGCTTCTTTATACCTATGGGCACTTTCTGTAATGTAGTGATTAAAGTAAGTAGCTCTGTATAATGCATTAAATATATTGGAAAGTTTAAAGCCACTGAAATCGAAAAGAAAATCAATGGCTTCATCAAGGCAGCTAAATTAGTCTCATGACTAGGCTAAAAGTTTATTTTTATTATCCAATATCAACTTAAGTACCCATTAACTGAAAATATATATAACAAAACTTCCAGTTATGATAAATTAAATTTTATCACAGCTGGAAGTTTTTATTTTACCATGCTATCTATTTTAAAATCCTTGTTAAGTAATGGTTATAACTGTAGTTACTAAGAGTTTTTAATCAATGGAACAAAAGCTCCAAAAAACTTTATACTTAATAATTAGTTAGAGCTATCTTTTTTATTTTCATCAAGGTTTATAATGGACTTGTTTTTCCATCTTCCAGAACGGTAGTAAATTACAGTGGCTATAGCTCCAAAGGTCCAACCAGCAGGGATAGACCACCAAATTCCACTACTTCCAAGTGGAGAAGATAGTACATAAGCTATAGGAAGTCTTATAAGCCAAAGAGATAATATAGATATTATCATTGGAAAAATAGCTTCTCCAGCTCCTCTATGAACACCGTTTATAATAAACATGGCACCAACCACAAAATAGAAGGGAGCAACAATATTTATATAATTAACACCTTGAGCAACTACTTCAGCTTCGCTAGTGAAAATCTGAACTAATGGCTTTGCAAAGATAATTAATATTAAAGCTATTCCAATGGACATTACTGTAGACATTATTAAGGTTGTATTAAGCCCTTTTCGTACTCTTTCTGGCTTGTTAGCACCAATATTTTGACCAACAAAGGTAGAAATTGCAGCTCCAAAATTCATTATTGGCATGGAAGAAAAGGAATCTATTTTTGAGGCAGCAGCATAGGCAGCCATAGTATTTCCTCCAAAGCCATTGATAAGCCCCTGAAGCATCATCATTCCAAAAGAAAATACCATTTGTTGAATTCCTGAGGGAAGTCCTATCTTAATGCTCCTTTTAAGTATATCCTTATCAAACTCTAAGTGTCTTATATTAATTTTAAGAACCTTATGACGTTTATTTAAATATATTACTGCTAAAATAAAGGATATGGCTTGAGAAATGATAGTGGCCCAAGCAGCTCCACCTACCCCCATATTAAACTCTAAAATAAATAAAAGATCTAAAAATATGTTTATTATAGAAGAGATAATTAAGAAATACACTGGTGTTTTAGAATCTCCAAGTCCTCTTAAAATAGCACTGACAGAGTTATAACCAAACATTCCGATAAGACCAATAAAGGTTATATCAAGATACTCCTTAGAGGCAGCAAAAATTTCATCAGGCACATTTATAAGTCTTAAAATAGGGCCGCCAATTATAAGACCTAAAATTGTAACAAAAATAGATGCAAAAAATAAGGTGATATAGGCTGTATCTATGGTCTTTTTAACTTTCTCCATATCTTTTGCCCCAAAGTATTGAGATATTAAAATAGTTGATCCCATGGTTACCCCCATGATTAAGGAAATAAGTAAGAAAATTATAGGAAAGCTGGTGCCTACTGCAGCTAGTGCATCCTTACCTAAAAACTTTCCAACAATGATGCTATCAACAGTATTATATAACTGCTGAAATATGTTTCCCACTAACATGGGAAGAGCAAAATAAAATATAAGTTTGGCCTCACTACCCTTTGTCATATCTTTCATGTAAAAACCCCCTTCATATAAAATGAATTTGTTCTTAATTTAATAAATGTGAAGATTAGCTTGTTTTTGTAATTACAATAATACGCAGGTACAACATATTACATAAGAAAAGATGTCCTCATATCACAGGTTTATACAATAAGGTATTGGAATTATGGATTGATAAAAATGTGGAATAAATATGGTTAGCTATAAGCGATTAATTTATATAAAGAATTTCATAATGTTTACTTATTCAGCCCATTGTATTTTTGTGACTTCTTAAATCAAAAATCTTTAGGGAACCGAAATATTTTTATAACTATTATATTATACTACAGATTTAGAATTTACTCTATTTACATTTGTGAATAAAATGTAAATTGTTATTGGGGTTATGCAAAACATCACCAAACTGCATATTTAATCTTTGAGACAAGGATGTCTTAATAAAATCTGAGGATTTGGGGGTGTGATCCTTTAGCAGCATATAGAATTTGCTGAGGGATAGAATTATGGGATATACAAAGATAAGTAATGAAATTATAGAGTTAAAAGAAATTTCCGATGGAGCTTTTAGATTATATATCTTGTTACAAAAAATGTGTTATGGGGAGAAGAAATCTTGCTTTCCCTCACAAGGTTATCTTGCAAATGCTTTAAATAAATCCTCTAAAACTATTCAAAGATATTTAGAGGAACTAATAGGTCTTGGCCTAGTTAAAAGCACAAGAAGAGGAAGTTCATCTAACTTATATGTAGTTGTGGATAAAGTCAGTGAAGAGGTAGAACAGGATATCCTAGAAACTAAGGAGACCGAAGAAGTACCCCAAGGTGCCACCACTAATGAAAATTATCGGGATGAACTAGAATTTGAGACAATGGCCACTGTGGAGGATAATAAAGAGGAAAGAACTAAAAATATATACCGAGGAAAAGCCAAGGAGAATAAGCAAAGCCCTAAAAATAATGATAAAAGCCCAGATCAGCAGTGGCTGAAATGGCAAAGGGATATGAGTACCGAAATTGATGGAGACAAGCTAAGACATAGGAATGAATCAAACTCCTATAGGACAAGTAGTCACAGAAGTAAGTATAATCCTTTTAAGAGTCCTGTGCCAAGTAGTCATGGAAGCAAGTATAATCCTTTTAAAAGTCCTGCTCCAAGTGAAAATAATAGTAGAAAAACCAGTGATAAGAAGAAAACCTTTAATAGCTATGACCAAAGAAATTATGACCTTAATTACCTAGAGGCCTTACTTCTAGGTTATGAACAGTACGATGAAAATAAACTATATGTTAAAGAAGAGTAATGTATAAACAGATATATGGAGAAACCACTTAAGTATTAATTTATTACTTCCAAGAAGTAGCTTTTCTAAAAGAGATATACAGGCTCAATGTAGTGTGGATATGTAATTTAGTATGGAGATGAACAAATTTCCATACTAAATTTAAGGTTCTTAGCTATATAGTAGCAAAAGACACAAATTGCAACATAAGGATTTAAAAATATGGAAAAGAACTTAAACTGTGAATTAATAAAATGAGTGCATAAAAACTATTAACATGAAAATTAGAAGTTATCCACAGAGCTTAGCACTATAAAACTCCCATTGTGGAGGAATTTTCACAATAATCCTAATTTTAATCCACATTATCCACAAAGTTATTAACAATTACTATCCACAAAGTTGTTCACAAGGTTTCTCTAAGACAAAAATGTCCTATAAAATACGACAAGGATGTCCTTACTTATAGGACAAATTTGTCCTCTTTAATGAGACAGAAATGTCCTATAAATAATAAAAATATAATAACAAAAAAATAATAAGACTCTCTTAATAATAATTATAGGCTCACAAGACGAGGAAGTGCCTTGTTTAATTCTTAAAAGCCAAAAGGAATAAAGTTAGTCTTCAGGTATAAAGTGAGTCTTATTTTTAGTTTGCTAAAGCTAGAATTCAAATGCAAAAAAATAATTATAAATAATTTTTTTAAAATCAGGAAATTTTCCTTCATACTGCATATCTAATTATTGAAAGGAGTTGATATTATGATAAATGCAATTAAAAAATCATCAGCAGTTATTTTAACTTATAAGGTGGGGGTTGATAAGAAGGGTGAGGATGTATTTTCATCCCAAAGATTTTCTAAGGTGAATAAGGCTGCCACTGAGGAAGAAATTTATAACTTTGCAAAGGCTATGGAGAATCTTTTAGCTTATCCTCTTTATGAGGTTAAAAGAGCAGAAGACTTCAGCATTGTGAAGGCTTAACTATGAGAGGGGTAGTTTATCTAGTTAAGGAAGGTTTAAAACCCCTGTTAGATAACCTACTTGTAAAGACAATAAGTTTAATCAGGTGCTCCAGATTAATTCAGCTAAGAAACTTAAGCTTTGAGTTTATCAATGGAGAAGAGGTAAAGTTTATTTTAATTTATAAGAGGAAATAAGGAGGAGATTTTATGAGTAAGGATTTAGTAATGGGATTCACAGATGTTAAGGGTTCAAAGGTAACCTTAAGACTTAAAAATGTAAAAGATGGAGTCACTGAGCAGGAGATTAGCACTGCTATGGATGCAGTAGTTAACTCAAAGCTTTTCCAAGGTAAAAATGGAGAGCTTAAGGATAAGGATTATGCCACTATAGTAGAGACTAATAAAACTAAATATGATGCAATCTAATTATATTTAGTTCAGAAAAAGGGGTGCAGCTGCATCCCTTTTTAATGTTATATAAAAGATTTAATCTTTAAAAAAAATAGTATTAGCAAAGATTTGAAGTAACCACTTCTAAATTATGTTCAAAAAGTTATGGGTAGCAAGAACTTCTTTGAAGGGACTTATTAATAGTATGATCTACCACAAAGTTCCTCTACAAAATGAACTTATAATTCCTTCAAGAACCTAACAAAAGTTTTTTCAACAGCTTTTGTTAATACATAGAGGTTATGTTAATTGATTATACATAAAGGCCGTGATATACTAAAATTGGAGGGGATTACAATGAGAGAAGTAGATTTTGATAATAAAAATTTGGACAAGCAATCTGAAGTTAAAGAAATATCTGATACATTATTTGGTGCATTGCAACAAACAAATGCAAGTTCTGAAGAAATATCTTCTACCTCACAAGACTTGTCTTCAAGTATAGACAAAGTTATTGAACTTGTGAATCAAACTAGTGTTAAAATTGATGAATCTAACAGTTTAATTGCACTTATTCAAGGAATTTCTAAGAATTCAAATTTATTAGGACTTAATGCATCAATTGAAGCATCTAGAGCAGGGGCTGAGGGCGCAGGCTTTAATATTATTGCTAAGGAAATGAGAAAACTTGCTCAAAGCAGTAGCGAGTCAGCAGAGAAGATATCAAGGGCACTTTCAGATATAAAAGCTGCTATTGATTTAGTAGTTGCAGAGATTAACAAGGTTGGGTTAATAGCATCCTCTCAAGCTGCATCAACAGAGGAAATTACAGCAACTCTTCAAGAAATCACATCTACCGCTCAACTGCTTGTTAATAAGACTATTAACAATTAATAAGACTATTAACAATTAATAAGACTTATTCAATTAATAGAACTATTACTTGGTAATTAGGCTATTAAAGGATAAAAAGCATAAGATAATTTATCTAGGATTGTACATGAATATTCATGTGTAATCCTTTTTTTTATCCAGGTAATTAAAATCTTGTTATTCAAATGAATTGAGTAAGTATCTACAACATATGTATCAACAGAGAAAATTGTAGTAGCTTCAATAGTTTTTTTATATTAGTTTCACTATATCTTAATTGTTATTTCCTTTTCACTTAAAAGGATTAGCTTCATACTTAGAGTATAGAAAACAATAAGCTAGAGGAAATATGTATGAATAATTCGTTAATAATTCTCATAACCTTCTGCCAGTTAGGAACTAGTAGCTAATAGAAGGAACAATTAGTAAATCAAGGCCAATACTTTTATTCTATACTAAAAGAGGTTATTAAGGGATTTTTAGAGTGTGGAATGTTTGAACAATTCCGAAAACTATCATATAATGTAGTAAATAATACTATTTATATATTGGGGGTTATAAATATGTCAATTGATGCATTCAAAAGAGTAGCTGAAAAGGATTCACAATTTAAGGGACAACGAAATCCTGATGTAGAGAAGTACAGCAGAAATGATTCTTGGATTGTAAACGCTGGAGCTTGGGGAGCTATTTTGTTAGTTTGCGTTGCAGTGTATTTTATTTTCTTTTAAAAGTAGTTTAAAAACTCTGGGTACCTTTCAACTTCACTTTTAATATTTCATGGATTCATATAAGCTACAATATTACTTTTATCTTATAAGATATTTTTAAGTAATTTATATTAAGGTAGATGCAAAATGACTTACATATATTTATGAAATATCTTTATTCCATAATATATATTAAGAAATTATTATGCAGAAAAGAAATCTTAATATTAAAGACAAATAAGGGTTTAATAAAAATATGGAGATGATTTTTCATGACAGCAAATCTTAAATGGCAACAACTTTACAAGGAAGCTGAATTAAGAGAGCAAGGTACTAATATTAACAACCATAGAAAAACAAAAGGAAGTTGGAAGATTACAGCTATTGCAGGGGCTATTATTTTATTATTCTATATAATAGTAACTGCATTATAAGCAAAGATTTAAGTTCTTATTGAAGTAGAGGGTTTAGAAAAGAAATAGAGAAAACTAAGAATTTCCTTGGGTTTATATAATAAAGAGTTTCAATAATATTATAAATTAATTAAGTGTCAATATTTCTGATACAGGTTTCTAAGAGTAATCAGGTTACCTAAGAAGCTTAAAGAGTTCAGAGTAGGCTTATCTATTAAGTTTTACTTTTGAATTCCATAGGTTAGAAGTATTGGCACTTATTTTTTTGTATTTTTTACAAATCACAGTATAGATGGGGAGGGCTATACAAATAGGAGGGAGTTGATAGAAGGTTCAGAATAATTTGCAACTTGTGGAGGTATTTTTTAGTTTATGTCAAATATATGAAATTAGAGTTTTCAGGACTTATTAATTATTAATTGTTGTTAGAAGAGAGTGATGACTATGAACTTTGAAAGTTTTACGAAGAAGCAGCTAATAGAGTATATAAAGATTAAAGATAAGAAAATTCATGAACTAGAACAGGTTATTGAATCTTACGATAAAAAAATACAGGAAATAACTCTAAGTGAAAATATCATGAGAGCTGTATTTGAATCTACAACAGATGGAATGATAGTGAAGGATGAAAAGTTTAACATCATAAACATAAACAAAGGGTTTAAAGATATATGGGAACTAGAGGATAAATATAGCAACGAAACAGATAAATATAAGCTAGCAGAATACTGTAATGATAAACTAGCAGACTCAGAAAAATTTCTGGAAATCATAGATATTATTGAAGCAGAAAATAGAGAAAATTTAGATTACATTTACTTTAAGAATGGTAAAGTTATTGAAAGAATACATCAGCCTCTAAAGGTTAACGGAGAGATTCGAGGAAGGGTTTGGAGTTTTAGGGATATTACTAGAAAAAGGAATCTAGAAAAGTGCCTTGAAGCAGGAGAAGAACTGTACAAAAGATTAATAAACAGGTTGCCTTATGGTGTATTTGTTTATGAAAATGGAAAACAAATAATTGCTAATGAAGCAGCTCTAAACTTTGAAGCAGAGAAGTTAAAGGATTATAATTTGGGAGATACCTTAAAGGTTCATCCTAAGTATAGGGAATTAGTAGAGGGTAGAATAAAAAAACTACTAGAAGGAGAATGTGAAGTGGACTTTCTAGAGCAAAAAATACTTCTAGATGATGGAAGTACGTGGGACGTGGAAGTAGCAGGATTTTCCTTTAAGCAAGAGGAAAATTTATATGTAACAGCTATTGTAAGGGATATATCAGATAGAAAGAAATTACATAAATTAGAAATGGATGTATTAGAAAAATCCATACTTCTTGAACAAGCTAAAGAGTATAACGAGTTAAAGACTCAGCTGTTTTCTATAGTATCTCATGAGCTTAAAACACCATTGAATATTATTCTTGGGGGAATTCAACTTCTTCAGAAAAGTTTTGATGACCAAAGAGAGTTTGAAGAATACTATTATAGAGGAATTACCAACCTAAATTTTGAGGCTAAGAAGAAGTATTTAACCTCAATGAAGCAAAATTGCTACAGGCTATTAAGACTTATTAACAATTTTATTGATATGAACAAAATTGAAAATGGCTTCTTTAAATTGGAATTAGAAAATAAAAATATAATTAATATTGTTGAAAACATTACCCTTTCAGTAGTGGACTATGTAGAGAGCAAAGGAATTACCTTAATCTTTGATACTGAGGTAGAAGAAAGGATTCTAGCTTGTGATGAGGACAAACTAGAAAGAGTTATACTAAACTTATTGTCAAATGCAATAAAGTTTACAGAGGTTGGAGGAAGAATTCAGGTAAATATTTATGATAAGGCTGAAAGCATAGTAATATCAGTGAAGGACAGTGGCTGTGGCATAGCTAAAGACATGCATAGTAAAATATTTGAACCCTTTACTCAAGCAGACTTTCTATTAAGAAGAAGGACCGAGGGAAGTGGCATTGGATTGACTCTTGTAAAAGCACTCATTGAACTTCATGGAGGAACTATAAGCGTTAGGAGTGATTTAGGTAAAGGGAGTGAGTTTATAATTAAACTTCCTGTAAGACTAGTAGAAAATAGTGAAGTTTTCACCGGTAATATGGACTTAGGGGATGACAAGGTAGAGAAAATTACTGTAGAGTTTTCTGATATTTATTCATAGCAAAAGAAATTATCTATCATATTTATTAGAAACTTAGTAAGTGCTTTGAATATAGCAATTTAAATTCTTAGTTGCTTAGTGAAGTACCATTAATTATCAGGTTTGTTGGTTAAATATGTAAAATTGTACTGATAATTATTGACCTATATGGAATAAATTGCTATAATTTATTTATATTTGTCAAAATAGTCTGTAAAATATAGGTAATATATTTAATTTCTTCGGATTATATAGGAGTATATAATGAAGCAAAATACCATAAAGATTAAGATGATATTATTAATTTTTATAACTTTAATTCCCCTATCTGCTTTGAGAGTTATAGAAATTAGGCAAGATTTCAGAACCAGCATTGAAGCTGAGCTAAATTCCAGTGAAGAGTTTGCAGAAGCCATAAGTTCTTCCTTTACTAGTTTTATTGAAAGGTCTTGGGCAACTCAGTACGCAATTGGTGAAGCTATAGTTAGAAATCCTGACTGGAATAGTGAAGATATGAAAAAGTACTTTGCCAGCATAGCACTAGACGATAAGGTTTACGGAAAGTATTCTTGGACAGACTCTAAGGGGGTTGTTATAGCCAGTTCTGATGAAATAGTAATAAACAAGGATATGAGCAGTGTTGACTTTGTTAAGGAAGTTATAAGAGGACAAGATAAAGTTCTAGGAAATATAAAACCAAGTGTGGTAGATAGTAGTTTAATCATTCCAATTGCAAGAGGAGTTAGGGTTAATGGAGAATTAAAGGGTATTATAGTAAGTATTATTAATGTAAAGGATATAAGATCTATATTTCCAGCCAAAAGGTTAGGTAATGGCAGCACCTTTGGCCTAATAGACAGAAATGCTAACTTAGTTTATAGAAATGGAAATGATAATATTCCTTTTGAAAAAAGAAAAATTAGACAAGATTCTCCAGCAAGAAGAGCATTAAAAGGAGAAGTGGTTAAAACCTATGGAAGGAATTCAGGATTTGATGGCACGAAAAGAATTGGTATAGATTATCCTATTGGTGACCTTGGATGGAGCTGCTTTGTTACAACAGATTCAGGACACGTTTTAGGTGGGAAAAAGAAAGAGATTGCTAAGAATATAATACTGTTTATAATAATATACTTAGTTTCCTTTTCAATAGCAATTATATTTGCTAGCAGAATAATAAAACCAATAAATAGATTGAAGGCAGTAGCTAAGGAAGTTATGGAAGGAAATCTATGGGTTAAGACTAATATTAGTCCAAAAGGGGATTTAGGAGATGTAGGACAAGCTTTTGATAATATGACAGAGGGGTTAAGGGATAGGGTTAAAGAAATAGAGGAATATAACAATTTGAAGGCCCAGTTTCTATCAACCATGTCCCATGAGCTAAAAACTCCCTTAAACATTATTTTAGGATGTATACAATTATTAGAAACCTTTGAGGTTAATACTAATGAAGAGCTTCATAAAAAGTACAATAAATATATAAAAATGCAAAAGCAAAACAGCTTTAGGTTGTTAAGATTAATAAATAATATTGTTGATATAAATAAATTAGAAGAAAATAATCTGGTGATTAATCCTTCAAATAATGATATTGTAAAGGTTGTGGAAGATATAACATTGTCAGTAGTAGAATATACTAGGCTTAAGAATATTAATGTGATCTTTGATACTGAGGTAGAGGAAAAAATAATCGCTTTTGATATAGATATGATGGAAAGAATTATACTTAACTTGCTTTCAAACGCAATTAAGTTTACTGAGGGTGGAGGTACCATTGAGGTTAATATTTATGATGGAGAGGATTCAGTAGCTATATCTATTAAAGATAATGGCATAGGAATTCCTAAGGATAAGCTTCAGATGATTTTTGATAGATTTACCCAAGTAGATAATAGCTTAAGAAGAAGATCAGAAGGGTCAGGAATTGGATTGTCTTTAGTTAAATCTTTAGTAGAGCTTCATGGTGGAAGTGTTTCAGTGGAAAGTAGGATAGGCTGTGGAAGTGAATTTATAGTAAAGCTTCCAGTAAGACTTACAGATAATGAGAGCCATGTACATATCAAAGAAAACTTATCTAGTGTTGAAAAAGTAAATGTAGAGTTTTCAGATATTTATATTTAGGAATACTATAAGTGCTAATCTATAAAGGGAGGCACTTTTAATTTAATTATCCCAACAGGCATAGAACCTGTGCCTGTTGCTGAGGATGAAGTCCATGATATGTTAACTGAGTCTAAAACCGCTTTAAATACTTGAGATGTAAAAAGTGATAAGACTGTAGAAATCTTGAAACAATATAAATGTAAAAAATCTTGTTTATTTTACAATTTATGTATGATATAATAGAGTTAACATAATAGAGAAAAGGTAAGTGTCCATAAATCATGGGAAAGTCACAGGTTCAGTTGGACAGTACATATATGAATGCTTAAGATAAGTCGCTGAAGAGGTTTAATATTTCAGCGGCTTTTTTATAACTATTTTTGAGAAGATAGGTATTAATTTCTGGGAGATGATGAGGGTTAAACGGAGTAAGTAGTAAAAATAAGGTTATGTAAGATAATAAGGTAGTTTTTAAAATAAACACTTAAAAGGGGGATTGGGAATATGAGTACCGAAAGCATCATGAGACTAATAATTGGTATATTATTTGTATTTATGCCAGGCATAGGGATTCCTTTATTAGCAATAATTGTCTTGGTAACTACAATTGCCGATAATAATCAAATTCCTATTAAAGATACCTATTGTGAATTGCCTAAAGATAAGTATGAAATAGTTGATGAAAAGAAGTTTAACCTAATGATGAAGATAAGAGGATATTCATTGGCTCTATTGTTATTTTTAACATTGTATTTTAGGGTATGGACCTTAGTCATAATGGTTTTTGCTGTGCTCCATATGATGATATTTAATTATATGTTAGAAAAATACTATAAGCTTAGAGAGAGCTAAAACTTAAAAGTATGAAAATGGGATAAAGGGGAGAAAGAACATGAAGAAAAAAATCTATTATACATTAGTTATATTAGTTTTGATTTACGGAGGGTTTAGTTTATATTATAGGCCCTACACAATAGCTGATAATAAGATGCAGTTGGAAGAGAGTGTAGTGAAAATTATTAATAGACCTGTAGTAATTACAGACAAAGTAGAAATAAAGCAAGAATTAAACCTTCATAATAAAAAGTTTGTTTTATTCTCATATGGTAATAAGTTAGCAAATGTAGAATTAATAAAGGGTATTAATAAAAAGTATAAAATTGAGGGAGTTGAACTTAATGATAATTATTTCCAGGATGATATAAGAACTACTAGTGACGGCAAGTACTTAATCTTAGTAGGTAAGAATTATAACAGTAAAATTGCATATGTAAGAGTTTTATTAGATAGCAATGAATATAAAATTAATATACCACAGCAGGAGTATTTTATAACATACTGTAAAGTTCCAATGGAAACAGAAAGAACCTTTATAGGGGTCGGAAATTTGAAAATCTATAATAGCCAGGATGTAGATATTACGGAAGAAATGAACAAGATTCTATTTAAGTAATTTAGAGTAGTAAGAAATGTTTTCGGGGGGATAAACATGAAAATAAGATTATTAACAACAGAAGATTATGAAAGCGTATATGATTTATGGACAAATACAAAGGGCATGGGGATGCGTAGTTTGGATGATTCATATGAAGGTATAGAAAATTTTCTAAAAAGAAATCCTACCACCAGCTTTGTGGCAGAGGCAGACAATAAGGTTGTGGGAGTAATCCTATGTGGTCATGATGGAAGACGGGGATACATTTATCATACAGCAGTTAATCCAGCCTATCGTAGAAATAGCATAGGGGAAGCGTTGGTAAGTGCTGCACTAGAGTCTTTAAAAAAGGAAGGAATAAATAAAGCCGCACTTGTGGTGTTTAGCACCAATGATATAGGGAATAAGTTCTGGGAATCAATTGGCTTTGAAAGAAGAGAGGATTTAATTTACAGAAACATAAGTATAAATAAGGATAATATTTAGTAGTTTTGGATTTAGTAGGGTTAAGGCTTAATAATAATAAACAATTCAAATATGGAGGGAGAGAATTGAAAAATAAAGAACCTAAAAGTCTTATAGATGTGTTTAAAATTGGTGCAATTGGATTAGTATTTTTATTATTGATAGCTAAGGGCGTTGAAGGCTATAGGGTAGATAGAAAAGAGAAGGAAAGACGTATGCTAGATATATTAACCTTCACGGATATGTACTATAACTACAAAACTGAACCAATAGAGGCTTGGTTGAAAGTAGATGAAAGTTATATGCCAGATAGAGAAAAACTTAATACTTACTTTAAGGATGAAATTAAGGTAAATAAAGAAATGTATAAGGATGACAATACAACTATATATTTAGATACCATAAAAGGTGATGACAATAATTTTTTAAAATTTTACTTCAAAAAGGAAGACAAGGTTGAAAAGAACAAAGGCGAACTGGTTACTATTACCAGGGAAATGAAGGAAAATGGGCATACTATGTTTTATAATCATGAGAATTCGCCCCAAATCTATGACAAAGAGGGCAAAGTTATGGGTAATGTGAGTTTATATAGTGAATTTGGAAAAAGTGAAAACTTTACTATTTCAGTAAAAAAAGAAGACATAACAAAAATGAATTGGCCAATTAGCTTTAAAATGGATTTAACTAAGGTTGCTTATGAGAGGAAGCAGCAGTAAATATGTCTAATGGTTTTAAACGGAGGCGGATATAAATGAACTGCCCTTATTGTGACAAAGAGTTAATTGAGGGATACATTTATGGGAGTAGAGTACCTTTAGTTTGGATGCAAAAAGATAGCAAACCATTCTTAGGGTTGTTTCCTAGTGAAGCAGAAACTTTAGAGGATATGGAAAATAAATCTTTGTTTAGTGTCCCCAGAGTTAAAGCTTATAAGTGTAGTGAGTGTAAAAAGTTAATAGTAAATCTTGAATAAAATTAGAGATTTAATACTGTTAAGGGATAAAAGGAGCAAAGTAAGGCTTCAAGTTGAAAATTATATAGGGAGCCAAGGAAGAGATGTAATGTAGATTACTACTACCCAGGGTTCCTTATAATTTATAAGAATATGTATTGTAAAATTTAACTAGGAAAAATTATTAGAATTAAGGGGAGAGAGAAAGATGGAAGTAAATTATACTGTAATCCTTGTAACTATCATTAATGTTGTTCTCTGGATTGCAATTGGAGTAGCCTTGTATAAGGCAGCTAAGAGTTTCAAAAGATTTGTAGAAAGAAACAGAGAAATTGATAAAAAGGTTGATCTTATTTTGAAGAAGTTAGAAGAAGGAGACAGTAAGTAAAGGGAGTTGTAAAATGGGGGTTAAAAAAGGGGTTAATGAAATAATAAATTCAGTAAAAAATTTTGATAAGGAATTTGAAGATATATTAGAAATATCCAGAGGATGTAAGTTTTCAAATTGTAGTCATACAACTGAACCCGATTGTGCGATTAAGAAGGCGATTTGTGAAGGACTTCTCTCAGAAGAAAGGTTTAATTACTATTATAGAGTTAAGCATGAAGCAGAATATGTTTCTGAGCAAAAGAATAAAACTAAGGCTATTGACTATATGAAGCAAAAGAAACTCTTTCAAAAGCCTTAATTTAAAGGATTCTAATTTCATAATATTAATTTTGGTTTAAACTTTTTGTCAGTTGAATTATATGAGTGGAATAGGAAAGTCTATAAGAAATTGTATTGGTGGTGAGGTTTATGAGTATAAAAAAGAATATAGCTTGTAACAATTTCCATCACGTTGGAATTCTTTGAAATAACTTTTAATATTACAACTGAATAATGTTGGTCTTGGTCTAGGATTTAATAATATTATAATGGGTCAGTATATATGAAATGAATTAAGTTAATCACATAAACACTTTCGAGGGGGTATTTTATGATTTTTTCACAAATTATTTTCTATTCTCTATTAGTCTTAGGGATTGCGGAAATTGGCATAAGCTATTCAAATAGCAAACTTTTGACTAGTAATATCATGAGAAATAAGGTAGTAGAAAACAAAAGTGAATACACAAAGGAAAGCAGGAAGAGACATAAGATAAGCGGCATCATAAATTTGTTCATGGGTATATTTTATTATTTCTCAATAGGGAAATATGAGGCTGTTATATTAATTATTGGAATGTTAGCTCACGTGTTTAATGTTATGAAATTCGATAGTGAAACTCGTATTTATTTGAAAGATAAATGTTAGAAGGAATACTCTAAAAGCTAAGAGCTTCATTATAGAATCAAAGGGAGGAATAGCCTTGAAAAGACTTAGGGGTATTGTATTGTTTCTACTTTTAACCTCTTTGATTACAGGATGTTTTAGGTCAACAAAAAATAATGCTACTTCAGAAGTGCTTTTGAAGACTAACACAAATGCAGATTTTTTTATTATGGATAACACTGTATATAAAAATGCAATAGATATTGATTGGGTAAAGGGCATATCTGTTAAAGAAGGAAGTGCCTTAGGAAGAATAAATAAAACTAAGGTGAAGAGAAATTTTAAAAACTGGAATGCAACAGTGCTAGGCGTTGGCACTGAGATTTATAAACTTGAAGACAGACAAGATATAGTTTTAGCTAAGAAGGATGATAAGTATATACCTTATATTAAATACGTTGAAGGATAGGTAAAATCATTTAATATGGAGGGGAAAGTTGAAGAATACATGGTTTAAAAGGAAGAAATATATTATTAGTGGTCTTTTTATTCTTATGATGATTTTAGCTTTGGCAACAAATCCAACTAAAGAAAGTTATATGAGATTTTGGGAAAATGAATTTGGAGAGGAAATGTCCTTAGTAGGTGAAGATAAGGGATTTGTACGATATCTTGAAGTTGATGGGGATGAGAAGATACCAATAAGGGTTGAAAAGATAAACTTTTATGTATTTTCAACTTATACTCCTATTATTTATAACGAGCGCGGAGTAACACACTTGGGTATATTCGGCAAGTTTATTCGAATTTCAAAGGGGCAATTTGATTACCCTAAATGGCTAGAGCTATTTAATTAAAGATATAAGCTTAAAACTTAGGGTTTATTTGATAAGCAGACTAGGACAGAAGTAGCCTCAATAGGTTCCCAAAATTAATTTAATTGAGTTTTTGTTATAAGAAGGCTTTGCACATAATAAGATTTTAGTTTTAAAAGAGGGGATTTGTGAGTATGGAAACACGTGTAAAAATGGAAGCAGAACTTATCAAGAAACAAGCTATTATGCATATAGGGCTGTATTTTATACTTATTCCAATTGTAATTGGAATCTTAATAGGAGCTATAGTAGCTAAATTTAAACCGTATGCCCTAAAGTTAACTTTGATGATTGCAACAACTGTAAGTCTTATGTATGTCATTGTTATAACTTTAACATCCAAAAGTCTAGATAAACCTCACATAGTAATAATAGTTTCGGTGGGATGCATAGTTATTTCTAATATTTCAGCAGTGATTTCACATAAAGTTATATGTAAATTATTAAAAGAAACCGCAAGTAATTTGTAAGGGAAGTTTACTTTCAGATTCTTAAAAAGAGGAAAACCAAGGTTCAACAGCCTTAGCAGATATACTAAGGATAATTTTCAATAAATTTATAGTTGCATATTAGGGGGAAAGGCATGAAACAAATAACAAAAAAACGTCTCGCTACAGCCTTCATAATTTTCGCAGCAACCATTGGCGGGATAGTTTATTTCATTAATTGGGCATTTTATGATATTCAAAGAATTCGCGGGCAGGAGTATATTACGGAGGCAACTTCGCCAAATGGAACATATACTGTAACTGCTTCTTTAAATAATGGAGGGGCTACTACAGGGTATGCAATTTTAGGCACATTAAAGAATAATAAAAGTGGTAAGTCCAAGAATATCTATTGGAGGTATCACTGTGAAAAGGCTGATATGGAATGGCTCAATGATGAGACTATAAAGATAAATGGAGTTGAACTAAAGGTGAAAAATGAAGTTTATGACTATAGAATGGATTAGTCTAAGCTTTGTTTTTCAAGGGATAGCAATATAATAAATTAAATTTAAAGGGTTATTATATTGATTAGGCAAAAGGGGTGATGTTATGGTGTGGTTTTGGATTTTTATGATGGTTATGAATTTGTTAGTTTCCTTTACGATGATTGGCTTTGGCAAGTATTTTATTAAAGGTGGACCAAAAGATGTAAATGGGGTTTTTGGATATAGAACTTCTATGTCTATGAAAAACAAGGAAACTTGGGACTTTGCTCACCGTTATTTTGGAAGGTTGTGGCTAGTGTCAGGTACTATTATGCTAATTTTTTCTATCATAGCTATGTGCTTTGTAATTGGTAAAGAGATAGACGTTATAGGGACTTTTGGTGCCATAGTTTGCGGTGTGCAACTTGTGTTTTTGGTTGGTTCTATATTTCCTACAGAGATAGCTTTAAAGAAAGAATTTGATAAACAAGGAAATAGAAAGGAGGCATAGTTTTTGTATTATAATCATTCTTTAAATGGGAGTGTTTTGGAGGGGTTGCAAATTATAGCTATATGGTGAATAAATGTAATAGAGTAAGGGATAAAATATAGAAGTTTCTTAGGAGATTAGCTTATGATAAGTCATCATGTGAAAAACATTTAATAAGAGTAAGAGGAGAGAACTATGAAGATAAAAATTAATTTATGGTCGTTTATAATTTCTTTTGTGTGTATAGCGCTGTTTTTTATAGCAATATCAGTACAGTCAATAATTGATTTTACAACTACTTGGTTGAATATACACCCATTAAATATAGTATTGGGTATATGTATAGTTAACTGTGTGCTAGGATTTATTGGACTATCTGAAGCTACTAATTGGAAGAGGTTGTTAAGAGGATTTTCTACTATAATAATTAGCTTAGGGTTATCAGGGCTTATAATTTTCATTTTATTTATAGGATTTATGGTGGGGTAAACTTTTATATAAGTAACAGGATATAAAAGGAGGATTTTCATGGGTTTAGATAAAGATAATGATAATAAAAGTAATACTGAAGATGAAAAGCAGTCAAATAATAAGGGTACCTACCTTGCTCTTGGTATAGCGTTTGGCGCTGCTTTTGGAGTTATATTTAATAATATAGCTATAGGTGTATCTTTAGGGCTTATTATAGGAGTGGTGCTTGATGCTAATATAGGGAGTAAAAATAAGAAGTAAATTAAAGTATAATTATAAGTACAGTGAATTTAAGTAGGGTTTAAATTAAAAAGATTAAATGTGATGGGGGAATAAAAATGCATAAACAGTATATAAAGATGCTTGTATGTCCAAGTTGTCACAAGGAATTAGAGTGGCATATACAAGAGGAGAATGAAGATAGAATAATTAATGGGAAAGCCTGTTGCTTAGGGTGTAACTCAGAGTATGAGGTAAAGGATGAAATAGCAGTATTCTTAACTAATGAATTATCGAGAAATGACCTTTGGGATCAGGGGGAAAGTGCCTTAGAAAAGTTTTTTAAGGAGAATACAGAGATTTATAACAAGCTAATGAATACACCTGAAGAAGAACTCAATGGGGCTGACTACTGGTACAAGGCCACTTATTTTGAAATGAAAAGAGACTTTGCTACAAGTTCTAGAATGTTTAAAAATGCTTTTAAAAAAATATACACTGAGGATTATATTAATGGTTGGGACAGTCAAATGGAATTTGTAATTAAAAATCTTCAAGGTGAGGAACCAATTATTGATATTGCAACGGGGAAGGGCTACCTTGTTGAAAAGATCCTTACTGAGACAAAAAATTACGTTGTTGTCACAGATTTCAGTCCTACAATACTCCTAAGAAATAAAGAGTATTATAAAGCTAAGGATCTATACCAGAGGGTAAGTTTAATTGCTTTTGACGCAAGAAAAGCTCCTTTTAGAGATAACTCCGTTGTAAATATGACTAGTAATATGGGACTTCAAAACATTGAACAACCAGGAGAAGTAGTAAAGGAGCTAAATAGGATCACTAAGGATAATTTTATGTCAGTAATGTTTTTTATAAATAAAGATGATAAAAAACATATGGATTTACTTGAAAAACTCAGCACTACTGCCTATGCAACAAAAGAAAATGCAATAGAAACCTTTACAAACTCTGGATGGAATATTGAAATTTGCAATTCATTTTTAGCCAATATAAAGCCAACACCTGTGAGTGAAATTATAGAAGGATCAGGAATTGATGGCTTCCCTATAGAGGACACTGAAGTTGAGTTTTGTGTCATTAAAGCAAGAAAGCAGGAGAGCTTAGAACCTTCAATATGTAAGAAGATATCTTCCTTTGAGGAAATAATTAATCTTGAGGCATCGAAGTTAAGAGTAGTTCTTGCTGAATTTAGTAAAACAGATATAGTAAAAGCATCAATGGGGGCTTCACCACAGGTAAATCAGTTATTAAGAGATGCCTTCCAGGATATAGACTTTAATAAAGAAAGAACTGAAATTGGAAGTGTAAGAATAACTGAAGTTGAGGATATTTATGATAAAATAGTGGCTTTGATTAATTCAAGGTTGTAACATAGCAGAAATGAAAAAGTGGCTGTAAAGGAAAATATAGTCATGAAGTGTATAGCCATAAGATTTTTAAAATGAAAAGTTATTTTATTAATGTTAAAAAGCTTTGAGGGAACCAAAATAGGGCATGTATAACTTAAATCTTCACTGAGGTTTCCTATAGGGAGCTAAATAATATGGGTAGGTAAAGTTTAATGAATAAGAAATTAAAGATAGGTATTTTAGGATTAATAGTTGTGTTAGTGATTTTAATAATTAATTTTAGTACTGGGATTAAAAGTGCTGAGAAAGCAATAAAGTTATCTAGTTCTAAGCCCTTAAGTATAATACACGAGGAAAAAACTAATAGGGGAAGTATAGTATTCTATGAAACCCTAGGAGAAGATAGCCTTTCAACAGCCTTTGTTAGGAAAAGCTTAGGAAGATATAAGGTTGTTTATGATGGAGTTCAAGGGGATGTAAGTTTAGTTGCTAAAAAGTTTGGCTTAAGTAATATGTATTTTCCAACCATAGAGAAAACTTCCTTACCAATATATTTTGGACTAATTGGTAATCCTGAAATCGATCAAGTGAAAATAATGGAGAAGGGAAGAAATGTTGAGGGACAGGCAAAAATCATTGAAGCTGAAGGCAAGAAAATATGGCTAGTATATATGAATAGGTTTCAAGGGTCTGACTTTGACATTGTTGGGCTTTCATCAGATGGTAAGGAAATTGTGAAAATAGATGGGGATATATCACCCTATTATGCAGACCAAAAACCTTTTAAGAGCACTTACCAATAATTCATAAGGGCATTTGGGAGTTATGCTAGTAAAATTAGATAGAAGTTTCTAGTTGAAATTTTAGATTTACTGAGCAATATGCCTTTTTTAATTTAGGTCTATTTCAATAGTATAGTAGGATAATGAGCTTTATACATTAAGGAAAGTTTAATTTATTCAGGCTGAAAAAGCTTTAAGGGAACTAGGTTAAGACACATGTATAAGTTAAGTGTTAACTCTGGTTCTCTATAATTAAGTTTGCTTAATTATGAAATTTAGGAGGGGTAGTATGGTAGTTGAACCTTTAAATGATGTTATGTCATATTTTCATTTTGTGTTTATAGCATACATAGTGCTATTTATAATTGTGCTGGTTAATTTCTATAAAGCACTACATATAAAGAAGTTATCAGAGAATAAATATAAGAGAAGTTTTGCTGAAAAGGTTGACTTATTTATTGATGTTCTTTGTGGAATAGCAATGGCTGCAGGGATTATGTTTCAAGGGGTATTAGCAGATAATAACGCCTCAGGACATGAGGGTTGGTCAAATTGGCTTTTAGCTATAGCTATTGTAAGTTTAATTATCTTCATATTAAATGTAATTGTGGTTTTTAAAGAGAATGGAAAGTCATAGATTCCAAGCACTTTAAGTTCACTTTAAAATTTATTAAAGAAAGAATGGCGAGCCTTCAAAGTTTACTAATTAAAATTTCTTTTGGGTGCTTTAAATTCCATACAAATACTCAATATTTTACAAAAACAAAGGAATGTCATGGGAAAGTTACTGTTAATTATAGTTAACTTATCCATGACATTATACGTTTTATAGCATTTAATTTTTATTTATTAAACTTTACAGTAACATTCTTAGATGCATCATTACTTCTATAAAGTATCATAACTTCATCTTCATTTACCCAAGACATTTTATAACTCTTACTAGAGAATGTTTTATATCCGCTTAGTGGAGAACAGGGTAATTTCCTTTTAAAGATATAGTATTTTTGCTCATATAACCAGCTACTTCCATGGCGTAATGATGAGTATTCTTCTATAATTAATGCATTTTTTTCATTGGGAGAATAGAATACCATTTGGGTGCTTACTAAACTAGAACCTATATTCCATAGATTTAAACCCAAATATAGAAAAATAAGAATATGAATAAAAAAATAAAGCTTTTCTTTTTTTGCAACTATAAGTCCAATAGTAACTATGACTAAAGTAATTATAGTTGTAAGGTAATTGATTATCAAACTAAGTCCATATTCGTGGCTTATTTTTAGTAAGACAAGCTTTATAATTATTAAAGCTATAAAAACTCCGTAAAGCACATGTTTCCTCCTCATTTACAACCTCCGCAATAATTTAGATTAGTTCACTGATTTAATTCAAGTTAACCCTCGGATAGATACTGTTCTCAGAAATTATGTTAGCTGAATACTCATTTATCCATTGAAAATTGGATTAAGCAATGCTAAAACTTATAGCATTATCTATAGTTCCATGATTAAAGGGCTTTTTAAATATGATGTGCTTTTTTAAGTATAGGGGACTAATGCCAATGTTGAACCCTGAAAGCTCTGAAACTATTATGGTATTTGTTTTATCCAATCAAAAACCATTAAAAGCAGAGTAAACATAACTTGCTACCATCAAAGTACCTTAATATAAATTTTAGCAATGACATTGTATAAGTCAATAAGTATTAAGTAAAATAAAGAAGTTGTGTAAAATATTTACATAAATCTATATGTAATGGTACAATTTTACTAGGGGAACTAGTTGCTATGTTAATTAACTCTTTATTATGACATAGCTAAGGTAAAAAAGGGGGATATATATGTTTAAATTTATGAAAAAAGGGATTTCCATAGGTCTTATTATATCTGTGGCTCTATCATTATCAGCTTGTAATAAACCAAAGACTGAGGAGGTAGCTACAAATGGAGTTAGCTCAAATGAAACAAGGAAACTTACAAAGGAACAATGGAGTGAGGATATTGATTATTTAAAGGAAACCTTGGAAAAGAATCATAAAAATTTATATCATAAGATTACAAAGGAAAATCTAGAAAAACAATGTAATGATTTAAAGAAAGAGCTGAATAAACTAACAGACCTTCAAGTTAAGTTGAGACTGAAAGAAATAGTTGCATCTATTGGGGATGCTCACACCACATTGAGTATTGGGACCGATGAAAGTATAGCTGTTTATCCAATATGTGTAAGCTGGTTTGGCGAAGAATTAAAAATTGATGCTACTGATGAGGAACATAAAGATATTATAGGAAAAACTTTAATTGCAATAGACAATACTCCTATTAATGAAGTAATGGCTAAGATGAATAAAATGGTTTCTCATGAAAATCAGCAGTGGTTAAAGGTTTTAAATATTAGTTACTTGAATAGGCCACAGATATTAGAAGCACTAAAAATAATAAAGGGCAATGAAGCTAAATTTACTGTTAAGGATGCTAAAGGTATAGAAAGTACTATTACGTTAACAGCTAAAGAATTAGAAGAGAAAGACTTAATAACTGTACAAGACTCCTATACTGAAAAGCCAGTAAGCAGTCAATATGATGAAAATGATCCAAATTGGCAGCTTTACTGGTATAAGTATATTCCAGAAGATAAAATATTGTATTTTCAGTATAACCAATGCATTGATAGGCAGATTGCAAAGGAGTATGGAGAAAAAAATTACGAGCAGCTACCAAACTTTCATGAATTTACTGATGGTTTAATTAAGGAGCTTAAAGAAAAAGAGGTAGATAAGTTTGTCATAGATTTAAGAAATAATGCTGGTGGTAATTCAAGATTAATGGATGACTTTATAACGCAGCTCAATGATGTAAAAAAGCTTAGGGATAAGGGGAAAGTTTTCGTAATAACAGGTAGGCAAACCTTTTCTTCAGGGGTAATAGCTTGTAATAGTCTTAATAAGTCTACTAATGCAATTTTCTTTGGGGAGCCTACCGGGGGAAATGTGAATGGCTATGGATATATGCACATGTTTACCCTTCCAAATTCTAAATTAGAAGCTTACTATTCAACTGACTACTTTGATTTAGATCCAAGTTATAAGGACAGCTTTGTACCAGATGTAATTGTAGAGCAATCTTTTGATAATTACTTAAAAGGAATAGATGATGTTTATGAGGCTGTAAAGGCCTACGGGAAGGAATAATGGAGAATGAAGAAAAAGTTTAGGATCTTAACTTGTATTGCTCTAATAATGGCTACTACATTAAGTGTTAGCTGCAGTACCAAAGCAACAAAAAGTACTAATACAAGTAAAATGCAGTTAGATACAGGAGATAATATTGTATTTTGTGACAAGTACTTAGAGGACTATATTAAAAAAAGTGATAATGGGATTTCAGAGAACTTATTTAATAAAACTGTTTTTCAACCTATAAAAAAGGAATACGCTGTGGATGCTAGAGCATTGTTTGATAAAACCATCGAGGATACAAAGGGGTTAGAGAACGATTTAGAGTGTTTAAGAAAAGAAAAAGGTGAAATAGAAGGTATAATTGAAAAAAGTTTATCTAAATGCAAGGAAATGCTACCTGAAAGTGAGAAGTTTTCAATATATGTTCTAGTTGAAGATCCAAAAATATATAAGATGTTTAAAGAGTCTGTAAGAGCTATGACTCCAAAGTCAGGAATAATGATTTTAGTAGTAAGTCCATCACAGAAGGATTATAAAGAAAAATTACAACATGTAATTGCTCATGAGTATTGTCATAGTATGGATAAAAGCTGCTTGGGAGAATCAAATATGCTAGATAGCATTATCAGTGAAGGAAAAGCTGAAAGCTTCGCAAATATTGCATTTCCAGAGGTCAAGTTAAGATTGTCTGCTGATTTGGGTAGAGATGAAGAACTAAAAGTATGGACAGAAATTAAAGATAAGCTTTCAAGTAAAGATGGTAGTTTTATAGGTCCTATATTAAATGGAACTAAGGAAGGGGTGCCTGAATTTGCTGGATATAGATTAGGTAACAAAATAGTTAAACAGTTTATAGAGAAAAACCCTAATACAAGTATTCAACAGTGGATTGATATAAAGCCAGAAGAGTTGTTTGAAAAAAGTCAGTATGCAGATAATTGGAACTAGATATAAGTAAGTAAAAATATTAGCAAGTTACAAATAAGAAAGTGCTATCCACTTATAGCTGCGGATGGCACTTTTTTTCTTATAAATCTAGCTTCATATCTCCATATTTAATCCAACCTTTTTTACGCATAAATTCTGAAATTAGAAGACTTAAAAGTGCTGGAGCTATAATATGAAGGATTAATATTAACAAAAGAGAGCTTGTTCCCATGGCTTCAACTGTAGCAAACTGTCCAACAAGGCCACTAGTGCCCATTCCTGCACCTACAGGGGTGTTTCTCATCTTAAATATAGCAGAACCAATAGGACCTAGGATGGCACTTGCAAGGGTTGGCGGAATCCATATCATAGGATTTCTGATGATATTGGGAACTTGAAGCATAGAAGTTCCAAGACCTTGAGCGATTAATCCGCCAAAACGGTTTTCTCTATAACTACAAATTGCAAAGCCTACCATTTGAGCGCAGCAGCCGATTGTTGCTGCACCAGCTGCAAGACCATTTAACTTCAAGGAGATTGCTAGAGCTGCACTGCTAATAGGAAGGGTTAAAACCATCCCCATAATGGTAGAAACCAAAATTCCCATAGGAATAGGCTGAAGCTCTGTGGCATAGTTAATCATTCCACCTAAGGTGGTCATTAAGGAAGACATAAAAGGACTTATAAAAGAAGCTGTAATTCCCCCGGCAATAATGGTAGTGGCAGGAACTACTATTATGTTTAGTTTTGTTTTTCCATGAACAAGTCGCCCAAGCTCCGCTCCAATTAGTGCTGCAACAAGAGCACCCACAGGCTCACCTACTCTAATCCCATAAGCGCCGTTAGCCCCTGCAAGGAGAGTTTGAGCTCCAAGAGTTCCAGTAATAATAGAGGAAAAAATAGCCAGAACAGGAGCTTTGATACCATAGGCTACAGCGGCTCCAATAGCTGGCCCCATCATTAACTGAGCCACTTTGCCAAACTCCACTAGCATTGGGATTCCAGCCTTTTCCCCAATTTGTTTTAAAATTAATCCAATTATAAGAGAGGCAAAAAGCCCTTGAGCCATATAGTTTAACACATTGATTATATAATCTTGTATAGGATGTTTTTTCTTTTCCATAATAACTCCTTATTTTAGTAATTTATTTTTGAAATATACCAAGGTTATTTATACTAGTAGGGGTGAGTATTAAGACTCATAAACTAAAAAATAATTAACTACAATCAATAAGTGAGCTAACGCCAATTGGTCTTAGGTGAGTTAAATTATAAATAACAGTCATTGCATAATCAATGGAAGGTTACTCATTTATTAATATAAGCATAAATTTAAGCTTTATAATTTAACAATGATTTAAATTTTATTAGAGTCAACCAATAATGAAATTTCTAAGTGAAAACTTTAGAACATAACCTTAGTATTCTCTAAATTTTAAATTTTAGCAGGTAATTTCTAGCTATTTTGTTAGAGATTTTTGTGAGATAATAATAAGTATAATAGAACTTATTAGTATAACAATTATATATATTGACTTAAAAAGATTTCTTATATATAAACATCTTAATTAATAAAAAATATAATTACAATTATTAATATAACCTGCAGGGAGTGATATAGATTATGTTTGAAAGTATAGATGAAAAGAAAACGCTACTGGATAGTAAAAGACCTTTACCAGAGTACACAGTTAAAAGTATAAGAGAAAACTTATTTTTAGAATGGACATATAACTCTAATGCAATTGAAGGGAATACATTAACACTATTAGAAACAAAAGTTGTTTTAGAGGGAATAACAATTGGTGGAAAAACCATCAGAGAACATTTAGAGATAATAAACCATAAAGAAGCCATACTTTATATAGAAGATATAGTAAAAAACATGGAAGCTTTTTCAGAGTGGCAAATAAAAAATATTCATAGACTAGTACTTAAAGGAATTGATGATAATTATGCCGGAAACTATAGAGATCAACAGGTAATTATTGCAGGAGCCAAGCACATTCCACCAGAGCCATTTTTAGTTAGAGAGAAGATGGAGGAGTTTATTAAGTGGTACAATAATGAAGCTGTAAAACTTCATCCATTGGAAAGAGCCGCTTTAGTTCATATCATATTTGTTGGAATTCACCCTTTTATTGATGGAAATGGTAGAACTTCAAGATTACTTTTGAACTTAGAGTTAATGAAGAATGGATATCCACCAATTGTAATAAGGGTTGAAAATAGACTTAAATATTATGCTGCTTTAGATAAAGCTCATACAACTGGCGATAACAACGACTTTATTGAACTTATAAAAGGAGAGGTAAACAAGGCTTTAGATTTATACTTAAAGTTTATTTAGAACTTTTCTAAGATTGAGTTATATTTGTATAGTTATATAAGAAAAGACCTCATTGGGTTCCCAATAGGGTCTTTTCTTATATACTTTGCATTACAAATAGCAAAGTATAATGATTTATGACCTGCTCAATGAGAATTTATTATTAATTGGAGATATAAATCGCTTAGATAAAACAGACAGAAATGAAGTTTAAAATAAAAAAAGTTATTTTCCTGCAACTTTTGGATATCCACGGAAGTCTAATCTACGTAAATACAATCTAGATTGAATTTGATTATGGGAGGTGGAGTAGTGGAAAGTATTTTTACTTACTCCTTGAAGAAAATTATAAAAGCTGGCTTTAAAGATAGAAATAAAGATTCCCAAATAGGTTTAGTTAAAGAAGCAATAAGTGGATGCAAAGAAGCCTTTACTACCTTAATAGATATGAATAAAGAATACCTTTATAAGACAGCCTTTCTTTACATGAAAAATGAAGAAGAGGCAATAGAAGTTTACCAAGAAACTGTGTATAAGGCTTATATAAACCTTAATAAGCTTAAAAAACCAGAGTTTTTCAAAACCTGGCTCACTAGAATACTAATTAATAATGCAAACGATAGGCTAAAAGCAAAAGACAGATATTCATCAGTGGAGGGTATTGAAGAAAATGGTATAGATGAGAATTATGAAATGGTTTCTTTAGAAGAAAAAATAGACCTATATAGTGCTATAGATTCTTTATCTTCACAGTATAAGACGGTTATTATATTGAAATATTTTCAAGACTTACCTTTAAAGGACATAGCCTTAGCTATGGAGTGTCCAGAAAATACAGTAAAGTCTTATTTGCATAGAGCTAAAGCTCAATTACTAACTAAGCTCGAAGGGAGAGAAAGTTAATGAGTGGATTTGAAGATATAAAATTACCAGATAATATAGATGAAATAACCAATAGGGCTATTTCAGAAGGAGAAAAATATATGAAAGTAAAATCAAAGAGAAATAGAAATATAGCCATGGCAGCATCTTTGGCTTTGGTGGCACTTATGGGAATTGCAACTCCAGTATTAGCAGAAAAGGTTAATATTCCAAACAATATTTTTGAACAACTTAAAAGAGATGATAGCATAAGTGAGAAGGATTTTATACTTAAAGGCAATCATTATAAGTATGCTGAGGCAGTAAATCAAGAGGTAAAGAATAATGGAATTGCTATGAAAATAACTGAAATAGCTTGTGATGGAGCTAATATATTTATATCCTATGCAATTACCATGGATAAACCTTTTTCTCACGGAGGATATTCGGGGATTTTAACAGAGGATGAAAAAATAGCAGTGGACTTTTGGAGTGGGAGGTTGCAAAGCGGTTCAGGTATTGAAGGAAAGTTTATTGATGAATTTAATTTTATGGGAGTAGAGACAATTGATTTAGCTCCAATAACTTCAAAGGGGGTAGAAATACCAGATAAGTTCAACTTAGAAATAAAAATTGGGAAGTTAATAGAAGAACTTTGGAATAACAAAGACAAGGTGCAGTATGGTAAAAATAAAATAGCAGGACCTTGGAATTTTAAGATAGAAGTAACTAAAAACACTTCAGAAGTTAAGGAAGTGAAGAAAGAGCAAGTTGATGGTGAAGTGAAATTTAATAAGATAATTGTAACTCCTACTACTACAGATATAGAGCTCACAATTCCAAAGAGCTACCCAGATGGAGTAGTTGTAGTTGCTCGTGATGATAATGGTCATGGTTTGCAACCAACCCATGCTGAAAAAATAAGTAGTAATGATAAGGAATACATTGAGATGACAAAGTTTTCAGCTGTAAGTGAGGGAGCAAAGTTTGTAACTATTAAACTTGTAGATAAAAATGACCCAGAACTAAAGGTTCTCAATGAGTTTACAGTCCCAATTGAGTAGATGTTAGTGGGGCAAAGGGATTATGTTAGGAACATACTTGTGCATGATTATATGCAAGTAAATGGAAGAAATAATACTTGATATTTTGCTTAATTATTTAGAGGATTTTGGGAAGTTTTTAAATTATATAAATGGATGGATAATAAAACAGCAGGGATAGCTAAGCCCCTGCTGTTTTGCATTATTCTTTATTTAGGCATCTTCAAAAAATAAATAAGTCAATCTGATCGTCTATTTTGTGATATACTGCGTCAACAGAACCCTTAGATAGCCCCACTATCTGCGGAACCTGTTTCCTTGTCTATTACAAAATATCCTTCACATTTTGGACTTGTTATTTATTTTCAGATGCCTTATCTTCTTTTATATGTTCATGATTTAATAAGTGTTCTGAACAGTAAGCATGGTGACCATCACACTTTGAGCAGTACCTAAATTCCATATTAGGGTGAGATTTTTCCGTAGCACCGCATATAGAGCATCTGTAGATGTATATAACTTTAGGTCTATTATCCTTGAAGTTTTTCCTGTTATTAACAACCTTTTTTCTTGTGTTAACATGAGATAACATGTCTTTTCCAAAGAATAAGAAGAAATTTATAAAAGCGGCTATAATTACTAGCTTTATAGTAAATGGTCCTCCAATGAAGTCTTTCAAAAGTAAAAGCACATCAATTAAGGCTAAATACTTAACCTTTAAAGGTAGTACAAAGAAAAGCATTAGTTCATAGTTAGGATAGATGTAAGCAAAAGCTAAAAATAAAGACATATTTAAATATTCAGCATAGCCTATTCCCCCACCTAAGAAGGCTGCGATTATTGTACCTATAATTCCAGTAAGGTAGTAAATGTTGAACTTAAAGCTTCCCCATTCCTGCTCTAGAGCAGAACCTAACATATAGTAAAAATAGAGAGTAAACAGTATCCAAAAGGTGCTTCTATATGGAGGGAGAAAAATAAAGGTGAAAAGTCTCCACACCTGTCCTTTAAGCACAAGGCTAGGAACAAGTGCCAACCAGCTTGCTAGATATCCTTTAGGGAACACCACATAGGCAATTAAGTATACTGCAAAGTTTAAAATTACAATATATTTCATTAAATCTCTGATTGCATATCTTCCGTATTTTCTTTCTAATTTGTCCAAGAAGTTCATAACTATATCTCCTTTCGTAGTTCAAAGTAGTTAGAGGTAAAAATGAAAAAGTAATGGTTATAGTTAAAACTCAAGAAGTTACTTATGATTTTTAATCACATTTTTTACTATTCACTTTTAGTTTTTACTTATTCACAACTTAATTGATTTGTATTACTGAAAAGTAAATTGGTACTTTCCTTTAAAGCCTTAATTATCTAAAGATTTTATAGCCTCAAAATAATAATTCTACTAGGAAGCTAATAGTAAGACTATTTTACCATTAATTAGAAGTTTTGATAAGAGGAATTTATCTTATTATATGAAAGTATACTCTAATATGAGGAAATTTTATAGCTATATATTAAGTTTCTAAAAGTTGCTATGGGACAACTGTAAAAACTAAGAAAGTAGGGAAGGAAATGAACTGGAAAGCATTTTTGGGAAAGAAAGATTTTAAAATTGTAGTAGGCTTGGAAATAGTAGTATTAGTAGCAATTGTAGGGTTTACTATGTACAGTCACAACAAGAATTCTGAAAAGATGGTAATGGGAGGCGTTTTTAAGAACCAAGTAATTCATAAGGAAGGGGAGAAGGTGGAAAATAAGGAGCCAGTAATGGATATGGAAAAGTTTTTTCGTCCTTCAAAATCTCCTGCCATTAATGATAGGGTAAAGGATTATAAATTTTTTGATGAGTTTTATGGGAAAAGTCCAGATAAGATTACAGTACCAAGTGATATGTTAAAAACTCCTGAAGATACAATCATAAATTATTTTAGTATATTAAAAGAGGGAGCTGGAAACATTGAAGAAGGCAAGTATGCAGGGTGCGGCTCTCTAGGTACAGGCTCAGCACCTTATCCCATAGCCTATAATTTTTTAAGTACAGATTATAAGAAAAAATTGAGTTATAAGGATTATCTAGAGTCCTTTAAAAATATACTCCATATAAGTTTATTAAAGGTGAAGGAAGTTCCTAAGAGGGAGGATCATCCTAATAGCATACCTTACTTTTTTGAAATTGAAACCATTGAAGGTACTGATAAGGGAATGGGGCAATTTGCTTATTATTATGGTTTTATTTACTTAATAAAAGAAGGCAAGGATTATAAAATTTCTGATATAGACATTCGTGGAGAAAACTATCTTTGTGCTCCTTACCATGGTTGGTCTTATGACGGAGAAGCTGTGGTAGGTATTAAATATGGAGACTGGTGTTCTTTAGTTAAAGAAAGATTACCTGTGGAAACTGAGGGATATGTGAAAAGTGTTCCCTTTAAAGGAACAGATGGTAGTGATTATCTTATAAAGTTTTTCACACTAACCAATGGTACAGATGTGGAAGTTGGTCAGTATAAGAAAAACTCTAAGGGTGAATGGGAAGCGATAACTCTTAATCCAGAGAAATGCTTAGATAAGGCATCTTCAAAAAATAAATAAGTCAATCTTCTCGTCTATTTTGTGCTATACTTCGTCAACAGAACCCTTTGATAGCCCCACTATCTGCGGAACCTGTTTCCTTGTCGGCACAAGCTTGCTTGTGAACTCAGAATATCCTTCACATCTTTGACTTGTTATTTATTTTCAGATGCCTAATAAAAAGCAGTAGAAGTTTACAGAATACTGAGCTCGAATATACTCTTTCACAAACTTATTTTTCAAAGGAATAATTTAACGGTAAAGTAGTTAACCATAATATTAATAAACCATGCATAAAGGAAAATTAATTCTTCTATTATGCATGGTTTTAATGTTATTTAAGTCTTTTGTGTATTACAAAACAATCATAATTATTTTATAATTATAGTGTTTGGGTTATGGCTGAGGGTCTTATTTCAAGAACAGCTCTTGCCCAAGGAAAACTTTCTTTAGTTTTATTAAATCTAGGACCTTCATAAATTATTGATCCGGTACCTTCAATTAAAAAGCCAGTTCCCTTTGAGTGGAATCCTTCAACTTCACGACTTCCTATAGTTACGAGAACTTTATTATTTTCCTGAAGATTAGCTTCAGTAACCTTCATTCCACCTACGGGAATAAGCAAAGTCTCATCTGTAGTTATTTTTACGTAGCTATTCCAAGAGTTAACTAAATGAGCGCCTGCTTTTCCTTCTGTGGCAATTGCAACAACACTTTCATGGCTTAATACTTCCAATAACTTTTTAGGTATCAATTTGTATCCCTCATTTCATAAATAATGTTAAAGTTTAACACAAGGACCATGGCCAGTAGCAATAAACTTAGGAGTCAGCTTACCTAAGGTCTCTTGAAGTTCCAATCTTCTATTAGGATCAGGAACTTGAAGAGGTGTAATATTAGCTACTTCTTCCTGCCAACTGCCTTCTATTATGGCATTATCGGCTTTTCCAAGACGAAACATTAAATCGCTGCTAAAGAGTATTCCACGTTTATTTTCTATCATAAGCAAACCTTCCCATAAATGCATTTCAGAAAAGTAGCTTATAAATTCTAACTCATAATCTTTTGTAACAAGCTTTTCACCAGGCTTTTTAACTAGTACTTTGCTAGTAATTCCAAAGCCACTAAGCTGTCTTGCTGTAATTTCTGAGCAAACTGCCTTGGCTTCTGGAAAGTGCTTTAATATTAAGGAAAGTGCACCACATTCATCAGACTCAAAATGGGAAATGAAAATATAGCTTAATTTCTTATCATTAAGAGCTGTTTTTAGTTGGGGTAATAATGCCTCACCTTGTTGCATAGCACCTGTATGAACTAAAACAGATTCTTCAGCTTGTAATAAATACTGATGAAAGGTAAGATCTATAGGTGGTACGTAGGTACTGAATTGGTATAAATCATTATAAATAATTGACATAGTGAATCTCCTTTTAATGCTGTAATTGTTCTTATATAGTATTTTAGCATATTAACTTTAATATAGCGTAGTCATTTAATGTTAAAACTAATAGGTGAAACACGTAGTAAAGCATAAATTTCTACATTATATATCTTAGAAAAATATCCTATGTAAATAGTTTTATGGCAGAATTAAGTTAGATAGAGGGCTATAGTTTATATTCTACATAATTCAACAACAATTATACCTAAAGAAATTTTGCTAGAAAAAAACACTTCAGTTATGAAGTGCTTTTTAAAAGGATAATATATTTAGTTTAAGCATTTTAAGTTAACGATCAAATCTAGTTAAAGAACCATTATAGAAAAACTCTGTGTGCCTACAATTAGGACAAACATAAATATCAAACACTAAATGCTCTTCAACATCAAAAAGTGCACTAAGAAGACCTCTGTTATTATCCTGAGAATCAAATCTATACTCCTTTAAATATTCCATTTTACCGTTACATCTTAAGCATTGCATGTTGTTTTCCATTTTTACATATCCTCCTTTTAATAAGTGATAGAATTTTATTTTATTAACCTTTAAAATTAAAAGTTTTTAGCCAAAACATATAGTAGCTATAAAGAATCAACATAAAAAGGGTCACAGGTCTTTTCCCCTAAGTATTTATAATATAAGATTATAGAGAAGGATCTTTATAAAGATTTTTAACTACAATCCCTCTTTGGGTAAGTTCCCCAAGTAGAATTTCAAAATCTTGCCTATATAGGAGGTTAGCACGAATTTCTAATTCCTTTTTATAAAAACCGGCAACTGGTATAATAAAAAGCTTATCAGCAGTAATTTCAGCATAGGAGATACTAGAAAAACTAATTTCATAGAAAGGAATAGCTAAGCCTCTATAAATAAGCAAATAATCTGAAATAATTTTCACATAAGACTTCTTTGGTAAAGAGAGAGAATGGATAGCAAGCATAGTACTTAAAACTATTATTATAAAGAATAGTATAGGCAGTGGGAAAAAATCGAAAAGAACAATAGCTGAAAGGAATAGATTATAGCTACTACAAGCCATATGATACCAGCTGCTAAGTGTGTTCCTGAGTTTTTGAATTTTAACTCAATATTCTGCATTTAAACCCTCCATGTTATTAGTTTTACAACAACTTATATATATATTATAACATTTATTTACATAAAATTAGTAAGAAAATTGAAAAAATGTTTCTTAGATTCCATAAAGGAGATATCTTCCATAAGAAAAGCTTCAGTGGTTAAAAGTTCACTGTAATAGGGATTTCTTCAAAAGACGTAGAGGAGTTAAATACAATTAAAATAGAAGAACACTGAGTTATTAAGAGTTTCTATATATATGTCCTAATAAACAAACTACACAATAATACTTAGAGTGGTCTATGTTTCATAACAGTTTGAATATAGAAAGTTAATTAGAACTAATATATTTATAAATATATTAAATTAGGAGAGATAAGTATGTAATTAATAAATGAACATTGATTATATTTTACAATACTTAATATTAGCTCTTGATATTTTGTGAAAGTGAATTTATATTTTATATGTATACATAGGTGTCTAGGGTGAAAATTTATCTTATTTATAGTCAAGTTCATCCATCTTTAAAGGCCTTAAGAGAACAAGGTAACAGTAGTACGGAGTTAAGTTTTAACTTTGGTTACCTATATTTAGAAGTGGGGGAGTATTATAATGGAATACACTTATAAGACAAGCGGTTGCTGTGCAACTGAAATAAACTTTCAAGTAGAAAATGATATTTTAAAAAAGGTTTCCTTTGTTAAAGGATGTCCAGGAAACACTAAAGGACTAGCAAGCCTTCTTGAAGGCATGGATGTAAAGGAAGTAGTAAAAAAACTAAAGGGAACTCCTTGTAGAACGGAAACTTCTTGCCCAGACCAATTAGCTTGTGCTTTAGAAGAATTAGTTTTAAAAAATATCTAATAAACAAAGCTATATGAAATTAAACCCCTATGCCTAAAAGGTATAGGGGTTAATTTCATACAGTGGCAATAGAAGACTATCTTGTGCATTGCTTCATGGTATTATAATTAGAGGGATTTAGTTTAAAGAATGTGACCAGATACGGCTAAATTACTCCATTCCACTCATTATAAAATTGATCTAAAAACTCTTCCATGTAACTATGTCTTTTCTCAGCCACTTTTTTAGCAGTTTCAGTATTCATTAAGTCCTTTAAAAGAAGGAGCTTTTCATAAAAATGATTTATAGTTGTTCCTTTAGAGTTTGCATAAGCTTCAAAGCTTTCATGAAGCTGAGGCTTTATATCAGGGTTATACATTTCATGTCCCTTGTGGCCGCCATAAGCAAAGGTTCTTGCAATTCCAATAGCACCTATGGCATCAAGTCTATCTGCATCTTGAACTATCATACCTTCAATAGTACTCATCTTTGATTCAACTTTAGCACCCTTAAAAGAAATAGTTGCAATTATTTCACATACAGCACTTATAACCTCTTCCTCAACCGTTAACTTTTCCAGAAACTCTCTTGCAACCCTAGGGCCAACGGTTAAATCACCACCATGGAATTTATGGTCTGCAATATCATGAAGTAGTGCTCCAAGCTCTACTATATAGGAATTACAAGTTTCACTTTTAGCTAAGGCTTTTGCGTTATTCCAGACTCTATAAACATGCCAGTAGTCATGACCAGAACCTTCTCCGTATAGAGTTTCTTTAACGAAAGCTAAGGTTTTATCAATAACTTTTTCTTGAATTTCTGTATATGTACTATTCATAAATCTCACTCCTTATTTTAAAATTTTTTAGGTAGACAAAGTTAAGCCTTCAGTTATATATAAAGGTTTATGTTGCTTCATAAGGCTTTTGGAGATAAATAATATTTATGGTTATCTTAAAATACACCACTTTACAAGTAATTTAAAATTACCAAAAAATACAACGTACCAAACGCCTTCTAGATATCAATACTAATCTTGTGAACACCAATATTGATA
>NZ_JAGGLL010000017.1 GCF_017874425.1 Clostridium punense
ATGTTTCCATCTGGTAACCATCTAGCTAAGTCTCCTGTTTTATACATCTTAGTTCCTGGTTCAAATGGATTGTCTACGAACTTTTGGGCTGTTAATTCTGACCTATTAACATACCCTCTTGCTAATCCATGACCTGCTATATATAGCTCTCCTGTTACCCCTATTGGAACAAGTTCCTTATTCTTCAAAATATATAGTTCAGTATTATCTATGGGCATTCCTATTGGTATTATTTTTTTACTATCCTTACTACAGTCAAAGTAAGATACATCTATAGTTGCTTCCGTTGGACCGTATAAATTTATAAGATTTTTGCCGCCATCAAACTCTTTATAGAATTTTGATACTTGCTTAAAGTTTAATGCTTCTCCACTTGAAAATACTTGTTTTAAACTTGATAAATTTATATTGTTTCGATTTTCTTCTACACAATATAAGAAAACATCTAACATGGAAGGTACAAAATGTATTGTTGTTACTTCATACTTATCTATTGTTTCTATTATTTTCATCGGGTCTTTTTCAGCGTTAGGGCTAAGCATACATACTTTTGCTCCTACTAATGACCACCATAAAATCTCCCATACAGAAACGTCAAAAGTATAAGTTGTTTTCTGTAAGATAGTGTCCTTTTCACCTATTGGATATTTCTTTTGCATCCAATTTAATCTATTAACCAATGATTTGTGTTCAATCATAGCTCCTTTAGGATTTCCGGTAGTTCCTGAAGTATAGATAATATAAGCTAAATTAGTTGAGTTATTTATCTTATATAAATTACTGCAATCTTTATTGAACAATTCTTCATTATATAAGTCTATAAAAGCTCCATCAAACTCGATATTTTCTACTAAATCATCTTTACTTAATAAAACCCTACTCTCACTATCCTTTAACATATATTCTATTCTTTCCTTAGGATAGTTCGGGTCTATGGGTAAGTAGGCTCCGCCAGCTTTTAGTATTCCCATTATTCCTACTATCATCTCTAGTGATCTTTCTACCATTATTCCTACTATAGAATCAGATTTAACACCCTTATTCCTTAATACTCTAGCTAAACTGTTTGCTCTTTCATTTAACTCTCTATAAGTTAACTTATTTTCTTCAAATACTATTGCAATATTGTCTGGTGTTTTTTCAACTTGAGCTTCAAATAACTCATGAATTGTTTTATCTTGTTGATAATCAGCCTTTGTATCATTAAACTCATATAATATTTGATTTTTCTCTGCTTCTGATAGTAAATCAACTTCATTTAATTTTATTTCCACATTGTTTACTATGCTATCTAAGATTCTTATATAGTGACTGCTTAATCTTTCTATTGTTTCTTTCTTAAATAGTTTTGAACAATAGTCTATAGTAAAGCTTAATTTTCTATCCTTTTCTAAAGCATTTAATGTTAAGTCAACTTTAGATACTTTATTTTTATTATTATATAGCTTCAACTCAATATCATCTAATTTAATATCTACACCGGTTACCGTATCAACCATATTAAACATAGCATCAAACAATGGATTTCTACTTGTATCTCTTCTTATATCTAGCTTTTCTACTAAAGCTTCAAGTTGATAGCTTTGATTTTCATATGACTTTAGAGAGTTTTCTTTTACTTCTTTTAAGAAATCTATATATTTCTTATCCCCTTCTGGCTTATTTCTTAAAACTAATGTGTTTACAAACATACCCATTATATTTTGAAGGTCTGCATGTGGTCTTCCAGCTACTGGTGTTCCTATTACTATATCCTCTTGTCCACTATATTTTGATAGTAGTATATTGAAGGCTGATAATAGTGCCATATGCATTGTAGTTCCTGTTTCTTTTGTAAGTTTTCTCAATTTTAAGGTTAAGTCTTCCTGAACTTCAAAACTTACACTATCTCCTTCAAAACTTTGTATAGCAGGTCTTTCATAGTCAGTAGGCATATTTAACACTGGTATCTCATCGTTAAATATATTTATCCAATATTCTTCTTGCTTCTTCATCTCTTCTGATTTTAAGAATTTATTCTGCCATAATGCAAAATCTTTATATTGAAGTTTTAATGGTTCTAAAGTCTTTCCACTGTAAAGCTCAGTAAACTCGTTTATTAATATCCTCATAGATAAACCATCAGATATTATGTGATGCATATCCATTAGTAAATAAGTTTTTTCTTTGTTTTCTACAAGTTCTACTCTGAATAATGGCGCCTTATTTAAATCAAAAGGTCTTATAAAGTTGTTTATTATGTCTTCTATATTTCCACTTTGATTTCTATGCTTTAATACGATTCCATGATCATTTTGTAGTTTCTGTATTATTTCACCATTTAAGGCTTCAAAATAAGTTCTTAATGCCTCATGTCTTTGTGTTAGCTTTCTAAAAGTTTCTTCTATAATATTATTATCAACTTTACCTTCTAACTCAAAAACTGCTGGCATATTATAAGCTGTACTATCTTTATCAAATTGTTGAAGCATGTACATTCTCTTTTGAGCTGAAGATGCTTCATAGTATTCTTTTTCCTCTACTTTTTCTATCTTTGAGTAAAGATTTTCTTCTGCACTTTCAATATATTTACCTAACTCTTTTATTGTTGGCGACTTAAATAACTTTTTTAAAGGTACCTCTTTGTTTAATTCCTTATGAATCTTAGACATAAGTATTGTAGCTTTTAAAGAATGTCCTCCAAGATCAAAGAAGTTATCATTTATACCTACTTTTTCAACCCCTAATATTTCACTCCATAATTTTGCTAAAGTCTCTTCAACTGCGTTTCTTGGAGCTTCATATTCAGTTAAAGTTGCATCTAAGTTTGGTTCTGGAAGCGCCCTTCTATCAAGCTTTCCATTCGCTGTAAGCGGCATTTTCTCTAATTCCACAAAGTAAGCTGGGACCATATATTCTGGCAATGTTTCTTTTAAGTAACCTTTTAAATCTAACTCTTGAAGTTTTTTATCACTTATAACATAGGCACATATATATTTCTCACCATCTTTATTTTCCTTAACTAAAACTGCTGCCTCTTTAATACTTTCATGTTGTAATAATCTATTTTCTATCTCACCAAGTTCTATTCTGAATCCTCTTATCTTAACCTGATTATCTATTCTTCCTAAGAACTCTATGTTTCCATCTGGTAACCATCTAGCTAAGTCTCCTGTTTTATACATCTTAGTTCCTGGTTCAAATGGATTGTCTACGAACTTTTGGGCTGTTAACTCTGGTCTATTCAGATATCCTTTCGCTAATCCATCTCCACTTACAATCAACTCTCCACAAACGCCTATTGGTGTTAAGTTATAATTTGCATCTAATATATAAGCTTGTGAATTAGCTATTGGTTTTCCTATTGGTATATTGGAACTATATTCTTTTTCAATTAGGTAAGTTGTAGAGAATGTTGTATTTTCAGTTGGTCCATACCCATTTACAATTTTAAGATTAGTAAATTGTTTTCTCACTAAGCTAATATACTTTGGTGATAAAATATCTCCACCAGCCAATAGATACCTTAAATTTTTGAATACATTTATATTTTCTTCAGCTATTTGATTAAACAGTTCAGATGTTAACCATAATATTGTAATATTATTTCTAACTACAAACTCCTCTAAAAGTTCAGGTAATATAATCGTTTCATTTTTAGCTAAATATAACTCTAGTCCATTAAGTAGTGCCCCCCAAACTTCAAAGGTCGATGCATCAAATACCATGGAACCAGTTTGAAGAATTTTATCATCCTCTTTAAATCCTATATAGTTTGTATTCTTAACTAACCTAACAACATTTTTGTGTTCACACATTACGCCTTTAGGGGGTCCCGTTGTTCCTGATGTATATATCACATACGCTAAGCTACTTGAGTTACTTATTTTCTCTAAGTTACATGCTTCATTTCTAAATAACTCTTCACTAAACAAATCAATAACTTCACCATCAAACTCTATAGTTTCTAATAAATCTCCCTTACTTAATAAAATTTTACTCTCACTATCCTTTAACATATATTCTATTCTTTCCTTAGGATAGTTCGGGTCTATCGGTAAATAAGCCCCTCCTGCTTTCAAGATTCCCATTATTCCTACTATCATTTCTAGTGATCTTTCTACCATTATTCCTACTATAGAATCAGCTTTGACACCCTTATCTCTTAACACTCTAGCTAAACTGTTTGCTCTTTCATTTAACTTTCTATAAGTTAATTTATTTTCTTCAAATACCACTGCCATATTATCAGGTGTTTTCTCTACTTTAGCTTCAAATAACTCATGGATTGTTTTATCCTTTGGATAATCTGCCTTTGTATCATTAAACTCATATAGTATTTGATTTTTCTCTGCTTCTGATAATAAATCTACATTTTCTATACAAATGTTAGGATTATTTAATAAATTTTCTATAATCCTTTCTAAATAAATTCCCAATTTCTCAACTATACTTTCATCTATAGATAAGCTATTAAAATTAAACTTAAACTCAATTCCATCAAAAGTTAATATCTCTAGAGCCATGTTATAGTTTGTTTGCTCCACAATTGAAAACTCTTCTATAGATAATATATTTTCTTTGTTTGAACTAAGATCTAAAGGATAATTCTCTATAGTAACTATTGAATTAAAAATCTCTTCATTAACTTTTAGTCCACAATACTCTTTTATGTCTATTAAAGATGTATTCTCAAAACCTTTTCTTTCATTAAGATTTTTATCTAAATAATTTATTAACCCTATTAGTGTAGTTTTCTCATCCGATTTTACTCTTAAGGGTATAGTATTTATAAATAATCCTACCATTTTATCTATAGAACCTATATTTTCTGGTCTTCCTGAAACTGTTGTACCAAATAAGACTTCATTTGAAGAATTAAACTTCTGAAGTAATATTCCCCACGCTCCATATAATATTGATGATAATAGAACCTTATTTTCTTTTGAAAAATCCTTAATTTTATTTGCCTTAATATCATCTATCTTGTAAGATATTTCTTTATGAACTCCTACTTCTTTACAACTAAAGTAATCATCCTTATCATCTAGTCCTTCTAGATAGTTTGACCAATATTTTTTTTCTTCTTCTTTATTTATAGTATTTAAATATTTAATAAACTGGCTAAACCTTGTTTTATTAAGCTTTTTAAAATCTTTCTCCTCGTATAAACAATTATATACTTCCATAACTCCCTTCAGTATTATTCCGTTACTCCAACCATCATATAAAATATGGTGATTGCTTATAATCATCTCATGAGTACTTTCATCTAACTTACATAAGTAAATTCTTAAAGTTTCTCTTGTTATATCTATTCTATTATTTAAATCCTCTACTTTAACTTCTATTATTAAGCCTTCTTTATCTTCTTCATTTGTAAAATCTAAATATTTTATTGGAATTTCATGTTGCTTAAGAACAACTTGTACTGGTTTTTCTATTCCCTTCCACCTAAAGATCGTTCTTAACATCTCATTACTATCTATTACAAACTGCAAAGCTCTTCGTAATAGCTCTAATTTCAAGTCTCCTCTAAGAGTTAAACTTAACTGCTCATGATACATGTTACTTTCTTCATCACTAATATAATGAAACAACATTCCTTGTTGTAAGCTAGTTAATGACATAAAATTATCTATATTATTTTTATTTAATTTATTATTTTTAACCACATTATCACCTCGCTACAGTATTTATGAGTCACTTATCTTACCAAATTCCATTTTTATAACTCTATCTGCAAGATTAAAGTACCTATCATCATGAGTTACAGCTATTACACATTTTCCCTTAGCCTTCAATTCTGGTATCAAAGTATCATAAAAGAATAATCTAAACTCAGGGTCTTGGTCTGCTGCCCATTCATCAAACAAATAAATAGGTCTATCTTCTAAATAAGTAACTAATAAAGCTAGCCTCTTTTTCTGACCTGTTGATAATTTTGTTGTACTGAACTTTCCATCCTGAATTTGAACTTTATCACTTAGTTGTAATATTTCTAAGTATCTTTGTATTTCATCCTCTTTGCCTTTATAATTTATACCATAAAGCTTATCAAAGAGATAAAAATCTGCAAAAACTGTTGAGTAGCTTTCACTTAATCGTTTTTGTGATACTATACCATTTAATGTTATCTCACCTTTGGACGGCAAATATAAACCTGTTAACAACTTAGCTAAAGTTGATTTTCCACTTCCATTTCCACCTGTTATAAAAACTATTTCTTCAGATTTGAATTCATAGTTAATTGGTCCTACTTTGAATGATTGACCATCTGTTTTATCATATTCATATTCCACATCTTTTAATTTTAAAGATAAATTACCTACAATGTTTTCATCAATAACGTTATCTTCTTTCTTAGTAGAAGCTGTTATTTCATCAATTAAACTATTTATTCTTTTTAAACTAATTTTTACTTCAATAGCATTTGGGATAGTATTTAATATTCCATGAACTGGACCTGTCATATAAAGTAATATAAAAACATAGCTTGTAAGACTAGTTGAATCTAAATTTTTTAAAATTAAAGGGAAAATAAATACTACTGATCCAATTGCTAAAGTAAATAAGAGTTCTCCTATTACAAACATATTTGCAAAGGCTAATGCTGACTTACTTCTTTTAACTTTATATTTACCACAACTTTCTTCCATATCTTTCTCAAATTCATTTTTCCTTTTTGCATTTAAGCTTAACTCTTTAAATCCACCTATTAAGTCACTAATAAATTTGAAAAATACATTTTGAAGGTCTCTAGCCTCTTCTCCAAGTTTATTAGCATATCTACCAACCAAATAATAAATACCAACAATAAGTACTATTATTAATACAGAAAGTAACAATGCATATATATTTATAGTTCCTAAATATATAAAGCAACATATAAGTGTAACAGCACTAGTTATACCACTTATTAAAATATTTACGAATCTACTAATAGTCTCAGTGTCATTATTTAAAGTGGACTGAATTCTGCCTTTTTCAATTTGTTCAAATTTGCTGTACTTAGCTCCTAGTAATTTATTAACAATTTCCATTCTCTTGGAATATACTATTTCATTAGTAAAATCTATTAATTTCTCTCTCATTATCTTTTGTCCATAAACATAAAGAACAATTCCTAGAATGAAATATATTAAAAGTTTAACCTTTAAAGTATTATTGCTATTTATAGCCATATTAATAGTGAATATTATAAGAGCATTTCCAAATCCACTTAAAACGCTTAATAAAGATAATACTAATATTCCTTTATCCTTTTCTTTTTTTAAAAAGCTTGTAAACATAAAATATACATATGTAAACCAGATAGCTATATATACTGAATACAGTGCCACTTCAACACTTTTAGGAAGCCAAACAAACACAAATCCCCATGACACTCCGTTATATAAAACCTGTGGCACTAAATATATACAATAACTTAATCCCAGCATAAATAGTAAAGAAAAAATAAATCTTAAACTACTTTTTATACCATTAAATTTAAAATATCTTTGTTTTCTAAATACATCTCTTAAAGCTTTTATCATAAAAAATAAAGTCACTAAAGCTATTAAACTCGAAATACACATGATGACAACAGCCACTTTATCTGCATTTATATTTAAATCTTTTACCTCTTTTCTAAGTGATTTTCCTTGCAATATACCATAAATACCGAATCCAGTTCTTTGTACAGTCTTAGAGTTAATATTACTTAATACTGCGACTCCAATTTTCTCTTGGGGATTAAATATTATATACGAAGAATAGTTAGTATTTCCTCCAGCATGAGAAACCTGTGTTTTTTGATAAACATACCAACCGCTAGCATAGAATAACTCATTGCCTTCGACACTAACCCCTATATTGGCTTCTTGGGACTTTTTAATTATGTCCTTATCAAATTTCACTTCATTCATAGTACCCATTTGAATCTTAAGCCATTTTGCCATATCCTCACCGCTAGATATGATATATCCAGCTGGTTTATTTCCTCTATACACTGGCGCTTCATATAATTGTGGTTTTAAAAATCCAATTTTATATCCACTAGTCATATGTGCATTTATAGCTTCGTTTTTAAATAGGTGGGTATTATTTAAACCCATTGGCTTTAAGACAGCTTCTTATAGGAATAGGTAAGAACTTGATATTATCTCCTTCTTTTCCCCTCCTCCACACCGTACGTGAGACTTTCACCTCATACGGCGTTCCATCAACGAAATTCTACTTTATTTTATTAGTACAACATAAACATTATGGGAAATCCTACAAACACATAAGGTCCCATCCAGTTGGCGTCATCATTGGGATTCCCCAAAGTTCTTCCTTTTTAGTCGTAATCGAACCTGGTTGTATTGTATAATAAAATATTTCTAATTTCATTGACTTGTGGCTATCCCTCCACTCCTTATTATTAGAGTTTCAACGGTACTGTGCCACTACTTTCACTGATATAAAAGCAAATTATAACATTACGTTTTTCCTTGCTACCACTTCAACGGAAGTAAGTCCTCCATGTTATCAGCTTACCACGTTCCAATAACTTTATCCCTGCATATATCCTTAGGTAATTCCTATGAGCCTGCATGCTTTATACTGCCTTTAACAGTATAAGGATTTTCATAACAAAGATTTTTACTCACCCTCACATGCCCTACAACTTTGGTAGGTGAAACATTTCTATTTCATAAACTTTTAGACCCGTACATTCGGAATTTCGTCAGTCCTCTTGAACCATTCTTACCATAGATATTTTTTGGACTCCCGACCTATATTATCCTCAACTACCTCTAGTTCGCATTTCCTCAGCTTAACCTGTTAGGAGATAACCTCAGCCGACTTCACCGAGCTTATAACAAAACATTTCATACTTAACGTTTCGCTATTCGGAGTATCAGAGAAAGCCCTTCAAGGCGTTACCCTATCATTTGACTTTTCAAGTTATTAGTTCTCTTAACTTTTTAGTTAATGGCTAATCTTTTCAATTAGCAACGTGTCGCACCAATATAGTTTTCATATGTCTTTCCCGTCACTTTTTCAATAATTAGTCCTAAAACATCATAATTTATAGTTGCATATTGAAATTTTTCACCTGGCTCACTGTCTAGTTCTATCCCTACTAAAGTTTTAACTGTTTCCTCAAGTGCATTATCCTCATTAGAAACTGGAATCTTATCTATAGTCTTAAAAGGTATACCACTTGTGTGGTACAGTAACTGCTCAACTGTTATTGATACTTCCTTATCTTTATATTTTACCTTTAACCAAGGTATATATTTAACCACTTCATCCTCAAGGTTAATTTGTCCACTTTTTTCTAAACTTAAAATACCTAAGCCAGTAAAAGCTTTACTATTAGATCCTATTTCAAATAAGGATTGAGAAGTAACTGGTTTTTTCTTATCTATATCTGAATATCCAAATCCTTTTTGATAAACAGTCTTATCACCCTTAACTATGTTAACGGATAGTCCTGGAATGCTACCCCCACTCATATTTTCTTCTATAAATTTTTCTATCTTTACAGTTTCATCCTTAGTTAAATAATTTATCTCTTTATCATCATTGCTCAAAGCATACACATTAATTTGACATAATACTATACTTATAAAAATGCTAAGCATAACTACTAATTTATTTCGTTTTTTCATAATAATATTGCTCCTTATATAAATATTTTTAATCAAAAAGAGCATCTAAATCCTCTTGTGATATATCAACAGCATCAAAATCTGATGGAGTAAATTGCTTAAAATCCTTATTAGAACATTTATCTAGAATTAAATTCAATATTTCTATATAACTTTCAATGAATTTTTCTATAGTTTCATACTTAAATCTCTTTTTACTATATTCAATAGTTATTTTTAATTTTTTATTTACTATCATAACAGCTATATCTATCAATGCTGTTAATGAGTTATCTTTATCACTATCTAGCCCAAATTCAATATTTGATAAATTTAATTTTTCTTTATCTATTATATTGTCAAAGTCTCCAAGGTAATTAAATCTTACATACTTAATTTCTTGTTCCTTAAGTGCCTTGTTTAAGAATTTAAGAATACTATAGTTAAATCCTTTGTTAGGTATATTTTTAAGCTGTTCTTTTAAAGATTTAATGCTATCTTCTATATCTTCATGCTCTATGCTAAAATGTGCAGGGTACATACTTGTAAACCATCCAACGGTTCTAGATATATCAATATAGTCATTTATAGCCTCTCTACCATGTCTTTCAAGTTCAACTATTATCTCATCTTTATTAGTTAACTTATTTAGCGCAATAACTAATCCAATTATTAAAGTTTCATTAAGGTCTATATTATATATTTCTTTGGATTTTTCTACTAAACTATTCAAGGTTTTTTCATCTATTTCTTTACTTAAAATATTAGAAGTTTCAACAATATCTTCTTCATTATCATAATCTACGTTATAGTTGATTTCTTTATTTAATATTGCTTTCCAATAATCAACTTCATCACTAAAATCATTCTTGCTATAAGTTTGTAAGGCTTCTGCCCACTCTTTATATGAATTGGTTTTTAACGGTAATCTTAGCTCACTATCTTCATCCAATTGTTTTAAGATAGTTATGAAATCATCTAATATTACTCTCCACGAAACACCATCTACTATTAAATGGTGAGCTATAAATAGTAAAGCTTGTCTATCTTCATCTAAATCCATCATCACTACATTGAATAAACTATTATTTTCTATATTAATACTAGAATTGGTTTCTTCTATTAATTTTTTTATATTGTTACATTGCTCCTTGTAGGAATATTGAGATAAATTTAAATATTTAAATGCATACATTTCATTAAACTTCTTGTTATTGTAATACAAATCATTACTTCTTCTATCATAATTAATTCTCAGAGCATCATGATGTTCAATTAATTTATTTACAGCGCTTATAACCTTATTTATATCTAACTTTCCTTTATACTCTAATAGTACATGCTGATTATACAAGTTTTCGTTAGAAAATTTTTGATTGAAAAACCATTCTATTATAGGTGTTCTCCCAACAATTCCTTCAATTTTATCTTGTCTTATTGATTTAACGGCTTTACTTTCTTCTATTGTAGCTGCTATCTCCTCTATGAAATCATGAGCTAGTATATCCTTAACTTTTATATTAAAACCAAGATTTTTAAGCTTTGAAGATATTTGAATAGCTTTTATAGAATCTCCACCAAGCTGATAGTAGTTATCATTCATACTGATATTTTCTACACCTAATATTTCTTCCATTGCTTTAACTAACTCTTTTTCAGCTAAGGTTTCATATTTTATAAACTCTTTCTCAACTATCTCTGGTTCTGGTAGCAATGCATAATTCACCTTTCCATTTAAAGTTAATGGAATTTTTTCTATGAATACAAAATTAGTTGGTATCATATATTTAGGTAAGAATTTTAAAAGCCACTCTTTCAACTCTGAATCTGTAATTTCTTTTTTTCTTACTACATAAGTATTTAATATCTTATTACCTAATGAATCTTCTTTAAATACCACAACAGCATCTTTAATGCTTTGATTTTCCATTAGATATCGCTCTATCTCCCCAAGTTCAATTCTGTGACCTCTTATTTTTACTTGGTTATCAATTCTTCCTACATACTCAATAGCCCCATTTTCAATATACCTTGCCGTGTCACCAGTCTTATACATTCTTTTTCCTTTAATAAATGGGTTTTCAATAAATCTTTCATGAGTTAAATCTTCTCTGTTTAAATAACCCCTAGCAACTCCATCACCAGAAATATATAACTCTCCAATAAACCCTGTTAAAACTGGATTTAATTCATTATCTAGTATATAAATTTGAACATTATCTGCAGGGTATCCAATGGGTACTGATATACTCTTCACCTTTTCTTCATCATATTTATATATCATGCATCCAACCACAGTTTCTGTAGGACCGTACTCATTAAATATCTCTATATTTTTACCAAAACTATTACAAACTTCTTTTGCTAAATTTGCCTTTAAATCTTCTCCTCCAACAATAAATCTCTTTATGCTAGATTTTGTATTATCCATATCCTTTAATAAGGTTAAGTGTGCAGGTGTAAGCTTCACAACCGTTGCTTTATTTTCTCTTAATATTTTATACAGAACAAATTCTGTCTCATCATTATCATAAATAACAATCTTATTGCCTGAAATTAATGGTGTAAATATGGATGTTACTGTTAAATCAAAGGATATTGAAGAATATAAGGGCATAGCTTCCTCTTCATTTTTTAAATACATCTTATTAGACCACAATATATAATTTGTAAGACCTTGATGTTCAATCATTACACCCTTTGGTTTTCCTGTTGACCCAGATGTATATATAATATAAACTAAATCCATTAAACCATTAGATTTTGGTAAATTATTTTTGTTATAGCCTTGCAAATCTTCATTATTTATATTAATTATGTTTCCTTTGAATTTAATTTCATCTGCTATCTTGAAATTAGTTAATAGAATAGTACTTTTTGAATCTTCAAGCATATAATTTATTCTTTCTATGGGATAACTAGGATCGATAGGTACGTAGGCTGCTCCTGCCTTTAAAACTCCTAAAATACTTACAAGAAGTTCTATTGAATGAGTCTCCATAATTGCTACAATTGATGTTTTGCCTATTCCTGTTTCTCTTAAGTGATTTGCTAATTGATTACATTTTTCATTAAGTTTCTTGTATGTTAAAGTGTTGTCTTTAAACTCTAATGCTATCTTATTTGGTGTTTTAAATACTTGCTCTTCAAATAACTCACAAACTGTTTTTTGTGGATAACAACTGGTTGTGGAATTTAAATCATGTACCTTATAATTGCTTTCTTCTTTGTTCATAAGTTTTAAATCAATAACTACAATATTTTCATCCATTACTATCTGATTAGCTATATTAATCATAGCTTCATACATTGTTTTCATTTCATTGTCCGAATATTCTGATGTTTTATAATCAAAATTTAGTGTTATATTACTCTCGTCCCACTCCTTAACTGTTAGTTGTAATGAGTAACTTTGATTTCCACAATAATACTCCTTAACTTTTACATCTACTCCATTAATGTCACTATCATATTTGGAGTTATAGTAGTTTACACACATTTTAAATAAACTGTCATAACCATCTTTCATTAAATTTAGTTCCTTAATTAAAAGATCATATGGATACTTTTGATTTAAAAAACACAACTTTAATTCTCTATTAACTAAATTTATTAAGTTTTCTATTTTTAACTCAGTATCTAACTTAAACCTAACAGGTACTGTACTTGTAAACATACCCATCATATTCTTTTGGTCTTTATTAGTTCTATTAAATACTGGCGTACCTACCACTAAATCCTTTTTATATGTAACCTTATTAATGTAAATAAGTAGTATTGTTATAAATAAAGTATTTAATGAACATTTTTTGTCATCTGCAAACTTCCTTATTTTATTTGATAACTCTTCATCAAGGTTAAAGCATTGCCTCTTACCTTCTAAACTGTCAGATGTTTTGTATAAAAACTCCTCAGGAACACTTGAAAACTTATCTTTCCAGAAGTTTTTGTTTTTTATAAACCTTTCTGAATTCAAATACTCTTCCTCAGCCTTAATAAAGTCTAGATATGAATAGTTGACCATATAAACGTCTTCTTTATTCATTAATCTTCTATATATTTCACAAATTTGTTTTTGTATAAGAGTAATAGACCATCCATCAGCTATAATATGATGAATATTAAGTAGAACCCCATACTCTTTTTCACTTATCTTATATATTGCAAAATAATATAGCTTACTATTCTCTAAATTAAAACATTTTTTAAACAATTCATTTGACCATGTCTCATATTCTTTTTGAGGATTTTCATAACTGCTAAAATCTAAAAAGTCTATATCCTCATTTTGAAACTCTTTAACATATTGAAATGTTTCATTTTCTTTTTCTGAAACCCTTAGTCTTAATCCTTCATTATTTTTTATTATAAGATTAAGTGTTTCTTTCATAACTTCAACATCAATAGTTTCATATATACTTAAACATCCACCAATATTATGTAATGGTGAATTTGTATTTATCTTATCTATGTACCATATTCTTTTTTGTGGATGTGTTAATTTATAATAAACCCTCTTGCTATTTCTCATATTTATTCCCCTCGTATAATTAATTTTAGTGCTCTCGAAAACTCTCAAGGCATTGAAATTTTTATATTCATTTTTCTGTGAAAATAGGTTTCACCTCAGAATTTCCTCAAGCTTTATATTGTGCGAATAACTTATATAATTCAAGCTATTCGTAGTATTATTAATTTATTTTAGTAAAATAGCCAAATTTAAGACTTGACAGTTAGAAAAAATTTCCAAAATGGGATATGGATATTATTTACATTACTTCATTTACAAGGAGTGTTTTTTATGCTAACTGTTAAATTTTCTCATGCTCAATATCAAAATTTTGTTCAATCATTTTTGGATAAATTTTTTATTCAAACTAATCAACAAATTACTCTGCAAAAACGTAGCTCTCTGATTACAAAAATTTGGTCTATCGACCTTACTGGAATTGTACCTTTGCTACAAAGTACTTATTCTAAATCTACTCAAGGTGCACCCCCAAAAGATGCGGTAGCATTGCTTAGATCCCTTATTATTATGATTTATACCAACGAAACGAGTATATCAAATTGGGTAAAAACTCTACAGTCAGAACCCTTTTATGCAATTTTATCAGGATTTATTCCTGCATGCTATTCATCTCGTAAAGCCGAAGGCATTGCTGCAGATCCACTACCCGGTGTTGGTACTTTTTATGATTTTATGGATAGGCTGATTCGTAAGGATAAAATCCTTTATAAATCCAAACTGCGTAAAGTTAAACGTAAACCTCGTAAAAAGCAAAAGAAAAACCAAAAGATGAATAATTCCAAACCTGGTGTAGTTGAACGTTTAGTTAAAAGGGTTTTAAAACATGATAATTCTAGGCTTCCTGAAAGCATTGAATCATCATTAAATACCATACTTAAAGAGTTATTTGTGTTACCTTCTTTAAAAATGGGTATCCTTGGTGAACCTTCAAAACTAAATATTGCTGGTGATGGAACCTGTATGCCTACACAGGCTTCGCCTTACGGTAAAAAGGTATGCAACTGCAAATTAAAACCCGGTGAAAAATGCGATTGCCTTCGCAAATTTACTGACCCATCCGCTACTTGGGGTTGGGATAGCTTCAATAAACAATATTATTATGGACATACCTTCCATGGTTTTACTGCTTGTGATAGCTTTTACAGCCTACCTATCCATATTAAATTTGTTAGTGCTGCACGCCATGATTCTGTAACTGGTGTTTATGCACTTAAAGAACTTGTTGATTTATATCCTGAAATCAAATTTGATTCTGCAGCCTTTGATTCTGCATATGATACTAATGCTTTTTATCTTTTATGCTTGCATTATGGAATAAAACCTATTATTGATTTAAATTCCCGTTCATCAAAGCTTTCATCTAATAGTGAATTTGTTAAGCTTAATGAAAACGGCATTCCCCATGGTTTACTCTGTGGACATCAGCTTCGCAATTGGGGAATTATAAGTAAAGAGTTTAGACATAAATGGTTATTCCCTGTTTAATGTGAAAACTGTGATAAATGCCCAATGAAAAGCAATCAAACTTATTACACCAAAACTTTAGATAACCCTAGATATTTTACGCCAATATTGAGAGGTTCAAAACAGTGGAAAGCTCTTTATAAAAGACGTTCTACAACTGAAAGATGTTGGGACAGAATAAATAACGATTTTCATGCTGAAGATGCCATTATTTATTCTGCTGAACGCAGAATAGTAAGAGTTTTCCTTGGTGCATTTAATTGTTTTATAGATGCTTGGGCTTCTGAAAAACCAGTATCAATTACTGATGTTTTTCCATGTCTTAATAATATAGCTGCATAATTTATATTTAATTTCACCTTAATCCAGCCTACGGCTTTTTTAAAAATTGCATATACGAAGTCTTTTTGTCATGCGTAAAATTAAATTCACCACAGTCCATCATGAAATATATTGCACTAATTCAATGTATTGGAATTTGTTAATTATTGTTTTCCGACTATACTATTAATTTATAGTTAGTTTTAAGTTAGTTTTAAGTTAGTTTTAAGTTAATTTCCAGCACCTAAACTAACTGTAATAAACTAAGGATTACTGGAAATTATTAAAGACTGTTTAGAATTATTCCTAGACGTAAATATTTATAATATGAATTGGGATACATTTGGTACTTCTTCATTAGCAGTACTTACAGAATTTATGTCTATCGAAGATCTTGTTAACGCAAGTCTTGAAGATTTAGTTGTCTTCTTAGTTGATAAGAGTAATAATAGATTTTCTAATCCTGAAGCAACTGCTAAATTACTACAAAACGCCGCTAGAGATTCTTACCGATTAGATAAAGCACTATATGACCCTCTAAATGCCACAATTGCAGCGTCTCTAAACTGCATTAAAACTTTAGAGAAAGAGGTCAAGTGCTTAGATAAAGCTATTGAAAAAGCCGTAAAAAGGCTTGATAATAATCAATTTCAATGCTTAGTATCTATTCCAGGCATAGGACCTATTTTGCAGCTGGTATAGTTTCCGAGTTATAATACATCAGTAAATTTAGCAACCAAGGTTGTTTAGCTAAATATGCTAGCTTAACCTGGCGGAAAAAGCAATCTGGTAACTTTACTGCAGATAATACTTTTCTGACTAAAACAGGAAATAAGTATCTTCGATATTACTTACTTGAAGCCGTCGCTAGCGTTGCTAGACATGACAACGAATATAAAGATTATTATTATCGAAAATATTCTGAAGCCTTAGTGCATAAACATAAAAGAGCACTTACACTAACTGGACGTAAACTTGTAAGATTGATTTTTTCCTTACTACGAAATAATCAACTTTATACCTCTAACGAGGTAGTTGAAAAAGCTACAACTTAATATTTTTCTAATTCCCTTTGTAATTTACAGGTAAAATTCGTAAATCAATCGAGGTTTATTTAGTTCACCTTTTTTTACATAAGACAAACTAGAAATTTTCCAAATTAATAATTTTTTTATCTTGACATATTACCAGTCGTCTTTTGAAATATCTTCTATTTAACTAATGTAGTTTTTATAATCTGGTATTAGTATAGTTTTATGGACACATTTTGATTAACTCTATAAAATAAGATTAAGGAAACATGTATCGATAGAACATATTGGATATATCAGACAACTCTTTATCGGATTTTAGTTGAAGTTCCCAACTTCTTATCGTTTGTCTCATAGATTTGCACGCTTTATTACTTACTTCCGGTGAAAAATCTATAAAATGTTTTCCCTTTTTACTTTTTGACTTCTTGGTCTAAAAGTATATCCCCAAAAGTCAAAATTTATATTATCTTAGATTCTTTTTCCTAAAATCATCTTTACAATAACCAGCAATGGCTAGTAGTGTTGAGCCATCGCTGGTTACTTTTCCTCTCAGAACAGAGGTGTTGGCAATACACCTTATAGAGTTGAGAATAAGATAAAATGTAAGAGAATGCAATTATATTGAGAGTCTAGCAGTTGGTAGTTTTTTTATATTATAATTTGTAAATATTATATATAAGCCGAAAAAGCCCTTGTACAGCTTTTCTTCTCATTAGCTAAGTGATAGGTTTTCTTTCAAACCCTCGGCTCGGTAAAATGCCTCGCAAACTAAAAAGAGAGACATGTTACATATCTTTCATATAAACTTAATTAATTGCTAATCTCTACAATACAAGTCTCTTGTATAAATCTTATTTGTAACATCTCTTATTTCATCACTCAGTCTATTCGTGATGATGATATCAGAAACAGACTTAAACTCATCCAAATCTTTGATAACTCTCGAGTTGAAGAAATGCTCATCTTGAAATGTTGGCTCATATACAACAACTTCAATACCTTTGTCTTTGATTCTCTTCATAACACCTTGAATCGATGAACCTCTGAAATTATCAGAATCCTTTTTCATAGTGAGTCTATGAACACCAACAACTTCAGGTTTTCTAGCAATTATCTGATCTGCTATATGGTCTTTTCTTGTTCTGTTGGCATCAACAATTGCACCAATTATGTTATTTTGTACATCAGAGTAATTTGCTCTAAGTTGTTTCGTATCCTTCGTCAAACAGTAACCACCATAGCCAAATGAGGGATTGTTGTAATGATTACCAATTCTAGGATCCAAACAAACACCGTCAATGACTAATTTCGTATCTAAACCTCTCAGTTCAGCAAATGTATCTAATTCGTTGAAGTATGCCACTCTCATCGCCAAATAAGTATTCGAGAACAGTTTAATTGCTTCTGCTTCAGTTGAATTCATAAACAACACATCAGTATTCTCTTTCTCTCCACCTTCTACCAATAAATCAACAAAAACTCTCGCTCTCTCACTATTCTCCCCTATAACAATTCTTGATGGGTATAAATTATCATACAGAGCCTTTCCTTCACGTAGGAATTCAGGAGAATAGATAATATTGTCCGTTTTGAACATTTCTTTTATTCTTTCTGTATAACCAACAGGAACAGTTGACTTGATAATCATAACAGTTTCAGGATTAATCGCCAAAACATTGGCTATAACAGCTTCAACAGTTCGTGTATTGAAACAATTCTTCTCTGAATCATAATTAGTAGGTGTGGAAATCACTACATAATCCACATTTTGGAAAGCCTTGTAATTATCGGTCGTTGCTCTTAAATTAAGCTCTTTATTCGCAAGATACTCTTCAATTTCCTTATCAATTATTGGAGACTTTCTATTATTGATCATCTCAACTTTTTCTTTGATGATATCTAATGTAATCACTTCATTTTTTTGTGCTAATAGTACAGCAGTTGACAGTCCAACATAACCAGCACCTACAATTGTAATCTTCATACTACACCTCTTATAATAATAACCTAGTACTCTCGAAAACTCTCGAGGCATTGAAATTTCTACATTCATTTTTCTGTAAAAATCAGTTTCACCCCAGATTTTTTTAATCTTTATATTGTACGAATAACTCGTATAATTTAAGCTATCCGCATCATTATCATTTTAATTTTAAAAAACAATCTAAAACAAGACTTTACAAATGTCATAACCCCCCCAAAAATGAAATATGGATACTATTTTCAATTTTTCGTTTTAAGGAGTAATTTTTATGCTAAATGTTAAATTTTCTCATACTCAATATCAAAATTTTGTTGAATCATTTTTGGATAAATTTTTTATTCAAACTCATCAACAAATTACTTTACTAAATCGTCGTTCTCTAATAACAAAATTATGGTCTACCTACCTTACTGGAATTGTACCATTAATACAAAGTACTTATTCCAAATCTACTCAAAGTGCTCCGCCAAAAGATGCAGTAGCATTGCTTAAATCTCTCATTATTATGACTTATAGCAATGAAACTAGCATATCAGCCTGGGTAAATACCCTACAGTCAGAATCGTTTTACGTAATTTTATCAGGTTTTATTCCAGTATGCTATTCATCCCGTAAAACCGGAGGCATTTATGCAGACCTGCATGCCTACACAGGCTTCGCCTTACGGCAAAAAGGTATGCAACTGTAAACTAAAACCCGGTGAAAAATGCGATTGCCTTCGCAAATTTACTGACCCATCTGCTACTTGGGGTTTGGATAGCTTCAATGAACAATATTATTATGTACATACCTTTCATGGTTTTATAGCTTGTGATAGCTTTTACAGCCTACCTTTCCTCTATCCATATTAAATTTGTTAGTGCTACACGTCATGATTCTGTAACTGACGTTTATGCACTTAAAGAACTTGTTAATTTATATGCTGAAATCAAATTTTATTCTGCAGCCTTTGATTCTGCATATGATACTAATGCTTTTTATCTTTTATGCATGCATTATGGAATAAGACCTATTATTGATTTAAATTCTCGTTCATCAAAGCTTTCATCTAACAGTGAATTTGTTAAGCTTAATGAACATAGCATTCCCCACGGTTTGCTTTATGGACATCAGCTTCGAAATTTAGGAATCATTTCTAAAGAATTTAGGCATAAATGGTTATTCCCTGTTCAATGTAACAATTGTGATAAATACCCAATGAAAAGCAATCAAACTTTTTACACCCAAATTTTAGATAACCCTCGATATTTTACTCCAATATTAAGGGGTTCAAAACAGTAGAAAACTCTTTATAAAAGGCGTTCTACGACCGAAAGATGTTGGGACCGAATAAATAACGATTTTCATGCCGAAGATGCCATTGTTTATTCTGCTAAACGCAGAATAGTAAGGGTATTCCTTTGGTGCAATTAATTGTTTTATAGATGCTTGGGCGTCAGAAAAACCAATATCAATTACTGATATTTTTCCAAATCTTAAGAAAACAGCTGCTTAATTTATATTTAAATTAAGTTTAATCTCCAGCCTAAGGCTTTTTTTAAAATTGCATATATGAAGTCTTTTTGTTATGCACAAAATTAAATTTATCATAACCAACTTCATAATATTTACCATCATTTCAATATATTTAAATTTGTCGATTACTGTTTTCCAACTATTTACAATAATCATATTTTACACGTTATAATATTCTCTATACCAATCAACAAACTTTCCAAGACCTTCTTCTAAAGATGTCTGAGGCTTGAAATTAATATCTTTTTCAAGATCACTGACATCTGCATAAGTCCGAAGAACATCTCCAGGTTGCATATCCATAAACTTCTTCTTTGCTTCAATACCGATTTTCTTTTCTAGAATATTAATAAAATCCTCCAATTTAACCGGATTGCTACTTCCAATATTATAAACTTTATATGGAGCAAAGCTACTACTTATACTATCCTTTGTTTCATCCCAATCTGGATTAGCAACAGGAGGTTTATCAATCAATCGTACGATACCTTCCACAATGTCATCAATATATGTAAAATCACGCTCCATCTGCCCATGATTATAGACATCAATTGTTTCACCATCGAAGATTTTCTTAGTAAACTTGTAATACGCCAAATCTGGTCTTCCCCAAGGTCCATAAACAGTAAAGAACCTTAACCCAGTTGTCGGGATGCCATAAAGTTGACTATACGAATGAGCAAATAGTTCATTCGCTTTTTTTGTAGCTGCATAAAAAGAAACAGGGTGATCAGTGTGATGTCCTGTCGAAAACGGAGCCACTTTGTTACCTCCATAAACTGAGCTAGAAGATGCATAAATCAAATGCTTAACTGAATACTTCCTGCAAGCTTCTAATACATTCATAAATCCTACTAAATTTGAATCTATATATGCATTAGGGTTCTCAATTGAATATCGAACACCCGCTTGAGCAGCGAGATGAATTACATATTCAGGTGTAAACTTGTCGAAAGCATGCTCTAAAGAATTAAAGTCTGTCAAATCACATTTAATGAATTGGAATAATTCATTATTAGCAAGCTGTCCAACTCTACTTTTTTTTAGATTAACATCATAATAACTATCATAGTTATCAATACCAAGGACACTTACATTATTATTAACTAGATATTTCGATACGTGATATCCAATAAACCCACCTACACCAGTTACAACAATTTTAATCATTAATTCACCTCCTCTTTTCTGTGACAAACATTAAATAGATTAACAACACTTTCATTTGGTATTATCTGATGCATATTTCTCAAGCATGAAAAAGTTCTTCAATAAATAGAAAAGCCTTTTTGATTTAGTTTTATCAACTGAAAAATCCCAAAGTTCTAATTTATCTTTTCTCATTTGAGCTTTTTCTGCTACCGAAGCCCCCAATTTGTATTCATAGATAGCGCTTTCCCATTCTCCATACATTGGATTTGGCATTACAATAAACTTAGATCCAAATTCGTCTTTGTATTTATCAGTCATAACAACTCTTTCATCAACGCCAAGTTTTGCAAAGTCATTTAAGAAGTCATTTAGGTTATCCCCCATATATAATATTACATGTTTTTCGTCTTCAGCTATTGTTCTACGATCAGTCTTGTTTGAAGAATCGGTTGTAAAAAGTACATGCTCTTCATCAACATTTGGAAAACCTAATGCTTTTAAGTTTTTAACTGTTCCAGTATAACCAGAATTATCATCAAGAACTTTTCTGTTTGAAATGTAGAATACTTCAACTTCATTAGCCTCACAGTATTTTAAGAATTGTACAGCACCAGGCATAGCAGGTGCGATTCCTGCTTGAGTCCAAGGATTCCAAGTAGATGACGAATGTTCTAATCCATGTACAATCAACCATGCCTGATATTGACTGTTGTCTAAAATTGTCTCATCTAGGTCTACAACTATAGTTCTTGGTTTTTTAACACTTTCGTCAGCTAGGTCAGCTTGAACCCTTACTTTAGCTAAATTGAAAGTTTGGTATGACAGTGCTCTAAACTCTGCTGATTTCTGAACCCAAAGAGTCCCCATCACATTTTGTTCATATAGATTAACTGAAGAATAAGTAACAGTCATTATAGCAAATGATAATAGTGATACTAAAAGAACTAATGTTAATAATAATGCAAATCTTTTCTTCAATCTTTAACCTCCTATCAATATGTAAGTTCCATCCATGCATATTTCTATGATATGTAAGTGAAGCACATTCACTTTTATACTTTTATCAACGCTTTATTTAGAACGTTTGCACTTTACCATAGTGAACAAGATCAAATGTTATATCATTACACCCAATATCTTTGTAATATTTTCTTAACAAAACTTTTGAATGTTCATAATCTTATTTCAAATTCACACTTTTCTTCGTTAGTAATATCTCTTGAACAGAAATTATATGTAAATACAGGAAGTTAATTATTCAACATAATTGTTCACTAAAAAGGTAACATTATTGTGCGCGATATATAGATATATTCTGCTTTACCCAGCCCAGGAAACGGTTCCCTCCCCCTTGTGCGATTACGAAATCTTCTAGAATCTTTTTTGAATCTATTCCCAATATATTAAACACATATCCTAAACTTGATATCAGACACGCTTTATGCCTGATATCAAGTTGTTATAATCCATCGAAAATCCTTTCTACTCCAGTTTCGTAATGGTTAAATTAATAATATTCGACAATACATTTTTCTATACAAGGTTACTTTGTGAATGGATCTTCATCTGCCATATAAACGATTCCCTCTGAAACATACAATTTTTCGACTTCATCCCTATAATCTTCGAACCATAGCGTTTGGCTTTTAATCGAATTTTGAACAAAATCATTCAAATAATTTTGTTCTACGTCATTTTCAACTAAATCCAAAACATTTCCCATAAATTCTAAATCCAGTTTTCTAATTTCCTGAAATATATTATAAAAACCAGCTAATCCATCATCATTTAAAGCCTTAGGTTTATTTATAGGTTCTACCACCATATTATATATTGTCATAAAGCTAATATGCCAATCTTTTAATGCTTTATACACCATTCGTGCTTTAACATCTTCTATTTCATAAGTACACTGAATATCTTTACCTGTAATCAACCCACCTTTTTGTAATAATCTAGTGTATGAAGTTCCCGTAGCAGCATACATCTCAGAAAAAATACCTTTACATATTGTCCACGAATACTTATTCATCAATTCATAGTTTTCTCTTAGCTCTTTAAGAGTTGTACCATAATCAAATAAAATGAATCCCATTTGAACATATAAATTGCATTTTTTGAAAATATCTAATGCCTTTTGATTTTGACTCACATTTGCTTTTTTGCCCATTCGTTTTAATGCACTATCGCTAAAGTTCTCTATCCCACATGCAACTGATTCACAACCAGCACGTCGTAATGCAGTCATAATCCCTTCGCTGACCCTATCTGCTCTCAACGTAATTCTAAATCGTATATCTAATCCTCTTCTATTAATCTCATCAGCGAAAGTATTACACCACTCTTCATCACGTGATGGTTCAATAAATGAATCATCAACAAACTTAAAATGTCTAATTCCATAACTATAAAGTTGTTCTAATTCATCAACAATATTATAGATATCTCTTTCTCGCCATTTGGGAGTATCTCCCAATTTCCCAAAAGCAGATATACTACAAAACAAACAATCTGACATGCAACCCCTTGATGCCAAAACATTAATTGGAATTTTGTCTCTAACAGCATATTTTATTGTGTCTCTACTTGGAAAAGGTAATTCATTTAAATTCGAAACGTATGTCGGACGATTATATTGCAGGATATGTTGATCATCATAATAGTATAATCCTTTTATATGTGAAATATCTGGATATCCATGATAAAAATGACTACACAAATCTAAAATCGTCTCTTCTCCCTCTGCAACAGAAACATAATCGAAACCAGATTTCAAAAATTTGCCTGGTTCAAATGTTGGCCCATATCCTCCTGCAATAAATGGTACATTATAGTTTTTAGATTTTAATATTTCTACAATTTCTATTGCAGAATCTCCATTAAGCAAATTACATGAAAATCCAAGAAAAAGAGGTCTTCTTAACAACAATATTCTTTCAATAATCTCATCTGTTGTTAACCGCTCTAACCACCCATCAATAATAATCACTTCAATATCATCTTTTCTACATACAGCAGCTAAATAAGCTAATCCTAAATTTTCCTCTGCACTTTTTATGCAAGTGGGTGCTGTAGTCACAAATATAACTAATGGTTTATGCATATAAATTACCTCCTTGTATAATCTAGGTATAGCATTTGATAAAAAAACAAATGCATTTCTACCGAATATTACACCTTTCTTTTTTATTTATTATTCTTATATTAGACAACTCCGAATAACCCCTTTGGGGCAACCCCCATGTCATAAAGTTATATAGTTTTCTATTTAAATTCCTATAAAGGAACCTAATCAAATTAAATTTAGTATAATACTCCTGAATAGAGGATATATGTACACCTCCTGGGAAGTTTATAAGAACTTATACTCGTGAATTATCGTATCATTCCATCAGGTAGAATTCTATGTTTAGCTGGTTGGGTTTCCCTTTAGGAATTACCCGTGTCACAAACAAGGTTATAGACTAACTGATAGATTGGAAGCTCTATTCTATCTCAAAATAAATTCAAAGGAGATATATACTATATCTAATTTTTTTACAGTCCTACAGTAGGTATTGATATTTCAGCAGTTTTCTCATAGTTTGCAATACTTGCTCCTAATAGAGATATTTATAGGAAGGCTTTTGAGATAAAGCATGTTCTTAATGGTTTCAACCACTTAATTAACCAAATAAAAAAAGTGAAAAATGATAAAAAAGATGCTTTATCTATTGCTAAAACAGGAAAATCTCATAAGAGACTACTATAAACTTACATACACTTGTTCTGTGTTTAATAAAAAGTTATCTACTGATTTAAGAGTTATATTTCGGGGTTACAATACTATTTTTTCAAATGTAACCGCAAATAGTTCTATTGCTATCTTAAGTGATTACCCAATAACCTCAATCCATTTTAGATGACCTAAAGATAGAATATTAGATATTCTTATTAACAAGTCTAAAAAAGGGTTGGCGTGGGCCGAAAAAGTATATTCAAAGCTAATTAATGTTGATAATGAAGCCACTACCATCGGAGTACCGGTATATGTATTAGTGGTTAAAATTAATACTACACTAACATTAATAAACACTTTAGAAATTGAAATAAACAACTTGCTAACTGAAATAAAATCTCTCATTGTCTCAGATAATTTTTCTGAACAAATCAAAAGGAATATTGACCTTTTGGATTCAATTCTAGGAGTAGGACTATTGATAGCTATTACACTAATAGCTAAAATAGGCGATATTAATAGTTTCATTAAACCTAAACACCTAGTTGCTTTTTTTGGTATAAATAAGCTCAATTAATGAGTCAGGTAAATTTAAAGGTAATCAAAATAAAATCTCAAAACGTGGAACTGGTATATGTAGACTAGCATTGTATGCTGTCGCACTTGCTTCCATAAGAAACATCCGTAAAGAAAATCCTATAAATAAAGTTTTATTAGATTATTATAAAAAAATCTTAAAGGTAAAAAAGCTAGTAGCTTTAGTTGCTATAATGCATAAGATAACAAACTATATTTTTTCGGTTTTCCGAAATCAAACACCTTTTGAACAACGTGATCCTAAAATACATAAACAAATGTTTTGTTTTCTAAAAACATTTGTTAAAGCTACTTAAGTTCATTCCAAAATTTTCAATCATTCGGGTTTTAGGATGATTTATTTGCTATGCAATTTTCTATAAAAAATATTTTTTTAATTTTTTACTTGACTATAATTAGCTGTTCTTACTAAAATTCAACTATATCACCATTTTGGCACTCTAAAATTTATAAGTTTTTTTTGTAATACCAAGGTCATCTTCTAATTTTTTAAACAATACTTCGTCCCATCTATCTTTGAAGTATATATTTTTATACTCCTTCATGTTTTGTCTATAATCACCTACATTATCGATAAACGAATCTAATTCCTTTGAATCACAGACCTTAATTTTTTTACCCAAATTATACTTTTCCACCATATAGCAACAATAATTTTGATCAAATGTATCAAATGGGAATATGTAAAGTGGTATTTCTAATTGAATTGCCTCACTTATTAACTGGTGTCCTGATGAGGATATTATAAAATTGCAATCAGAAAGATCGTTATCAAATTCATCTCCAATTTTATTAAACACAAGATTATTGTACCTCTCATATTTAAGGAATTCACTTTCTGTATAGATCTTAAACTCATATTCTTCATAATTCTTGATTAATTCCAAGATTTTTATATAATCAGAAGAATCATTAGTATAAGTTGAAAAATATACAACCACTTTTTTACTATTAATTTCGCCTCTCTCTATGTTCTTTATTATAGGTGGTAAAGTTTCAATATTGTATTCACTACACCTTTCGATAGGAAAGAATGAGGACACATACCTTTTAGTTGCCTTTGGGAAAAAATAATGTAACATATTGGTATCTAAATCGATTGGAATATTATTTATAATTCTTGTGGATAGATTTAAAAATTTTGAATGTTGATCAAGACAAATCAATGGTCTATTTGTAGCATATGCATATTGCGCTACATTTCGTTCATAATCTGTCAATACATAATCAGGATTATTTCCTTCAAAGGCCTTTTGGATCTCACTTGAAAATGTCAAAAAGCTTTCAAATTGATCAATACCATCCTGCACATATTTTCTTTTGGTAGCCTCAAAATCAACTCCTTTATCATTAAAAACAATCCAAGGGGAATAAACCCGAATCTTCTTAATATTAGGATACAAATCATCAATAAACTTCCACCTTTCGCTTGGTATTGCCAAAACTAAGTCAACATTATATTCCATTAATCGATCAATAATCAATCTTTGACGATTAATATGACCATACCCAACTCCACAAATTCCTATTAATATTTTTTTCACTTCTACATCACTCCTTATCCTTGTGGTTTTTGCAAAACAAATCATTATAGTCAGTTATCCTTCACTCTTTCATTTTGCCACACTTCAATAAAGATATCTTTGATTTGACATTCTTGCTTTTGGATTTGATTTTATATCGACAATATTATACTAACACCAAATTGAGTACTCACCAACAATGTTAGATTAAATATTCTGCACACCACTAGCGTTTACTTTGATGTTAAACAAAATAGTAAATTGACTCTAGCAACTTATTGTTCTTCAAATTCAACGAGAATATAGACTCGATATAAAACTAACTTTTCTAAATTTTCAGTATTAGACACTTCCAATGATCCTCAAGAAGGTCATTGATCTTTTTAGAATGTATTTCTCGATCTTTCTATTAAAATGCTCCATTCTGAGTTTTTAACTATTCTTCATTATATATGTACAAATTACACCTCTGAACATCAGTATTTATAAATTTCATTTTCATTAATAATTATATCAGAAAAAATCCCTTGCGGACAATATTTACAATTATGGGGTTTGTTGTTTACATTTTTATTTAGGCTATCTAAAGTTAAAAAATCATCAATTGATTCATAGTTTATATTATATTGGCATGTACTACTAAAATACTCATGCCCTGGGCAAGGATAAATTGTTCCATTTGGATAAAATGTTAAATGTACTCCCAACCAGTGACAATCAAAATCTGTGTCATGATATATATAATCATCATATTCCTGTTTATATAGTTTATTTATATTGAATTTCAAATTTTCTTTATGGTTTGTGTTGGATATATGCTTTTCTATTATACTTTTCATTTTAGGAATTGTTTCTCTTTTAAAATTTTCTATATCTTTTTTTTCCATTCTAATCTCTGAAAGATTTATAGCATCCTCCAAATAAGAAGTCCAAAATAAATCAGCTTTATTGAAAAATGCAAATTCTAATAATTTAGACATTTCACTGTAATTTTGTTTCATTATTACAGTTTGAATAATGAATACAAAATCATTTTCTTTTTTATGATTTTTTATTATCTCAGCAGCCTCTAAAGACTTATCTAGTAGTGCTTCGTTACCTCTGGTTTTTCTAATAACATTTCTATCCAAACTGTATATGGATAACACTACTTGTTCTAACCCCAAAGAAAGCCATTTAGCTATTTTTTCTTTTGTAACTCCCCAACCATTAGTATTTAACCTTACAGATAAGCCATTACTATGCGCTATCTTAAAATATTCATCAATGTTTGAAACCATTGTAGGTTCACCGCCACTTAAGCAAACATAAGTGGCACCCATTTTTTTAATTTTTATGCATATTTTTTCAAAAACTGTTATATCAAAGATGCTATTATTTTCATTCTTAAATTTAATCTCCTTCTGTCGATTTATGCAACACATGCAATTTGCGGGACAATTTGTTGTGAGCTTTACAACAAAGTTTAAATCTTTTTTCATTAAACTCCCCTCCTATATTTCTCTCAGTTGATTTAATAAATTATTTATTTCGCCCCTACTTCTAAGGGTTAAAAATGGTTTGTGTAAATATTTTTCGTGCAACTCCATGATAGTACATTTTCTTGTTTTATTAAATGTCCATAGTCCTTTTAAGAACTTAAAAAATTCGAAATCAAATCTTTCTTCAAGATGTTGAGGCATATCTGACCTCTTTTTTCCATACCTTCTAAATACACCAAACAAACATATTAACCGATTTATATCTAGAAATATAATTAAATCTGCCGATTTAAATCGCAATTCCATTGTTCCTGTATGATTACCATCAATAATCCATTTTTCCTTTGATATAAGTTCGTTTTGCTTCATTATCCATTTCTCTTTCGTTGGTTGCTCCCAATTAGGACCCCAAAATTCAACATCTAGATGAACAATTGGCAACCCCGTTATAGCAGACAATTCTTTAGCCAGAAAACTTTTCCCGCTTCCATTATTGCCAATAATAATAATGCGACTATATTCAAATATATTCAAAATAATCACTTCCTCCTTGTATAATCTAGGTATAGCATTTGATAGAAAACTAAATGCGTTTCTACCGAATATTACACCTTGCTTTTTTATTTATTATTCTTATATTAGACAACTCCAAATAACCCATTTGGGGTACCCGCATGTCATAAAGTTATATAGTTTTCTATTTAAATTCCTATAAATTTATCATCATTTAACAATTTTATATACTAGTTATTATTTTTTTAGGCTCTATCGTGGGCTTATTTGTCATGCCCTAAATCGGCTTTTTTTCTTTTTGCACTATTGTTATTAGTCAAGTGAAATGACAGTAGCAAAGTCAAGAATTTTTGCAGCAAAACAATAGTTTTAGCCTAGAAAATTGCCAGCAAAATACCTGTCGCAAAAGGCATGTTTACTGCCATTTATCTTAACCTATAACAGCACTATCATTAACAGAATATATGTTATATCCATTCTTAATTCAAATATGTTTACATATATTTTGGATTTTACTAACTTATAGCTCCCTGTAGTCCATTAAATTCTTTACAATTACAGATTCTCCGTTGGCTTAACCTATTTAATGTTTTAAACAACTGTCTTCTAATTGTATTAAAGTACTTCTTTATATAAAAAGATTGAAGCTCTTTAAGATTTATAGAAAATAAAAAATACACTATCCTACGGAACGTTCCTCATCCTTAATAAAGTCTAGATATGAATAATTGACTATATAAATCTATTCTTTATTCATTAACTTTCTATATATGTCACAAATTTGTTTTTGTATAAGAGAGATCGACCATCCATCAGATATAATATGATAAATATTAAGAAGAATACCATACTCCTTTTCACTTATCTTGTATATTGCAAAATAATATAAAATTAAAACATTTTTTTAAACAACTCATTTGACCATGTCTCATGTGTCTTTTGAGTACTTTCGTAATTACTAAAGTCTAAAAAATCTATATTTTCATTTTCAAAGTCTTTAATATATTGAAATGGTTCGTTTTCTTTCTCTGAAACCCTTAGTCTTAATCCTTCATTATTTTTTATTATAAGATTAATGGTTTGTTTCATAACTTCAACATCTATATCTTCATATATACTTAGGCATCCACCAATATTATGTAATGGTGAGTTTATATTTATCTTATCTATGTACCATATTCTTTTTTGTGGATGTATTAATTTCCAATAAATCCTCTCATTATTTCTAATCTTTATTCCTCTTCTGATATGTCTTCTATTTAACTAATGTAGTATTTATAATTTTTGTTATATTCTCAACATTAGTGTTTATAAAAAAGTGATCTCCTTCAAAATTGTAAACTTTAAATCCTCTATCCCCATGATTTTTCCAAGCTAATAGTTCTTCTAAAGTTATATCATCTTCTTTTCCATTTAAAATGGAAATATCACATTGAATTTTGTCTTTCTTTTCTTTGTAAAGATACTTCTCTAACATTTTAAAATCACTTCTAAGAATTGGAGTAAATAACTGAAGCAATTCTTTATTGTCTGCAACTTCTTGTGGTGTGCCACCTAACTCAATTACTTCTTTAATAAACTCCTCATCTGGTAATAAATATATCTGTTTTTCATTCCTTGGTATGCTAGGTGCCTTATACCCAGAAAAAAACATATGTTTAGGCCTTCTAACATTTTCTTTGCATATTTTATAATACAACTCATAGGCTAAAAGACTCCCCATACTATGTCCATAAATAGCATACTCATCATGTAATACCTTATCTTTTATATTTTCAAATATGTCCTGAACAGCTTCTTCTAAACTTTCATAAAAAGCTTCATTGAACCGCTTACCTCTACCTTTAAGTTCTATGGGTTCTAGCTGTATTGAAGAATTTAAATACTTTTTCCATTTATAATATATGACTTCCGATCCTCCTGCATATGGTAAACAAAATAATATCATTTAAATATCTCACCTACCTATTAAAGATTAGATCCAATATATTTACTAATTAAACAGTTCTGATCTAACCTTATTATATTCTTAGAAATTTCTTTATTTAATGAACATACAGCTACTTTATAACCTAATTCTATATCAAACAACTTAAAAGTATGTTCTTTATATTCATTATTGCCAATCACTTTAATATTTTCATATTGATTTACTTCAATAGAAAATGACTTTAAAGGTATTGATAATCCTTGTCCACAACATTTAATATAGCTCTCTTTTAATGTCCATATTTCATAAAACCTATCTAATTGAAATTTCAAGTCTTGATTAATAATATACTCAAACTCCTTTGTTTCAAAAAAGTTTTTAGCTATCTCTTCACACTCAATAGGTTTCACCTCTTCAACATCAATTCCTATAGGTTTATCATCAACAGCACATAATACATACTCTCCAGAATGAGATATGTTAAAATTGAAGCTTGGATATTCTTTCAAATAGGGTTTGCCATATTGATTTTTATTGAATCTTATATATCTATTATTAATCTTTAAGTTTTCAACAATTATTGTTCTTATCAATATTTCCCCAATCAGTGTTCTAATTTTATCTTTTTTATTAATAAATTTTTTAATTTTATATTTTTTCTCTGAATCAATTAGCAAACTTAACTTGTCTAACTCTTCTTCGCTAATATCTAAAATTTTTACAGCATAAATTTCCATAAAGCTCCTCGTTATATACTTTTATTTAACTATATTAAAAACTAATACACATATATAAAACTTTTACCAATACTATTATAAGACATCTATACGGATTATTTTGTAGTTTATTGTCTTAAATTTATTATTTTTTATAACAACTTTCTGCATTTTTTTTTGCATTTTCATAATAATATTTTCTACAGATTTATATTTTTACAATTAGCGTTTAATTTCATTATATTTTATTTCACAAATCGCTCTCTTCTTGAACTTTAAATGGTATAGAGATAATTAGACAAAATATTCTGTGTTTTTAATTAATATAATATTTATCTTTCAATAACCCTAAATCATTCTTAGACTATATAGTTCATGGAGGATACAAATTGTCACCCTCCCCATGACATTGCATATTATCTATCAGATTTTTACAACTCACATTTTTAATAACTCTATCCAATTTCATAAAAATAGAGTGACATTCTATCGGTATTATAGAAATGTCACCCCTATAATTTTCTTTTGGTATATCATTAATCACTTCATTATTGTCCTCTAAATTCACATCATTACTGGTTTTAATCATGCTCTCATCACTTATTTTATAATCTAAAAAACTTACTCTTTCTATTTCTTCGCAGTCATCTGATTTTTGCTTTTCTTCAGTCTTTACTTCTTCTTCCTTAACCTCTTTTTTACACTGATCCTCATTATTTTGAGAAGGGTACGCCAATGTATAAAGATTTGAAGTCTGTCCCCCTTTTTCTCTGAATCGGCTGTCTTTCTTTACAAAACCTGCTTCTAAAAGAATTACCATTGTTCTTTGAATTGTTCTTGTAGCTACGCCACAATCACTAGCTATGGTTTTAATAGAAGGAAAACAAGTTCCTTCTCCATTAGCTCTATTAATAAGATAAAACATAACCTGCTTTGCTCTACTTGGTAAATTTGATTTATATACTTTCTCTAGTAACTCATGCTTCTTCATTGAAAAACAGCCTCCTCTTTCTTAAATTTCAATAATATAATCCTTCAATATCTCTTTAAATATCTTCTCGTTTACTTTTCCATCAAATAGATTTGGTGAATAGTCTGTAAAATAAGCTTTATTATTTTCGTTTTCTACTAGCTTCTTTAAATTTGTTCTTCCTAACTCTTGAGAAAAATTAAATATGGTGTTTATACTTAATTCAAATATAGATTCCAAAGCTTTTTTATACTCTGTTATTTCATAAGGCTTACTTCCACTGCATAGCATCCTAACATCACATGCTTTATAAATAGGTATCGTATTTCCATTTAAAACACCTATATCAAAAACATTAAAATTATATTCATTAGGAAATTGCTTATCTGGATAATATTCTACTCCTTTATATTTAAGACTCTCTCCACTATCTTTTATGAACTCATAGTAATCTGCAATGACCTGTAAATGATTATTATCATTAGCTTCCGTATAGCTAACTTTAGCTCCTAATCTATATAAATAATTGGTTAAATTAAAAGCAGTTGTAGTTGTACCACATCTTCTCGATACACCTGCAACTGCAATTTTAATATCCTTTTCCTTAAATATATATTGTGAAACATTACTTGAAAGTTTGTTTTTGTCTCTTGTAAAATAATCTTCATATGTCATTCCTTCTTCACTTATACATTTTAAAATTTCCTTTTTAATTTCTGCTACAGTATTAGCTGTGATAATGTTATAAATCTTCTCATTTACTAAGCTCTTTATTAAATTTTCTTCTTTGCTTTTTCCTTCAGCAAATATAATAACTCTGGAATCATACATAACTTTAAAGGCTCTTAATGCTTCAATAATTTCTTGCTCTGCATCCTTTATTGCTTGTAAATCAATGGCTACATAACTGTAATGACTTAAATTTCTCATATCATGAATAACAAACTTATTTAAATAAAATTCTCCTGATAGCTTTTTAATAATAATCCCTTTTTCTTTTGTGAGAAAATCAAATATTCCTATATTTTTATTGCTTGATATATACAAAAGCACTGTTCTCACCTCTTGCTGCAATTTTGAAATCTGATGGTATTTCAATTGGCTTTTTTTCTGGTTTGAAAGTAAACAGTAGAATAATTCCTACTACAACAATTATGATATATATAAACAGTTCTATTAACGATTTCTTTTTCATTTATTTTGCTCCTTCACTAATTATTTTTCTATTATCCAAAATGGTCCCCCTGCACCCGCTCCTTGTCTTGCTTCATTTAAAACAATTGATAAGTCCCATTCTTTTTCACTTCTATTTCTACTTACAGGGTCTGCCACAAGGATTTTTCTATTTGCTGTTACTCCTCTAAGAACAATAAAATGTCCTAAACTTGTAAAATGTCCTTTAGCCATAATTGCTATAACTAACTTTCCACTTGAAAGTGCATTTACTAATTTTTGTGGTTCATCTACTGTACAACCTTCTACTTTTAATCCAAAATGCTTTGCGCCTTCTGGAATTAAAGTATGATAAGAACCTGCACCTTCACAACAATATCCATTATCATAAGACCACTGGCTCATTTGAACTGGATCAACTTTTCTATTGGTTAAACTTGAAACTACCATTGATAATGCTGTTGGTCCACAACCACTATTTCCTATTGTGCCTGTTTTACCATAAGGCTTGTCTTTCCATCTTGAATCGGCTTGATTATAGTAAACTACTTCTGTAGCTCCATCTTTAAAAGATATACCTGAAAAGTCTAATCCACTACTTTCTAAATAGCTTTTATCATTGGGATTTATTAACTGTTCATAGCTATATTGATTTACAATACTTTCAACTTTCGTTAACTCAGCACCTTTGAACTGGTACTTTATAGCTTCAAAAGGGTTAGTAAGTATATATACCATAAACGTCATAATTAAAAGCACCGCTATTAACGGTGCCATTACAATAAGTATTGTTTTATGCCTTGCTTCTTCATCTTTTACAGCTTGTATTGCTATTTTAGCTAATGTAGCTGCTGTCTTTGGATCTATTGCCATCAAATCACCTCGCTTTTATCTTCCTCCAGCTTTACCCATGTACTCAAACTTATATTCAGGTATTTCAAAAACTACATGTAATCTCTTTGAACCAATCATAACTAAAGCATTTCCTCTTTTTTTACTTGCAAGTAACTCTTCCTCTGCATCTGTGAGATTATAAAGCTCCTTTGTTTCATGAAGGTTTCTACCATCAGTACCCATAATTATCTTGAAGCATGGTATATCTAATAAAGCTTGACCATACATTTTAATTTGTGGGTCAAGAAAATCTACAACTGAATGACTTATAATAGCAACTCCTGCTTCATACTTTCTTGCTCTTTTTTCTACATTTCTAAGAAATACTAAGCTTTGAGGTACACTAGGGTCAATCATTAAATAAGCTTCGTCACATATTAGTAAAACTCTCTCATTTCTATCCTTACTCATTTCTTGCCAACACCATGTAAGAATATTAAAATATTGAGTTCGCTTTATATTATCACTAGTGTTTTGTAAATCGTGAGTATCAAGACATACACATCTTGTATTGGTTTTAATAGAACTATGTCCATTCCATAAAAAAGAATCACTTCCCATTGCAATATCTTTAAGTAATAAAGCAAGGTCAGTGAATATATTTTGTTCACTTTCCTTGCGTGTTTTCTCTTTTGCCTTTGCTTTCTTGTTTACTAATTCATATAGGTCAGAAAATATAGGGAAATCGTCATTATTTAATTTTGTAATATCAGTATCCCAAGTTATATTAAAGCTGTTATATAGCTCAATTATACAATCTTTTAATATAGCTCTTTCTCTATCAGTAAGTGAAGGTAGATACAGATTAAAGAATATCTCTAAATTCTTAATATAAATTGCCATATCTCCCATACCAAAACCTTCATCCTTATAAACCTCGTCATCCTCATCTATTGGGGTAGGTCTTATTTGTAATGGATTTATTCTTCCGTTACTTCCACCACCTGCATTAATCCAATTGCCCTCAAGAGCTTCACACAATTCTTTATACTCTCTTTCTGGATCTACGAAAATTATTTTTGTACCTTTCATGTACTCAGAAAGTGCTATATGCTTTACTGCTGTACTTTTACCAACACCTGCAACCCCCATAATAACCATATTAGTATTGGTTCTATCATTACCACGCTTCCAAGTATCAAAAACAATTAATCCACCACTAGTATCTCTTCCAAAATAATAACCTGTCCCATCATTATAACCACTTGATGAAAAAGGAAATCCACCTACAAAGGTGGATAACGGTATAATTCTTGATACTATTTGCTCTATGTTTTCGTCACTTGTATAAAACGGCGAGAGTGTTTTAAAAGCTTGTTCTTGTAAATTGGCAAGAGTTCTTGGTTTACATTTATTCATTGCACAAGTGCTTTCTGTCTTTCTGCAAACTTTATTAAAAGCCTCTTCATCTTTAGATATTGGCATAATAGTTATTCCTAGTAATCCCACTGTTTCACCATTTTGGTCTATCTGAACCATAATTTTTTCTCCATCTAAAGCTGCTCTTTCTGCTCTTTTCTGTGCTAAAGGGTCTTTTGCACTTTCAGCAGCTCCACGATTTTGAATAATACTTCGTGATAAACTCTCAATAAAAGCACCATTATCAATAGGTGTAAATGATACACTGACAATGGTGCTTGGTATATTAGTTATTTTAGAAAGCCACCCATAATCAACTTTCTGAGGATATTTTACTATGCCATAAACTTTACCTGTATTTTCTCCAATGACAAGACTATTTCTCTTAAATTCTAATCCCATTGGAGTTATTATATTTAAAAGTGCATTGTTTAATAAATTCTCTGTGTTAGTATTCTTTTTTACCATTATTACCACTCCATTTCTTCCTCATAATCACTCTCTAAATATTCATGCCCTGATAATATTTCAGGTTTAATTGGTCTCCCAATCTCATAACTTTCTTGTATTTCTCTATCAAATTCCTCTTTGTTATAATAATACAATGTTTCCATAACCGCACCTTTCATGGAATAAAAATCAATTTTCCCATAAAAGCTATTGTCTATATACGCCATGCTAATTCCTCCTCACTTTTTTAAGTTTGTTATTTAAACTAAATTATTGTTCTTTCTATAACAACGGAATAGTAGCCTTAAACTCGCTATCTTCAATGTTAGAATAGGCAGGATTATTAACAAGATTGCAAAGCCTTACTATATCTTGCTCTTTTAATATTTCACAACCTATACTTCCACTTTCAAATTTTGATACAAATTCATAACACCTTTTAGATAGATCTCTTTCTACTCCCTCTTCATATTTCTCCCAGAGCATGATATAGAATTGTCTTTCTACTACATCCCCTGATAAAGCATAATTACTCATTACAAGCATTTCATTTCTTAATAAATCCTTTTGCTTTTGGTCTGATGTACTTGAAATTATTTGTGTATATTCATTAATAAGTGGTGAAATATCTACTGGTCTTGAAACAGCAAGAAATTTAAAAGGCTTCTGTTCACTAGAAAGCTCCGCTGTAAGTGTTTTGTTTAATTGTTTCTTTTCTCTTTCTGAAAACAAATCAATACTTATAGGATTAATTTTTATATACATAATAATTTGACCGTCCCTTGTATAAAGGAAACGGTCTTTAATATCTTTTACATTTACAAACTCATTGGCTGTATGCTCATCTTTATTTAAAGCATCTTTACATTTTCTCTTATCTTTTTTTAGAAAAATTAAAGTTCCTCCTAAAGTTAAACAAACTATAATCATAATAATTGGTATAATAGGTTTCATGTTGCACCTCCTAAAGTTCAAATTCTTCTTCATCCCAAGGCATGACTTCTATTGTTTCTACTTCCTTCACATCATAAAAGCCATATTGTTCTGGTTCTTTAAATCTTTCTGAGTACTTTTTTATCTGCTCATCATTTAAAGATGTAAATTCTCCTTCCTCATTAAATCCACAAAGAAAAAACGTGCCAGCAATAATATCTCTGCCAACACGCCTATTACCTTCTAATCCTATTAATTTTCCTTCTTCATTACATACAAGACTTGTATTTTCATCTAAATCAACAGCTTGAATTAATCCTTCAACTATCTTTTGCATTGAAGCTAAATCTTTAATAATTTCTGCTTCATAAGGTACTTTTTGTGGCTCAATTATTAATATTCTCACGTTCTTCCATCTCCTTTAATTTTTAGGAGCTATATGCCAATCATCATATAAGCTGCCTTTAATATTTACATAATCATTTAAGTTTATAGATAGCATTCCATCTGGTGTCCAAGTGTCAATAACCTGTGAATACACATTATATGTTCCATCTGGATACCATATCGGTGTAAAGTGTACTCTTTGATTATAAGTTGAGTATTTATTACTTTTAAGCTTAAAGCTTGCAGAATACCCTGCTGACATTTTTTCTAAAATTCTATTGTAATTTTGATAATTAAATTCTGGATAATAGGATATTACATTTTGAGCACCTGTTATTGCTGAACTTGGAGCATTAGAGCTTAAATTTGTTGATACATTTACATTTACTCCATAGCCAGATTTTATTGTTTTTAATAAAGCTGTAGGAACTTTGCTGTCAGGCTGAACATTTATATTAGCTGAAAGATTTGCATTATAGCTTATCCATCTATATTTCCAATCTCCTCTATCTACCCAATGCCCATTATCAACCCAATGTCCTCCACCACTACCATTACTAACCCAACTCCAATCTGCCTCCCATTCCCACTTAGGTTCCCAATAACAATCCCATTCTCCCCATATTGCAGAAGTCTTTTGAGCTTTACTTGGAATGCTTGGAATTTTAAAATTATTATTTTTATCATAAGCTGTTGGATTAGGTGGTGTATTTTCTTTTAAATCAACAATTTTTGCTGTAATAGATGCTCTGCCTGCTGATGCTCCACTTACACTAACATCAATATTAAGTGTTTGTGGTGTTAATGGAGTATGCCATTTAAACCAAACTTTTTGAGATTCATCTTCTGGAATATAAATGTTATTAACTGTGTAATTTTGTCCATTCACTCTAAAAGTTACAGATACAGGACTATCTGGTGTACGTCTTTTTTGTGTACTTACTGTTATTGAAGAAATAACATCAGTATCACATCTGTATTCATAATAATTAGTATCTATAACAACTCCTTTATCAGCTTCACCAAAACGTATAACTCCAAGCCCTAAATATGCCTTTATCTGTGCATTAGATACTTTTTGGTTATTTGCACCTGTCCATGCAGGAAAACCTAAATCAGAAGTTTGCAAAAATAAAGCAAGAGGTAAATTTTTATGAGATAAACTTACCATCTTGCTTCTTAAGCCTCCACCTAATTTTTCATCATATAAAGCTGCTTCATGTGCAGTCATAGCTATATAAACACCTTGAAACGTCATATATGCTATAGGTTCTATTAGTAATTTATAATCACCGTTTATAAGATTATCATATTTCATACCTGTAATATCTGCAATTAACCTTATTGCATACTCTGAGCAAAAATACTTTTTAGTAGCTTCAATATTTATACTGTAACTGCTTGAACCTATTATTCTTGGCATTGGCTGTGAAGGTTTATAGTACACATATCCATTCATCTTTGGAGATAATGTAGCACCATTAACATATTGAATTTTGCTCTTTTTACCAAAGTGACCAATGTTAGATGGCTGGTTATTATTTGATAAATCAATTGGTGTAGTAACTGGCATTTTATCACTATTTCTAATAACTGTTACTCTAACCCCATCATTACCTGGATTCCAAAAGTTTTGACTTGTACCATTTCCCATTCCACCCCCACCACCATCAAAATTCCCATCTCCTGTGGCTAAAGCATTTTTGGGAATAGAAATTACTATTAGCATTATACAAAGTAAAAATGCTGTTATTCTCCTCATAAAACACCTCCAAAAAATTAAGAGTACAGCTTTTTGCCATACTCTTAAAATATATTTTAATAAGCCTTAATCCATTTGTCCAACCTGTTTATTTATATCTCCACTAGAATTTACGTTTTCTCCTTTATTTGCTCCTCCGTCTTCAACTGTTCCGAATCCTGGGAAGTTTCCTTGTCCTTTATTGTTAGCTTCTCCACCCTTTGGAGGTTGAGATTGAGGTTTCACTTCTTTTTCTGGATATGTTGGAACTTTATTTTTATTTGTTACATCATCACTAGTTTTTGGTTTTTCTTTTGGTGGTTCAGGTTTAATAACCTTATCCGCTTTCTTTGGAGTTTCACTATTTGTATCTAACTGTTTATCCTCAGTAGGTTTTTCCATTTTTTCATCACTTCCTATTACTGGAACTTTAACTTGTGATGAATTATTGTCTTTTGTATCATCCTTTTTTAAATCTACTGATTTATTATCCTTTACCAAAGCTTGAGCATCTTTAGCATTATGCTCTTTCGTAATAGAAGCTAATAATACCATTCCTAAACCTATAACTAACACCACGAGAACTGATACCAAAATATTTTTCTTTACCTTTAAATTAAATTTGTTCATGAAAACTACCTCCCTTATTTTTTTTATAACATAACGTGTTTTTCTACGCTTGTTAAAAAATAAACATACTTTCATCAAAATGTCTAGTTCTTTTTTTAAAATTTATCTTTTTATTTATTCACATTTTGTCCACAAGCTTTACTGTGGATATGTTATTAACTTAAAACTTAGGTGTATACCCAGCCTTAACTTTTAAGTTAATTTTTAGTGGAGGTAACATCCCCCATCCAAAAGATAATGGTACTTCAAGATTAATATATGCTTCTGACTCAAATTTCTGTAAACCATTAGGATTTGTTGGTGCTAAAGGAGTATTTATAATATTTACTTTTAGCGCTGAAAGTTTGTATTCTGCTTCTTTTCCTGTAATTTTAATATGATATACTCCATCTTTTTGTAATCCTAAAAGATTATCAAGATATGCATATACATCACCTGTATCAAGTTTGCTTTCCCATTTATCTGACGATGATAATGTATATCCTCCACTGTAACCTTCTCTAAGTCCGTTATATACATCATCATAATTCTGTGTTGCAACAGATATTATTGAGGTTTGAAGTGCATCCCTTACTCCCTTTGCAATTATTTGAAGCCTCATGTATTCCGATACTGCACTAAATATAAGTATTAGTGACATAACTATGGCACAAGCAAGTGGCAAAGCATTTCCTTTTTTCTCTTTCAATATCCTTCTAAAATCTTTTATTTCCAATATACTTCGCTCCTTCCTGTTGCCTTTGCTTTAAGTTCAATAGGAAAAGAACCAAAACTAAAAAATCCTATGTCTACTGTACTTGATACTGTTACTGCCATTTCATCATTAAGCTGCACCTTATTTGTACCACTTATATAATTCGCTTTCCATGAAATACTAGTCTTTATACCTAACTGTTCATTCAATTGATTTGCCTTCGTAGTTACTTCTGTTCCTACTCTTCCTGAAATTTCAGCAGTTCTAATAATTTCATTGGCATAATTATTAAGCTGATTTTTAGCAATAAATACTGGAAATACCTTTACTGCAAAAGCAATAACAAACATAACAGCTATAACAATAACAACTGTATCCATGTAACCTTCCCCACGTTTGCATTTAAGAAGTTTTTTCACCTTGCCACCCCCTAAAACATATTTCCAAGTGTTTTAACAATTTCAACTGCCATTACTCCAAGATACATTAAGACAAAACATATAAGCATTGCAAATGAATATTTACGAATTTTAGAAGGCTGTTTTGCTGCTATTCCTTTAAGTCTTTGAAGCTCTAACTGTTTTAAATCATGGGACAACATCTGAAAATACACTACTCCATCATCTCCACGAAGTACACTAATTAATCCTCTTACAACCTCTGATAATGCTGAACTTCCAAGCCTTGTTTCAAATCTTGTAAGAGCTGCTTCATAGCTCCCTGATTTCATATCTGCAACAGTTATTTCTAATTCTCTTTTCATACTCTTTCCTGCATTTTGTTTATAGTTTTCTAATATTGAAAGAACATCTCTACTTGCCTTTAACTCCTGAGTAAGAGTAGAAGCAAACCTTGGAAGCTCATACTCAATTTCCTCCCGTTGCTTTTTTACTGCTTCATCAGCGCTTTTCATTTCTTTAAAATAAACTGCAATGGCTAAAAATAAAATTACTGGACTTATCATAGGTAAAATAATCAAAGCAGGGATAATACTTAAAAGTACCATTCCTGCTTTAACATAAGCTCTTGCTATATAAGTTTCTGGTGATAAATTAATTTCTGCTGACTTTAAACTTGCTATCATCTTTTTCTTTTTATAATCATTTATTTTGATGTACTTAGAAATCTTAGTTGAAATCTCTAAAATGAATACATCTATATTTTTTGTCTTTTTCTTTTGCCTTTTATTGATGCTTAAAACAACTTTAGAAGCCTTATAACTTGGTAATTTAAAATAATCTGCCAAAATCATATAGGTTCCAAAGGAGAATAGGCATACAAAAACAAATAATATATTTAACAAAATCTCACCCCCCTCTAATCCTTATAAACTTTTCTATATTCAACTGGTTTTGTTAGTTTAATTACCGCTGCTAATGATATAAATATAACCAAAATACATATTGCAAGTATTGCTTTACCTATAGTAGTAAACATCAAAGTTTGATACCATGATTTATTTAAAAAGTACATCAGTGGTACATTTCCTATGAGAAGTATTGTCATAGTTATAAACTCTTTCATTGGTTCATATAAAAGATAATCAAGTTCTGCACTTACAATTCTCATATCCGAAAGTTTTACAACTATTGGTGTTAAGGTGCTTTTCAAATTTTTATCATCTTGACAAGCTATAACTCCGTCAATCCATTCTCTAAATACGTCATTATCAATCTTAGGTTTTAGATTTTCTAAAGCCATTTTAATATTAGAATTTATCAGCTTGGTTTGTGTAAGAAAACTTTTAAACACATCTGCTACAGGTGGATTAATATACGTGATGTTTTCATCTACTGCTGTAATTATACTTTCACTTCTTAAGTAAGATGTTGTTATCACCGATAAGGCTGTTTCAAGTTCTGAATTTAACTGCTTTTTATAAAAAGTAGCTGTAAACTTAATATACCAAAATGGAAGTAGTGCAAACCCTCCTGCAAGTATTGGTATTAGGAAATAGTTATTCATTGAAATAGCTACCATCATTCCTAAAATTAATAGTGCAAAAGATAGCACACAAAGTATTGAAAATTTACTGCTCTTATTAGTAGCTTGTAAAATATCCTTTGTTTCTTCTATTAATAGCTTTAATCCTTTTGTTTTTTTCTTCTTAGTAACTTCTATAACTTTTTCTTTTAGTGTTTTTTCTTTGCTTTTAAATATTTTTGAAATAGCCTCTGCAAATTCTAATGGATTTATGGAAAGAAGTATAAAACTTCCTGCCACTAATCCTAAAAATGCTATTACACTAAGTAATGTCACTGCTATCACCTTCTTTCAACAAAGTATCAAGGATATTAAGAGGCATCCCATTTTCAAGCAGTCTTTTTTGCAAGCTCTTTGAAATGTTATTTACCCTTTCATAATTACCGATTATTTTTAACTTTCCATCTACAACTTTATTTTCTTTGATGTTATAACGAAAAAGAGTGTGAATTTGCCTTTTACCATCTGGCAATATTTCACACTCTGTAATCTCCATAATCTTTCTTGAATTATCCTCTAACTTTTTTGAAAAGAATACTATTGGAAAAGCTTCCGTTACTAGCGAATATAATGTATCGTCATTAATATCATATTTCATCTTACATAAAGTAACCATACGGAAATATGTGGCTTCACATGAATTAGCATGAGTTGTTGTAATAACTGCATGTCCTGTTCTTGCTGCTTCCTGTGCTGAAAAAGATTCATCACCTTTCATTTCTGCTACACATATATAATCTGGATTAGAGGTTAAAGCACTTTCTAGTAGCTTTTCTTGGTCTATATTTTGTTTTTTATCCTCGCTATACCTTGTAACAGTATGAACTACACTATTTATAATATTTCCTTCTTCATCTTCTTTTACAAGATCAAATTCCCTTGTTCCATTTTCTATAGTAAAAATACGCTTATCATTAGGAATAGTTGAAAGCAACCAGCTCATCAAAGTCGTTTTTCCTGATGATGTAGCACCTGTAACACACATACTTAAACCATATCTTAAGCAGATACTTAGGAAATCAAGCATCTCTGTTGTGGCTGTTCCATTACTTATAAAATCCTCTCTTGCAAGCTTCTGAGGATTAACAATACGAATAGATACTGCAAGCCCTTTATCATGGTCTATTACTCCACTACCAAACACAGTAATTCTTATCTTATTAGATAAATGTCCTCTTACTACAGGCTGTGAATTGTCGAGTATCATACCTGATTTATGAAGTAATCTTCTAATAACATCAATGGCATGTTCTGGTGAATTAAATTTTTCTTTTGTGGGTAATATTTGACCATTAGTATAAGTAACTTTTATATCTCTCCACTGATTTATATTTATTTCCTCTACATCTTTTCTAAACAGATATTTAGTAATAAAAGAGAACTCCGCCATTTCTGAATACAATTTTTCTACAAGTTCATCAAAAGATAAATCTCTAACCCCTAATGAATAATCCATAAGATATTTAGATATATAGGACTTAATCTGTTCCCTTTGTTCTTCTGGATTATCTGATATCAATGTTGAGTATTTATTTGAAATATACTCTTGTACCTCTTGTAATATATCAGGAAATTCCTTAATGCATTGTCCTGAATTAAAAAACAAAGCAGCATTGTTCATTACTTCTTTCCTCCCTTGAACCATGGTAACACTCGCCCTGAGCTCTTTTTCACCTCAAAGCTTTCATCAAAAACCAAGGTTATTACCTCTCTAATTGTTGTATTGTATTCTTCCTTTTCCTTTGATTTTAAACCCTGAAAAAGCTCACCACATAAAAATTGTTCTGCTATTTCTTCAAGATGTGGTAACTCATACTTTATACCATGATATTTTTCTTTTATCTGCTCCTTCGGCTCATTGTACTTCACATCTGATAAGACTTTAATATGGTTATCTATATTAAATCTTCTATCAGCTAATAAAGGTAAATAAGAATCAAAATAGGACACAGCTTTTAAATTTGCACCGTTAAGCCTTATAACCTTATCGGCAATTTCTAGTGCCACCGTTGATAAAATATCAGAAGTAAAAACACTAGAACAGTCTACTATTACATAATCTGCTAAATGCCTAAGTAATATAAATAAATCATTAGCTCTTTCTTTTGAATACTGAGCATAGGTAAATATGTTTTCACCTTGCTCATATCCTAGAATACTTATATACTGATTTTTATCTAAAGTAATGCACTTAGATAAAATATCTTCCTGACTAATAGTAGGTGCTGATAATAAACTTCCTAGTGATTTTTTCTCTACCTTAACATTAGGCAAAACTATCATAGATTCAGGGCACAGTGTGTCACACATTACAATAATTACATTTTTCTTTTTTAATGCTAACTCTCTTGCAATCTTTATACTTGTTATTGTCTTCCCAGAATTGGGATTCCCCCATATCGCAAGAATTTGATTACTCTTCATTTACATTCCTCCCTGAACTTGTTTTACAGTATTAGTTTCAGCATTGCCACTAGAATCTTTTATAACCTTTTCTTGTTCATCTATAAACTTTTGTGCTGTTTCTTCATTACCACGATAAATAAGTGATACATGCATTTTGCCCTTTTCCTCTAATTCTGCTAATAGTTTTGCTTGTGTTTTATTTACTAAAAGAGTTACTGTGGATGGAAGTTCTTGTTCTTTGTCATCCTTTTTATTATCTGTAAATTCTTTGTCTGACCCTTTATTTGTTGTAACTGCTAGTACTCTTACATATTGAAGCTCTTTTGGTGTAATTGTTTCTCTAAACTCACCATAGTTAGATGCAATAATTGAAATAATATCCCCTGTTTCAAGCTTTCCTGATAATCCTGCTGCAAAACTTTTAATAGAAATTGAAATGGCTTGTTTATTTCCATCTAGTCCATAAAGATATTTATTCTCTGCAAGTGGACTATTTGCTACTTTAGTATTTAATACATAATCACCTTTAAACAAGTCTGCTGTTGCATATTTACCTACTACATTTTCCTTATTTTTCAGAACTGTATTTGGTAAGTTATATCCACCTATTTCTGCAACTTGAATCTTATCTGATGTGATTTGTTCTCCTGCTTTAACATCCTTAACAATTCTTACAACTGATATTTTAGACTGTAATGCATTATTAAAAAGTGGTGTAATTCCAACGCAAATTAAAAGTGATAATACAATTGCTGTAAGCCCTACTACTGTTCTATTTCTAAATAAATTTCTCATCTTAACATCCTCCTGTAATTAAAAATGATAAAAAACACCCTATAGATAAATAAGGTGCTAATGGAAAAGATATATTTTTATCCTTATTTTTGATTTTGTAATAAATGAAATTGATAGCTACTGCTAAAGTAAGTCCTATAATACTTGCAATAAACCCTCCCTTCACTCCTAATAGAAATCCACTAGATGCCATGAATTTTATATCACCGCCACCTATTCCATCTCCTTTTAATAATGCTGTTATAAAAAATGGTAGTGGAACAATAATAAATCCCATAATAGCAATCATAAAATTCACTTTAATCAAGCTAATAGCAATAATCATTAAATGTATTTTATCTGGAATAATCTTTTCTTTTGAGTCCTTATAGCTTGCATAAATTAAAATTAAGGCGTAAAAAAAGCCCTTGACGATTAAATTAGTATCATCAAAGGCTTTAAATAACCCTATTAAACTTATTATTGTAAGTATTGCTCCAAGAATCATTAATATTTTTGACTTTTTCATTCATCCCTTAATTCTCCTTTACTTGATAATATAAATATTAGGTGCTCTTCCACCATCATCATGATAAATCTTCCTAATATCTATATACCCCTTTTCCTCAAGTCTATGACTATTCCTCCTTACTGTGTTCTCACCTATATTTAATGTATAACTAATTTTCTTTATAGGTACTTGAATCTTTCCATCAGAATCTGCAAGTTCGCACAATAAGCCATATATAAGTTTACCTGCAATAGTTGTCTTTAATGTGCCTGTTAACTTGTACTTTACCAATTCATCATTCATCTATCTTCATCTCCATTCATCAAGATATTTATATTGGTATTTCTTCTGTGATTTAGCAAACTTAATCATAAATTTCAGCTGATCTACAACAGAAATATTAGTTTTGTCCTTTGTAAGCATCATTACAGAACCTGCAATTGAAGATAAAATAAACACCACACAAAATGCGGTGCTCTTAGTCAACATATATACAATTACATCAATTACTCCTGCTACTAATGTAGCAAGAATAGCTTGAAACAACTCTTCTTTACCAAAGCCATCAAAGATTTCTGTCTTTGTCTTTAGACCTAGTGGAATATATAGGGTTTCTTTTTCATAATTATCCAATGTAACACCTCCCAAACTATATAATGTCAAATCATATTTTTAACTATAATATGCCAGTACCAACTCCTTAATTTGCCATATACTTTCTGCAAGTATATAAAATATCAATGTATTTTTTGCTCTTTTTTTATACATAGAACTTTCATCCTCAGAAGCACCCATTCTTATAAAACAGTAAACAACTCTTAATCCTGCACCTACTCTAATGAGCATTACAAACGCATCTGCCATTTCTTTTACTAAATCCATTACTTTTTAAACGCTCCTTTCGCCATTTGTACTAACCTTACTGATTGATAAACATTGCCCATAACTCCTGCTCCATGTCCACCTGATACAATAATGAATTCCTGTAAGAATTTCGGTGTTTTTATTGCAAGCATTAAAGCTGCTACTCCCCAAAACACATGAGTATTGAGCATTAACGCCACTCCAACTTTTGCTAAAACTATTTGTACTAATACTGCTAAAGTTGACTGGAAAAACTTCTGAATATATGTCCTAAATACACCATTATCTGCATCTAATAAGCCAACACAAGCTACTGGAAGACCTACACGAAGTATTAATATCTCCATTCCTCTCATTAAAAATTGAAGATATAGAAGGAAGAAACATATAAAAAATATCAGTGAAATAATGGCTGTAAAAAGCCCTGCACTTGATATTCCATTAATTATAGCTGTAAAATCTGTTACCATTCCTTTACTTACTGCCTTTATCAATTTATCTGTTAAATCTTCAATGATTTTACCTAGCCAACCATATAAAGTTGGAAAGCTTACAGCTATTGCTAACGCTTTAAAAAATCCTGTAAGCATTAATATAGGGTCTGCATCTGCATCACCCTCTATCCAAAGAATATATTGCTCAAAGCCTTTCTTTAAAAATTTCAGCACTATTAGTGAGACACCAAAACCAAAGAAAATATTAAATACTTCTGTCAAACCATTAGTTCCAAGCATTGTATCCATATATCTTTCTGCATGTAAAGCAATAGGTACTAAATCATTTAATAATGAATTTACATAAGCAAGGCAACCACTTAATATTCCTGCAATTAAAAGCACTAATAAATATTCCACATCATCACCTCCAATTTTTAAGGAGCTTACGTTTTATATCATAAGCTCCTTAAATGGATTTATCTTAACCTTTGAAGTTAAACATATCTTTAATTTTTTGAGTTAGTGTTGGAAGAACTGTGTCTTTAAATAATAAATACAGTCCTCCAAGTACTAATGCTCCTATTACTACAGACATTAAAATTTTTACTGCTGTATCAACAAAGCCCTCACCGCTTTTGCTTGTGAGAGCTTCTTTTGCCTTTCCTACCATATTCATAGCCTTTATTTGTGTTCTTAATACTAAATTTTTCATATTGTTATACCTCCATAAATTTGATTATTATAATTTTTTATTAATTATTTGTAGTAACCTACAATAAGATTTAATGTTGCCGAACCTAGAACTGCTCCAATACATGAAACAATTGCTACCACAATTCTGTTATTCCATTTTTTCTGATCCATCTCGTCTGCTGCACTTCTTCTAACACAAAAATATATAATTAAAAGTCCTGCGAGTACAGGAGCAAGTACCATTAACCAAGTTGTAGTATCATTAATTAATTTTTCTGTACCTTTTACAATCTGGCTATTCTTAACATCATCTGCTGCATAAACTGGTGTTGAAATCATACTGACTGTATAAACTGATAATATAGTTAGTAATATTTTTTCTTTTGTCTTTTCTAAAAAATTTCTAATCTTCTTCAAAATAATCTTCTCCTTTCTCGTTTCCTGCTACATAGCTAATTCTTTGAGCTTTAGCAACCTTTTCTTGTAATCCCGTTATTGAATTTTTTGTAATACCTAATTGCTCATTAGCTGTGTAATAAAGCCATACTCCCCACAGCTCCATCTCTTCCATACTTGCACTTCTTACTTTCCTTCTGTTTTCCCTTAATTCTCTTACCTTTCGATTATGCTCCTTATCTCCTAGCCCAAAGATTTTATTTAATTGCCATTTTGACAAATCTGGAGAATACATAATTGCAGGATTATTTCTTGATGTAATTAAACTATAAGGTCTTGAAATAAGTCTTATTTCATCAACTGTAAGTAAAGCTCTATGAGTAAGGTTAATACTATGTGAACTTGATGGAGTACTATATTTTCCATGGGAAGCACTTAATGAATAAGTAGCTACTGTGTAATTGCCTAACTTCTTAGATATTTCATCTAAGGTTTCAAGGTCATCTGCCTGAAGATAAATCCAATTTTCACAGTTGCCCTTTATTGTCTTAGCCACCTCCTTTCCATACTTTTCATCTAGTTGTGCAAAACTTTGTAAAAATAAATTAAACCTAATTCCTCTACCCCCTCCAACGGTAAGCTTATTTGAGAAATCAGGTATTTGAGCAAAATTTCCAAATTCATCAAGCAAGAAGTTTACTCTATTTTTTAATCTACCGCCTCTTTCATCTGCACTTTTTACAAGTTCTATATAATGCTGTGATACAAATAAACTTGCTAACGAATAGTAAGTTGTTTTTTCATCAGGAAGAATAATAAATATGGCTCTTTTCTTATCTCCTGTTTCCTTTGGATTATAATCACTTACATTAGTCATAGAATTTATAAGTGGATTAGTAAAAAGCCTTAACGTAGTAAGAGCTGCTGTATAAAAGCTTCCTCTTGTTTTACTTGGTGCAACTTCTGATATAGCAAGTAAAGCTTTTGCAGGATGTGTAGGGCTAAGTTTTTTTACATACTCAACAATAGGCATTGAGTTTCCTACAACCTTACACATTTCACTAATAAAATAATAAACATTGGTCATATTTTGATATTTTCGATTTTTCCCTTCTCTATTGTCATAGACAACACTCATAATGGCACTGGCAATAATACTTGCTTCACCATCTGTCCATATTCTTTCACCTTTAGGCTCACCTACAAGTTGAGAAGTTAAATCCCATGTAGCATCAATAGCTTTTGCAATATCCTTGTTATCAACTGCTTCAATTACAGGCTCTAAGAAATTATATCTATCACTCTTTAATGGATTTTTAAAATCTATAGCAATAACCTCATATCCTAACCTTTCTAAAAACGGATAGGTATATTGATATAACTCTCCCTTAGGATCACTCAAAACCATACTTTCACCTGCAAGTGCTATATTTCCTATACTTTGAAGTACCACTGTTCTTGTTTTTCCTGAACGAGTTGCACCAATGCATAAACTGTGAACATCTTCACCAATAAAAAATATTTTTTCTTTACCACCTTCCTTTCTATAACCAAGTACTACACCACCCTGTGGTAAAAGAGCTTCGTAACACTTACAAATACTTTGGGTGGTTTCATTTGAGTTTTCATCATTTCCTTCTTGTTTTCCCAATGTTGATTTTTCTTGAACTTCTTCTTGTTTTTCTTTACCTTCTTCTCTTTCATTTTTACATTCACTTCCCTTCATAATTTCACGCAAGTCATCATAGCCTTGCTTAATCAATGTTCTAACTGTGCTTTCATTGACATTTAGAATAAAGCTTTCAAAAGCTGAATCCTTCTCTTTTTCACTTAGCCATTCTGCTGAACCAAACTGCTTTTGTCCTGCTGATACTGGTGTAGAGATTTTAGGTGTTATTTGTTTTAATTCACTTTGATAAGGCTTGTTATTTGCTACAAAGAAAAATATTGCAAATAAAACTACAAAGCCGTTTAGACATAAAAAAAGCATCAAGTGTTCTTTACTTGACGCCATGCTTGCTAAACAATATTTAAAATTAGATATTTGTAAAGTTGTTATTTTCTTTGTAAGTAACAAATATACAGTTGTTGAAAAATAAGCATTAAATAATAGCCCTCCAACTATTATCAGCAAGGAAATAAGTAATTTTTTCTTTTTCGATTTCAAGGTATCACTCCATTTCTTATTTTTTATCTGGCTTCTCCATTTCCTTTATCCCAATCAAATCCCCTTCCCTTAGTTTCCTCAATAGCCCTTTCCTTTCTAGCCTGTCCTTCAAGAGATGTTAAAGGATAATGTCCTTGATTATAGTTGGTATCCTCTTTAGATAACATTTGAATGGCAGATAATAAAAGTTCCATTTTTGCTTGAAGCTGTTTTTTAGTTGCTTGCTGCTCATTTAATTGAAAAGCTTTATTAAGTGCTTCTTTAGTAAATTGTTCTGGTGGATACAGCTTTCTATTTCTACATTTCTTACCGTTAGGAGTAGTGAAAGTAATATATTTTCTTTCATCGCTCCAATCCACTTTATAACCTAGCTTTTCCATATTCTCAATAAATTCTTCCTTACTTCTACTACCCCATTTGCATTGCCTTACTGCTAAGAAAAGCTCATACTTCCAACTTTGCTCTTTATCTTTAGCCCTGTGTTCTCCTCTATTTCTATGGTTTCCTTTAGCTCCATCAACAATAATAAGTCCATAATCTCTACATAACTCATCAGAATATTCCTTTAAGCTTTCTAATTGCTCTTTTGATAGCTGCCATTTTCGTCCTGTAGTAAAACTTACAGAATTAATGATAAAGTGATTATGCAAATGTTCTTTATCTGTATGAGTAGCATATACAACTTGGAAATCTTTAAAGGCTTCATGTTCTAAAAGTCTTTTCCCAATTTCATTTATTACTTCTGGAGTAGCTTTATCATGTGGTGAAAAAGACTGTACAAAATGTATAAACTGCCTTCCAGTTTCCTTTTTAAAGTTTTGCTTAGTCATTACAAACTCATTAAAAGCAGTATCCGGACTACAATCTTTTCCACCAACTAAATGTGGTTCAGTTTTAATAGGATTCTTAATATAATTAATGGCTCTTTTCATTCCTTTATAGGTGTTATTTGAAGCATTAATAAACTCTATTACAGCCATTTTCTCACCTTACTTTTTACGTTTCCTTATAGAAACTAAATACTCCCATAAATCATTTAACAATTTATTTACTGATGTTATATCTGCACAATTTATTTTTCCTTGATGACAAAGCATTGTAAGTTGGTTAAGATTTGTACCTACCTTTGAAATCTGGTGAGTAAAATCTTTTATTCCATCAATAACTATAATTTCATTATTTAGTGCTGAAGTTATAACGTAATTACTAAAAGTCATATTTGCACTTTTAGCCTTTTTCTTTATCCGTTCCATTTCATTTTCTGTCATTCTAATGTTGGTCTGTAGGTTTCTTTTTCTCATCCATTCCCTCCTTGCTGCAAAGAATTTATTTAAAAAGGGGCGTGGGGATTCCCCACTCTTAACAAGCTATTGGCTATACCAATAGGAAGCTTGCCCTCACCAAAGCCATAGGCTTTGACTTTGGCCTTTTAGGTCATTGAGAAATAAATAATTCATCTTCTGCAACTACATGTGGTGCTGTATTCTCTGTAGTTTCCACATATGATTTACCCATATTTATAAGCTGTTCATTAAAATCCTTACCTTGTGGCAAATGTCTTACTATCTTGTACCTATCCCTATATTTTTCTCTTATCTGCTGACATGCAAAATGCCCTGCTTCGTCATTGTCGAGGCAGAGCATTATTTTAGTTATATTAGGATTTTCTTTAAGATAATATTCAAGAGCTTTATCAGCGACACCTCCAAGAGAAATACAGTGGCTTTCAAAACCTTTAATATTATGCTTTTTAATCAATGTTAAATAGCTCATTAGATCAATAGGAGCTTCAAATACACATACTGTATCATTAGTTCCAAACCTACAAAACGGATAAGTTTTATCTGAATTCTTTACATCACATCTAAAGGATTTACCTGAAGTGTTGGTGCTTCTTACACTAGCATATTTAGGCTGTGCTTCATTATCATAGCCTACAAAAACACAGCTTCCATGTTTATTTTCATAAAGCTTATCCTTTTTCACAAATTCATAAACTATTTCTTTATCAATATTTCTAGTGTTTATTAGGTAAGCGAATATATGCTTAAAGGTGCTATTTTTTTCTGGTAAAATAAATTCTCCTTTTTCTTCTTCTATATTTTCAGCTCTAGGTGGTGCATACCTTACAACTTCATTATCTATATTAAGTAGCTTTTTTATCGCTTCTACCCAAGTTTTGCCCTCCATTTTCATAACAAATTGAATTGCTCCACCACCTTTATTTTGAGAAAACCAGTTCCACTTATGACCATTACCATGAATATATAAACCACCATAACCTTGAATTTTAAAGGATTTTGGAGTAACTTGTTTTACTGCATATCCTATGCTTTCGGCATAGCTTATAATATTTACACTATCTGCAAGAGCAATTTGTTCATCTGTAAATCTCAATTTTTCTCTTGTCATAAACCCTATCACTCCTATACCATGATTTATTCAAGCTCCAATTCCTCATCTTCAATATCCATAGAATAAACTATTTCTTCTTCCTTTGTAGCTTCTACAATTTCAAAAGGCTCATAATTTGCTCCTGCCTGTGCACTGCTTGGCATGTATCCCTTTTCTGCCATTGAAGTATATTTTGTATCTGCCACAATAATGTGATCATGTATTCTAATTTCTAGTGGATGAAATATATCTACAAGCCTTTGTGTCATGTTTTTATCTTCATTAGATGGCATTATTGAACCTCCTGGATGGTTATGGGCTATAAGCATTGATTTACAATCACAAGCTAAAGCCTGCTTTAATATTTCTCTTGGATAAACTACTGCTTGTGCTACTGTTCCCTCCGATACTACACTTGAATGAATAATGTTATTTCCTGAATCTAAAAAAGCAACCATGAACTTTTCTTTGTCTTTCTTACCACTAAGTAAGGGTACAAAGTAAGCTCCTGCTTGCTCTGGTGATGTTATCTTTATTTTATTTTCGCTTTCATGGGATTTTAACAAATTATACGAAGCTATAAATTCATTTAGTAATCCTATCTTTTGAAGCTGTTTTTCATTAGGCTCTATAATACGTGGATGCTCTAAAATATTAAATGGACTATTATCTTTTGCATATTCTTTAATTTTTTTCATAGGAATACCTGTTAATGTAGTTAGTCCTTTTAGAAAATTTTCTGTGTGTGGCATATTCTTCATTAAATAGCACCCCCATTCTTATCATTTTTAAGCATCTCTTTTTCATCATCTAAAGCTTCAATAATTTGCTCTAAGCTTTCAAGTTTTTCTAATACATCATAAGGTAAATCCATTAATTCAATATCATTTAGGAAATTATCTACCCCAAAGTTTTCAATGTATCCTGTAATTTTTTCTTCAGTATCAATATCCAGCTCAAGAAGCTGTCCAAGCAAAGAACTTATATATTTATACTCTGTTAGATTAATTCTCCTTTGTTTATTCATCTGTTTCACCTTTCCTTTACAATTTTTATATAGCTATTTCTTCATCTTCCCGCTCTACATCAATAGCAGCTTCATCATCTACTGAATTTAATGTATCTTCATCAACTAAAACCTCCTCATCCTTTTTATTCATATCAAGAAGCGTATTAAGTTCAAATTGCCTTGCAACTTTCACCTTTAACTCTTCTTCATACTGAAATGGTTTTTCATATTCTATCTTTGACTGCTGTAAGTTTCTTTGATATTCTTCAATTTTATCTTCAATGCTGCTTAACTTATTTTCAAGATTATTTAGTGCATTTTCAATCCTTATCATATTTCCATGTGGACTATCTCCAAGTTCTACAGTATATTTTGAATTTCCATGAAGTATAAGCTCTACTTTTTCATAAAATATATTTCTTCTTAGCATTAAATCAAAGCCTCTATAAGTACCGATATGAAGTTCTTCTCCTTTAGGAATTTTTGAAGATAAGGCTTCCATCATTGTCCCTGCCTTTTCTCTTTCATCAAATAATTTACCATTAATAGTAATAGCAAAATCATTAATCTTGTTCATATCACGCTTATTAATATCTTTAATAACACATTCAAGTTGCTGTTTTGCTTCATTTATAAGCTTTGGGTATTTAAAAGTAAAGTTATCTTGCATAGTGTATTTTTGATTATCATAGGCAGATTTTAATACTCTAAGCCTTGATACTTCATTATCAATATCCATCTTTTCTTTAATTAATGGATTACCTGTTGCAAGAGCTTTTACTTCTGCATAAGAAAGTACTGTTTCATCTACATCCTCACAGTTTCTTGCAACGGATTTTGAAGTCATTATTTGAGAAATAAATTTTTGCTTTTGCTCAACTATTTGCCATAGATAAGAATCAAAGGTGTTCTTAGTAACATACCTGTAAATATTAACTTCACTATTCATATTTCCTTGTCTTAAAATTCTTCCTTCACGTTGCTCTATATCACTTGGTCTATATGGACAATCTAAATGATGAAGTGCTATAAGTCTGTCTTGAATATTAGTTCCTGTTCCCATCTTAGGTGTACTTCCTATAATTACTCTTTTGTTTCCTGACCTCATATCAGAAAAAATTTGCTCACGTTGAATTTCATTTTTAGCATCATGGATAAAGCAAACTTCATCTTCTGGAACTCCTCTCCTCATAAGCTCTTGTTTTACATAATCATAAACAGAAAAACGCCCATCACTATTAGGCGTTCCTACATCACAAAAGACTATTTGAGTTCCTTTTATATCTTGTGATTTTGAGTATTCTTCATAAATATTTTCAATACATTGATTAACCTTAGATGCAGGATCATTTATAGCATTAATATCTAAAAGCCTTGGGTCTGTACCAAGTAATCTTGCTTCATTAGTTATCTTAAGCATATTATCACTAGATGGGTCTACCATACCATTCCTTATTCTCTCAGCCCTTTCTACAAACTCCATCATTACATCTTGGATAAATTCATTTGGCTCTGATGCTGCAAGTATATAATTATCATTCTTCAGTTTTGGTACTGGTAGCTGTAGCACATCTGACGTTTGCACATCTGCAATATTTTTAAATAATGTCATTAGTTCAGGTAAATTAGTAAATTTAGAAAATCTACTTCTAAATCTATAACCTGTTCCTTCTGGTGCAAGTTCAAGTGAGGATACAACTTCTCCAAAGCTTGCTGCCCATGCATCAAAATGATGAATACCACGTCTTTCTAACTCATGGTTTTGAAGATATCTTTGCATTACATACATCTCAGTCATGGAGTTTGAAATAGGAGTTCCTGTTGCAAAAATTACTCCTCTACCACCATTAACTTCATGGAGATATTGACATTTCATAAGCATATCACTTGCCTTTTTAGCTCTGGTATTAGAGATACCTGCAACATTACGCATTTTAGAAAACACTGCACAATTTTTATAATAATGTGCCTCATCTACAAACATACAATCGATACCTAGTTCTTCAAAATTAATAACATCATCTTTTTTAGAAGCATCTAATAATGATTTTAGCTCACTTTCAAGTCCTTTTTTAAATTTCTCCATTTGCTTTATAGACCAGTTTTCACCACGCTCCCTTTTAGTTTGTTCAATAGCATAAGTCATTTGCTCAATCTGATAATTTAGCATTCGCTCTTGTCTTTCCTTAGAGATTGGTATTTTTTCAAATTGACTATGACCAATAATAATTGCATCATAAGCTCCTGTAGCAATTCTACTTACAAACTTCCTTCTATTTTGTTTTTGAAAGTCCTTTTTAGTGGTTACAAGGATATTTGCAGAAGGATAAAGCCTTAAAAACTCTGCCCCCATTTGCTCTGTTAAATGATTAGGTACTACATATATACTCTTCTTTGCAAGTCCCAATCTTTTAAGTTCCATACCACTTGCTATCATTTCAAAACTCTTACCTGCACCAACACAGTGGGCAAGTAATGTACTTCCTCCATAAAGTATTCTTGCTATAGCATTTACTTGATGTTTTCTAAGCTTAATATCAGGATTCATTCCTGCAAAAGTTAGGTGTGAACCATCATATTCTCTTAATCTGATGTTATTAAAATTTTCATTATAAAACTCAACATATTTCTTTCTTCTATCTGGATCTCTAAATAACCAATTTTTAAATTCTTCCTTTAATTGATTTTGCTTTTCTCTTGCCAGCATTGTTTCCTTTTGATTTAAAACATATCTTATACTATCTCCATCTTCTATTCTATCTTTTACAGTAACTGTTCTAAGATTTAAGCTTTCTTCAATGATATAGTAAGCATTTATTCTCTTTGTTCCAAAGGTTTCTGTTGCTGCTATAGAGTTTCCATCTGCACCTTTGTTTTCTATACTCCAAGAAGCATTATAATTATTATAATGGACTTTTATTTCATTGTTTGAGTATCGTGAATTTGAATTTTGAAAGTATCTTGGTGTTCCTAAAGTTTCATAAATAAATTTCTCCATATCACCTTCTTCAATCCAAGTAGTACCAAGCCTAATATCAATTTCACTTGCTTCAAGTTCTTTAGGCTGCACTTGCTCTAATGCTATTACATTTCCTGTAAATAAAGCTGCATTGGTTTCTGCATATACTTTAGCAATTCTAAGCTTTTGCCTTACATTTCCGCTTAAATATTCATCTTGTGGTTCCCATCCTTTTAAAATATCATCTTTATCATAATGTTCAGGGTTTAAAAAGATTTGTCCTTTTAGCTCTTCTATAATATTTTCTGGTGAACTATCATAAAGCTCTAACATTAAAGATAAGTCCACCTTACCTTTTTCATTTAGGCTTACAGTTAATGCTTCAATAGCTGTATCAACTTCTGTAATTTTCTCTAGTGGTCTAATTGTCTGCTTTGTAAACATATCAGCCTTAGTAACTTTATTAGCTTCATCAACAACTTCTAATGAGCATAAAAGGGGATAATCATTGTCATCTCTGAATGCTGTGTTATTAGCTCTTGAAGTAATATATCCATACTTCTTAACAAAGCTATCATACCTACTATTTAGAACGGCTTGTTTTTCCTTTAATTCTGTTTCAGTACATCCATTGGTTTGAATATCAATGATTTCCCTTGTAATCTCTCTAACACTATGAAGCCCTTTAATTCGTTCTAAGGTTTTACCTGTTTCATCAATTCTTCTCATAGAAGCATTTTCACGATAATATAAATTTTCTCCAACAAAAGTGTATGTGTAATTTCTTACATTAGGGTCCGCTGGTATTTCATCTTCTGAATTAATATATTCTCTTTCATAACTACCTATATCAGCATTTAAGTTTTCAATAGCTTTATTCAACGCTTCTTTAAGGTCAAAGTTTTCATCATCATTAACTAATGCTGTGTATTTACTGCCCTCACCATACATTCTTTGGTCAAAAATCATTTTACCTAGAAGCATATCTGGATTATCAATAAAATACTCATTTACAGGAATTTTATCTTCTGTTAATCCTATATGAAGCCAATTAGGTTCATTTACAGACACTCTTTCACGTTTCTGTAAGAATATAATATCTGTTGTAACATCAGTATTTGCATTAGCTTTAAAAGCTGTATTGGGAAGCCTTATTGCTCCTATTAAATCAGCTCTTTCAGCAAGATATTTTCTTACTGAACTGTTTTCTTTATCAAGAGTTCCTTTACTTGTAACAAAAGCAACTACTCCTCCTGGTCTTACTTTATCTAAGGCCTTTGCAAAGAAATAATCATGAATTAAAAAGTTGTGCTTATCATAATTAGGATCATGTAGTTTGTAATCTCCAAAAGGAACATTACCAATAGCTACATCAAAGAAGTTATCTGGATAATTACTTTCTTCAAAACCTTGTATTTTAATATTTGCCTTTTGATATAACTGCTTTGATATTCTTCCTGAAATATCATCAAGCTCTACTCCATAAAGCTTTGAGCCTTCCATACTTTCTGGTAAGGTTGAAAAGAAATTTCCCACTCCCATAGCTGGCTCTAATATATTGCCTAACTTAAATCCAAATTTCTCAATAGCTTTATACATAGCTTCAATAACTATTGGTGAAGTATAGTGAGCATTAGGTGTAGATGCCCTAGCTGATGAATATTCTTCAGGTGTTAATAAAGATTTCAGCTCTGCATATTCGTTATTCCATCCACCTGAATTTATATCAAAGGCTTGCGGCATTCCACCCCATCCAACATACTTTGCTAGTATCTTTTGTTCTTCTGCTGTTGCAAATCTATTTTCTTCTTCAATAACCTTTAAAGTTTTAATAGCTTCAACATTATTTCTAAACTTTGTCTTAAGTCCACCAACTCCAATTTCATCTTCTGGACTATATTTATAATTTATAGGCTTATGTTTTTCTATAGCTATCTTTTCTTCATTTGTTTTAATTTCTTTCAAAACAGTATCTTCTTCATTACTTTTATCTTTTTTATTTTCTGGCATTAAAAAAGAGCCACCATTAAGTGACTCAATAAAGTTCGTTTGTATTTTATTGTCTATCTGATTTGATACACTATCTCCAATAGAACTATTTCTTCTGCTGTCTGTTTCACTTGTTCCCTGTACTTGAAGCTCTCCATGGTGTTCTTTGGATTTTTTATTGGATTTGTCTTCAATATCTGTTCCATTATTAACTCCAGTTTCCCATAGGCTTCCTTGTTCACCTTGTGCATTGTCGGCATCAGTTCCCCCTTTGCCAAAAGTAAGCTGTATCTGTTCGGATGATTTTCCTTCAGATAATTCAGTGCCATCTGTCCATACTTCCCTAATGGCTTCTCGTCTGCTTCCTTGTCCTTGGATATTTGAATCTCTGGATAAAATATCCCCTCTACTTCCTTGTAATTCATTGCTAATGCTTCTTTCATTATTTCTCTCACTCCTTTTTTCTCTAATAATTAGATTTACTTCACTTTCAATTTCTCTTAGAATTTCTTGGGATATACTACATACTGCATTGCCTAAACGGAAAGTAAGTGGCAATGTATTAAAATGTGTAATCAATCTAAAACTGTTATCATCATTGTAAATAGGAGAGTCTATACCACATCTTTTAGCTACCATATAATGACTACTTTCAATAATAGTTTGAGCAAAACAACTTATAAGCCCTTCCATAGGTAAATCTTGAAGCCATGTATTTTGGGTATCATTTTCAAAATCTGCAAAGCTATTTTCAAGACTTGCATTAACCTTCATTTCAACCAATTCTCCAATTAAACCCTCTAAATCATTATGTGAAAAATCGTATTTTTTATTAAGCTTGTCTATAAGCGAAGGAGTAATGTTATTATTTAAACTCCACAACTTAGGAATTGTATGTGGCTCACCATTAGTATCTTTAACATCAAATAAGTACTCAAGCTTTAAACTTGGCTTAGAAGTATCAAAAACTGCAATACTTCTTGTTCCTCTATTGATATACCTTCCTATCTTTCTATTCCAAATTTCCATGTTAGCAACCATTGTTGCATCAGGTCTTTGAGCATAAATTAAAATAGCATTATCAAAATTGTATTTATAAATCCTTGCTGCAAAGGTTAAAAAGTCTTTCCACTCCTTTTTACTTTCTGTAACAACATCAGTTATCTTTTCATAAATTTCTTTTACCTCTTTATATCTACTCATTCAAAACCTCCTTCCCTTGTGACTTGAAATATAATTCCAAAGCTTTTTCAATAACATCTTCAATTTCAGGTTGCTTAGTTTCAGGTGCAAAGAATTTATTGATAAGCTTAGGTTTCAATTTAATAGGTGATGGCTTATTTGCCTTTTGCTTCTTATTTAATTCTCCTGAAAGAATTGCATAAGCTGTTTCTTCATCTAACTTTTTACTCTCTGAATAAGTCCTAAGTACTTCTGCTTTTTTCATGTCCACCTTAAAGTTATGTTCTGAAAGAATAAGTTCTACAGTATATTGTTCTTCCTCGGTTAGATATGAAAGGGTTACTGAAGCTGTAAAAGGTATTTCTTCTATATCTAATCTATCTTTTAATTCCTTTATAAGATTGCATATTCTTAAATACCTTGATACTGATCTCCCTGAAAGATTATAAGTTTTTCCTGTTTCATCTGCACTTGTCAACTTCTCGCCAACTTGTCGAGAAGTTTCTTCATCTTTGATTTCATCAGCCTTTAGCAAAGTTTCTATCTCTTTTAAAATGTCTGTTCTTTTACCTTGAGAAGCTAATGATTTATGGTGCTGTTCTAATGCAGTTGCTCTCTCTGAGTGAAGCATATCACTAAAAGAACGTTGCATAAGATTTGTTTCAGTTACAATAAGCATTGCTTCTTCATCTTCAAGGTTTTCTTTAATTATTACTGGTACTTTTAATAATCCTGCTGTTTTAGCAGCATTTACTCTGTTATGACCAGATAAAATTTCAAACTCTTCACCTTTAGGTCTTACAATAACAGGAACAATAACTCCAAGTTCCCTAATGCTTCTAACCATATTTTCAAAGCGTTCACCATCATATAATTTAAAAGGATGATTTGCAAAAGATAGAAGCTTTGATATATCAATTTCAGTTTGATTAGTAGCTTCTTTTTCCTCTGTATTTTCTCCAAACATATCTGCTAAACTCATTAACTTCTTCTCACTCATATTGCCACAACCTCCTTTGCAAACTCCCCATATGCTATGGACACTTTATTCTTAGGATCATATTCTATGGTGCTTTTACTTCTCATATTAGCTTCTCCAACCTTTACTGATGTTGGTATCTTGCTATTGAATATATTAATACTACTTCCATATGCTTCTTGAATAATTGATAGTACTTCCTTTGATAGCTTCATTCTCTCTGCATACATTGTAAGAAGAATTCCATCAACTTGTATTTTAGGATTAATCCTCTTTTTAACTCTTATAATATTTCTTAATACCAACTCCAAACCTTTAGCAGAAAGATATTGAGGAGTAACAGGTATAATAACACTATCACAAGCTGCAAGAGCATTAATTGTTAGCATTCCAAGTGATGGTGAACAGTCAATAATAACATAGTCATAATCTCCTTTAATTTCATCAACAATGGACTTTAAAACAAGTTCTCTACTCATAACATTAACAAGTGCTATTTCTATTGCAGACAACTCTAAATTACAAGGAATAAGTTCTATGTTTCCCGTTGAAAGAATATATCCATCTTTTTTAGGTAGATTTTTCTCTTCAATAGCCAGTGCCATTAAATTATATATTGTAGTATTAATGCTATCAGTGTTATCATATCCAAAGCACACAGTTAAACTGCTCTGAGGGTCAAAGTCTATAAGTAAAACTTTCTTTCCCTTTTCAGATAAAGCATATCCTAAATTTAAAGCTGTTACCGTTTTAGCTACTCCCCCTTTTTGATTAACGATTGCTATTACTTTACTCATATTTTTAGCCTCCACCTTCCCAAATTTAATTTTGTTGTTCTTATGGTTCACATTTTATAATTTAATAATACACTTTAAAGTGTGTTATTGCAAGTAATATTAAATTATTTAGTTTGATTTAGTTTGATTTTATTTGTATTTATTGATAAATCACATTAAAAAGTGTATATTATTGTTATTAAGGATGGTGAAACTTTATGGCTTTAACAATGGGCGAAAAAATTCGCATTTTAATAAAACGCAAAAAAATTACTATATCGGAGCTTGCAAATTTAATTGGAACTACTAATCAAAACTTATCCAACAAACTTACTCGTGATAATTTTTCAGAAAAAGAGCTCCAGCAAATTGCTGAAGTTCTTGGATGTAAATTTGAAGGATTTTTTGTTTTTGAGGATGGGGATAAAATCTAACTCCTACTTTCTTATTTTTAAAACACAAAAGGCTATGAAAGTAAATTATATAATCTTTCATAGCCTTTTTTATTATTTTTTATATTTTATTTTTTCCATCGTCTTAATACATCATCTATTGTAACTTCACAAATAGTATGGTTATCTATTTCTCTCCAATTTTCTTTCCAAACATCATGAACTTTTACATTCTCTGACTTAGGTTCCGGACTAGGCATGTCCATTCTAATAATTGCTGGAATTGGTGATGCATCCCCAACTACCAAACACTCTCCTGGAGACAAGGTTGGCAGAACATCAGCAACAGAACTCGCATTGTTTGGCAACAAATTTTTTATATAGCTCTGATCTGCCATATTTGTAAGTTTTAAAGATATAAAATTATTGCATTGTGCGAATATTGTATCAGACACTTCACTAGGTCGTTGACTAACTACCATTAAACTCAATCCATATTTTCTTCCTTCTTTAGCAATTCTCTCTATCGACTTTTTCGAAGCATTGTAATCTGCTCCACCATTTTTGGGTATATAATTATGTGCCTCCTCACAGACAATCATAAACGGAACATCATTTGTTTTATTTTTATCATGCATTAATTTAGAATAATGAAAAGCAAAATCAAAAGTTATTCTTGAAATCAAACTAATTGTAATTGATAAAACTTCGAATGGTATTCCACTTAAATCAATAATACTCACATTAGCTCTATTTAAGTAACCTAAAAATTGTTTCAGTATTTCACTAAAGTCTTCTGATTTATATTCACTACCATCTTCTTTTAAAGGTTTCATTAAAAACTCTAAGCGTTTATCATTAATTTTATTGTCCAATCTTGCAATAAATCTGTTGAATTCTCCATTAAAAGCTCCATTACTCGCTTTATCTGCTTTAGAGGTAGAATTAGGAACAAAGGAATATTTTTCCAAGAAGTATTCTTTCCTGTCTTTTATGAGTCTAGTACTATCATTTTCAATAACTTTAGGCAATTGCTCTTGCCCCTCTATTTTATTTATTACCTCTTCATTCATATTACAAATATAATTATAAACTTCGTTTATATTAAAATATACAGGTGTATCATATGTTACTTTTGTCAAATTCTGATTGTGAATTTCTTTATTTAATATTACTGCTTTACGAAATTGTGAAATTTGGTTATGAGAATTCGCCTCATTGCTTTCAATAAAAAGTGCTTCTAATTCTTCACAATTCATTAACCAGTATGGTAATTTTAATTTCTCCACATCTAAATGATTTAGAGAAAATTTTTCCTCTGCTGCTACTGTAAAAGCAGACTTATACTCTGAATGGATATCAAATATTATTATATGTGAATTTTTAATATTTTCTCTATTTTTATTTTTTTTCTCCTTTACTCCTACTGCTTCTTGAAGAATTTTAGCAACTGCACATGATTTTCCCGAGCCAGTTGAACCAACAATAGCTACATGTTTACTAAAAAAATTATTTCCATTTATAAATAAATTTACAGATTCATCCTGAACTAATCTTCCAAGTTTAAAAGAATATTTTTCATTTTGTAAAAAAATATTTTTAAGTGACTCTTTATCAGCAATATACGCATTTTCAGTTGGTGACGGAAGAACTGAGCTTCCAGGTATAAATATATTTTCACAAATTGATCCGATAGGTTCCGTTGCTAATAAATATTTTTCACTATCACCATCACTAACAGCTCTAATATTTTTAATACTTGCAATCAGATAATCATGATTACCTACAGATATCTTCAAGTGCTTTCCTATTTTTAAATTAACTTTGTTAGATTCAAATTTTTCAAAGTCCATTCTTATTATTATCGATGATGCAGAACTTTCGTAAACGACTCCAATTGGTTCCATATTATTTTACCTCACTCTCTAATTTAAGAAGATATTTCAATTCTGATAAAGACTTTACATCTAATATTTCTAAGTTAACATCTTTCAAGTCTAAATTGGAAGGAATATCGCTACCAATAACAAAAAGATCATCTGGCTTATTATTATTTATAGCACTATAAACATCTTCCATTCCATTACTTATTCTTAATTTAAATTGCATCCAATTTTCAGAAACTTTTGTCTCAGGTTCTTTTACAAAAGCATCTTTAAAAAATAAGTTCCCCTTATAACCATTCTCTGCAATAACATCCTTAGCGTATAGTCTAGAAACTAAATCATCAACTTTATTTTTAGTATAATTATGAATACAAAAAGTTGCAGGTCTATGTAATTTTACTTTTTTACAGTACATATTTGTATAATCTTTCAAGAATATAACAATATTATCATCAAAATTTTCAATGCCCTTATCATCTATTATAAAACACCTTTTTCGATAATTCTCATTAAGATTAAAGCTTAATTGCTTTCTACGTGTTTTTAACAAATTTTTATAATCTGTTAATTCTTTTGTCCATCTTGTTATTGCAGTTTTTTTAGTTTTCTTCAAGTTCTCTATAAGCCACTGCTTATTTATAATACGATTTTCATCTACTCTTATAGTACTAATCTCTGCAATCTTTTGAATAGCATTAGGATAAAATATATCCTTTACATCATCAGGTGAAAACTGCTCATTTATTAAGAGTTGTTTTACTTCATCCTCTACTTTTTGATATGATTTACCAATCTCAAATTTGAATTTTGAAGCAAGAAATAAATCTAAATCACAACTTACTTCTATCGAGTTTTTATCATAATACTCTTTAATCTTTTTTTTATCATCTATTGTTTTATTTGTTTTCTCAATTAATGTTTTTATTTCTTGATCTGCACATGGTTTAATAAACGCAATGTAGTTACATATATAATCTAAATTATTTGTATTCAACATTTCTACCAAATTTTCTTTGGTTAAATTATAAATACCTTCACTTAATGAAGGAAAAAAAGCATAGAGTATGTACTTTATTTTTGAATCTGGTTTCAAAGAATAGTTTTTTAGCATTTGCAACACTGGTTTATAAATGGCCGATAGCTTAAATTTTTCTTGTGATTCATGGTATTTACATTGAATTGCAGTAATATCTTCATTTGATAATATATCAATATCTTCAATTATTCCTTCTACTTGAATTTCTTTATCACTTGGTAATTCAAGTAAATTCTTTAATGTAAGATTAAATTGATATAAAAAACCTTTTATCGTTGAATCCGCTACTCTAGACAAATTATCGCCTCCAAATTGAGTCTGATTAATATAATAATCACAATTTATATATTGATTATTAACAATAGTTACCTTTTTATGAAAACTAAATCATATAAATTTATCTAGGTATATAATTCTACAAAAAACCATTTTTTCCTGCTATACAACAAATAATATTCAATATAAATATACATTATTGCATTTAACTACATTAAATCACATCACTATACTTCAAAAATAAAAGACCATGAAGTTACTAAAAGCTCCTTCATAGTCCTTTTCTATTTCATATTAAATTAGTACTAACATATCTCCTCACACCCTATTAAATACCAACTCTTACCTTAACACCTTTTATGACCTCTTTATTTCTAAAATCATCACCTTTTGTGTTAAAGTTAAAAAAGCTCGTAAAGTGCATGAATTCAAGGATTATAAGGTATCTTTGCGACGTATTCCTACTACCGTCTCCACGTGTGGGGTATGTGGGAACATATCCATCAGTTTAACCTTCTCCACCTTATATCCATGCTCCACTAAAACTGCTAAATCCACCGCTAAAGATTTAGGGTTGCAGGATACGTAGATTATTTCTGGTGCATTAAATCTTATTACATAGTCTAACGCTACAGGATGAACTCCTGGTCTTGGTGGATCTAGGATTATGATATCTGGTTTTATTTTTACATCTTTAATAACTTGAGCTACATCTCCTGCGATGAACTCACAGTTATTTAAATTGTTTAGTTTTGCATTTTCTTTTGCAGCTTCTACTGCTTCTTCAATCAATTCTATACCTAGAACTTTTTTAGCCTTTGGAGCCACTATTTGTCCTATGGTACCAGTTCCACAGTAAAGGTCAAATACTACCTTTGATTCAGAGTCTCCCATGAAGTCCCTTACCATTGAGTAAAGAGCTTCTGCTCCTTTAGTGTTAGTTTGGAAAAATGCAAAAGGATTTATTTTAAAATTAAGACCTAAAAGATTTTCAATTATATATTCTCTTCCATACAAAATATTTATTTTATCTGCTTGAACCACATCAGAGAAGGAGTCATTTACAGTATGGATAATTCCTGTGATTTCTCCCTTAAGATTTAAGGCTATCAGCTTATTTGTAAACTCAACAAAATCATATTGTATTTGAGAAGTTGTTACGATATTTACTAGTACTTCTCCTGTATTACTGGCTTTTCTAATTACAAGATTTCTTAAGAATCCTTCTCTCTTCATTATTTTATAGTAAGGAAGTTCCTCTTGTCTAAAGTGTTCTAGAGTTGTGCTTAGAATAGCTCTAAAGTCTTCATCTACAATTTGGCATTTATCTACAGTTACAATGGCAAAGCTTTTATTTTTAGCATGCATTCCTAAGGTAAGTTCTCCACCTTTTTCAAAGTCTCCAAAGGTAAATTCCATCTTATTTCTGTATTCATATTCTTCTGGGCTGCTTTCAATTCCTAAGAACTCAAAGTCCTTAATATTTTTATCCTTTAATAAATCTAGCACCTGCTGCTCTTTAAATTCAAGTTGTTTTTCCAAGGATAAATGTCCATGACTGCAGCCACCGCACATTCCAAAGTTTTCACACTTTGGATCAACTTTATAATCTATATCTTCTAAGACCTCAGTAAGTTTTGCTTCTATCCCATTGCTATTTTTCTTTGAGACTCTTGCTCTTACCTTTTGACCAGGAAGAGTACCTTTTATTGCCACCTTTTCTCCTTCATAATATGCTATACCTTTTCCTGGAAACTCAGTTCCTTCTATATTAAATTCATATTCTTTTCTCTTTCTCACGCTATCTACTCCTATGTATTTATTATTTTTAAAATCCGTAATTTTCTCTGGTTTCTTCTTGAAAATTACTATGTTTTGTTTTAATATTCTTTTCTTTTTAAGAATGATTATATGATACATGTACTTACTATTCATGAGACTTTTGTTTAGTCATAATTAAATAGTAGTGAAATCAAAATCTTGAAATATAAAAAACTTTGAGCTATCCTTAAAACATTGAGTGCACTTAATATTTATTGTAAAGAAATAACTTGATCACTTTAAATTACTCACTCCCATAAGGCTCTTTATCATTTTCTAACACTCTAAAAATCATAGTAATTATGTGCAACACTTTCTTCTTAGATACGTTCATAATTCACAAATTTATTTGCTTATGAAACTTTATGAATTACTCTTGAGATAATATTGCTTAATGAAAAAACATATTGGCTTTACTACTTTTATTATTTTTCCAACATTATATAGTATATATGTGATTTCTCTAAAAATAAAGGGAATTTTATTATATTTCATAGGTAGGAAGTTTAACCTACCTCTCATTCATTTATTAAGCAAGCTTTAATCACGTAATAAAGTTAACGGATCTTACTTTATAAAAGCATCTATTAAAAGATAATTTAATGTATGTCTATGTTGAAATCATAGTAACTTTTCTTACATACCCGGCTTTTATATAGGTTTTACTACCAATACTTTTTCAAGAATAAGCATTAAATTATTAGCTTATTTATAGCATAATAAACAAGAGCTTATATAAAACTTATTTTCTATATAAGCCACAGTTGTAAAGCCTATATAAAAACTATTGAAATGTGCATATATGAATAATTTTACAGTTTCTTTACTCTAGTCTGGTATTTTCATTGATTTACTATGAATTATTCAACAAAATTTTAATATATTAAAATTTTTATAATTATTACTTCTAATATGCACTGTTTAATTATATAATATATGTGGACATCGTGTTTTATTATGCTTAATCATGTCAAATTAAGGAGTGTTAAAAAATGTTCGAGATGATTTTATTATGTATAGCTGGGTTTTTAGCGTCTTTTATAGACTCCATTGCTGGGGGTGGTGGTTTAATTAGTGTTCCAGCCTTTATGCTTGCAGGCTTAAGTCCACATATGGTTTTAGGAACAAATAAGTTTGCTGCAGCTACTGGTTCTTTTACAAGCTCTTTAAAGTTTGCAAAATCAGGTTTATGTAATTTTAAGCTATTAAAAATATTAATTCCTTTTACTTTAGTTGGTTCCATCCTTGGAGTGAGAACAGTAATGCTAATAGACCAAAAGTTCTTACAACCATTGGTTCTTGTGTTAGTACTTTGTATAGGGATATATACTTTATTCTCTAAATCAATAGGCCAAGAGGATAATTTTAAGGGGCTTACTAAAAAGAATATTACTATAGGAATCATTCTCGCTTTTTCACTAGGTTTTTACGATGGTTTCTTTGGTCCAGGTACTGGTTCTTTCTTAGTATTTGGAATGATTAATATCTTTGGCTTTAACTTTTTGAATGCTTCAGCAAATGCTAGATTTTTAAATTTTGTAAGTAACATAACAGCTTTAGTTACTTTTGCTTTCAGTGGTTCAATTAACTACAGAATTGGAGCAATGGTTGCAGTGTTTATGATTATTGGAGCTAGAGCTGGTACAAAGCTTGCAATTAATAAAGGTTCAAAGATTATTAAACCTATATTTGTAACCATGTCTCTTGCAGTAGCTTTAAAAATGCTATTAACTTTATTTTAAATTCAAAGAGCATTTACCTTCAAAAGTAAATGCTCTTTTCATTTTGGAGTATTTTTTTCTATAAAACTTTTTTTAATTGCTCTATTTTATACTCTTTTATTAGCTTGTTTTTAGCTTCATCAATAACAATTAGTTTAACCTTATCTTCTTCAACCTTTAATACTTTGCCCTTTTGTTTAGTGCCAATAACATTAACTGGAGATCCTTGAACTATTTCTTTTAAGTAGTTTCCATTGCAATAACAACATCTTTCATTGTTACTCACTATCCTTTTGCAATCTACGCAATAATATATTTTGTTCATATTAACGCCCCCCCCCAAATAAATGGATTTTTTAGATATAAATCCTTAATATTTTATTCAAGAGAAGTTATTTTTTACTTCCAGTATATGTTTTTTAACAATTTGTTAACATTTTGTTCTTTTACGTTCCGCTAATGAACCAACTTCCCTGAATCTCTCATCTCCACAAGTTCCTGAGGATAAGGGTTAAAAAAGCTTTGATCTAGTAATCTTTCTTCATTAAATCTTACTACATTAGACTTAATTACATATAGAGGTACACTAAAAGGAACATTTCCAGTTCTATATTTTTCTATGGTATCTAGAATAAAGCCCTTTTCATTATGAGATAATTTGTCACTGAAAAATCCCATAGCCTTCATTAGCACATTTATATTTGAAGTGTATCTAGGAGACCTAGCAAGAAGACCCTGTAAGCCTTCTTCATATAACTTAAATACTTCTTCCTTTGACTTCTTGTCATTATTTCCAAGAACATTGCCTAGTATTTTTAAGTATTTTTGGCTATAAGCCATAAATAGAAGCTTATTTCTGCTATGAAAATCTACAAGTTCCTTCAAAGACTTTCTTTTATTAATATCTCTAAATTCTGATAAAATAAATATTTTTGTTAAAAAATGCTCTCTTATTTTAAAATCCTTAAGACGCCCCTCATCTTCAATGGCTAAGTGTGGAAATTTCTCTTGGGCTACTGCAGCAAAAAATCCTTTACCCTTAGAAGAGCCCCCTCCCTTCTCTTCACTCGGATAAATTTTAACATCCTTTACTCCACAGGAAGGAGATCTGCTTTTTAAAATAAATCCATCTACATCACTTAGAGAAGTTAAAAATTCATTAGAAAATTCGTACATGGATTTTGATACATCAATTCCAGTTTTAGGTTGAACTAAGCATATACTTCCCTTTTTTTGTACAATTCTAATAGGATCTCTTGGGGTGGTAAGTCCAATCTCCACTTCTGGACATACAGCAATAAAGTCAACATAATTATGTAACTTCTTAACAAATTCATCATTTTGCATTCCGCCATTATATCTACAAGGCTCAAATCCTAGGCACTTACTTACAACAATTGTAGGCTTAATCATAAAAACCCCTCCTATAATTAGAGTAATAATATTGTTTGTACTGTTTTTATGGTTTATACTATAGAAAAAACTACTGAAAGGAACTTAGCTATGTATAATTTTTTATTCTTTATTTTAATAATTTTTATTGGATTTTTTATATCGAAAAACAACTACAAAAACAGAGCTACTACTATTAATAGCAATCTTTTAGAGTATGCTGATGAAATTATAAAAATCTATAACAATTTAACTGAAGCTAATCAGAATAGCTTTAAAAATTCACTAAAGCAAAGAGAAGCTTATGTTTTTAATAACTTGATTGCTAATTTTTATCATGATGCAAATAATATAAATGTACTTCAGAACTCACTGTTCATCATGGAAGACATTATGAAAAAACTTAAAATCATAACCACTAATAACAAAATATAATATAAGGGAACCAGGGTTAAAATATATTTATTACCCCTAGGTTCCCTTAAAGCTTTATCATTACTTATCTTTTAAAAAGTTATTTTCTTATCTTCTTCCAGCTTTCCCTGTAACCTGCTCTACTTTAATCTTGAATACCTTGGTTTTATTTTCGTCATTTCTAATGTATTTCATTCCACTTTCCATAAAATCAGGAGAATATTTTTCTAAAATCACTTTTAGTCCTTCTATCTTTTCTTCACCTTCTAAAAACTCTGCAGTTCCAAAAACAATTACACTTTCATAATTTGTGCTAAAGGCACTTGACAGAACCTTAGTTGGACCTACAACAGTAAAGGAAACTTTATTATTGTAAGCTAGATTTTCTAGCTTTAACCCTTCTGTAGCTCCGTGAAAGTATATATTTCCATCTTTATATCCATAGCTTAATGGTACTCCATAAGCATATCCATTTTCTCCAATTGTGGATAAAACTCCATATTCACCTTGTTTTAATAGTTCTAGGATTTCAACTTCAGTAATTGCTTTATCATTTCTTCTCATTGGCTTAAACACCATAATTCCCCCTTTAATTGCTTCAATATATTTATTTTGTAATTTATGAGATAATTATACAATAGTTATTAAAAATAATATATAAATTTTTACACATAATATAATAAGTAGAAGGTTATCATCATAATGAAATTTATTTTAAAATCATCCACTCTAAGAGCAAAAAGTTACTGCTTTTTATAGTTTCCAATCTATACATCAATAAAACCATTAAAATTTGAGAGGTATTTAATATGGATTATAACTCATCGTTATTTGAAGCTATCTATAAACGTTCTTCAGTCAGAAAATATAAAGATGAACCATTAGCTCATGGTCTTTTAAAACAAGTAGAAGAGCTAATTCATTCTACTCCTCAATTGGATGAAACAATTTCAATGAAGATTCATTTAGTTGAGGATGGAAGTAAAATAAAAAACATTTCTAAAGGCATAATTGGAAGTTATGGAAAAATAAATGCACCTCATTATCTTGTAGTTACTTCCGAGGAAAAACCTTGGTTTATGGAGAATGTGGGATTCTCTTTAGAGTATTTAGTTCTTAAACTTACTACTTTAAACCTCGGAACCTGTTGGATTGGTGGATTTATAAAAAAGAACTTACTAAAGGATATAATAGAAATTCCTGAAAACCATATACCTGTAATAGTAATTTCTCTTGGTTATCCGTTAAATCCTGATGGATTTAAAACTAGAGATTTACGAAATAATCTTTTAGAAGACATAGACCCTAATCCAGAAAAGTATGCTGACTCCACAGCTAAATTAGTTGCAGCTACAAAGCGTAAGGAAATTCATGAAATTATTAGTGGAGAGTTAGATGAAACTTGGCTTTCAATTATGGATGCTGTAAGACATGCTCCTTCTGCTATTAATAGTCAACCTTGGAGGTTTGTTAAGGAAGAAAATATTATTCATTTATATGGAGTAAAAAGATTAAAAATTGCCCAGACCCTTGAGTATATCAATAAAATTGATTTAGGAATAGCTTTATGTCATTTGGTAGCTGCTGCTCAGCTTAAAGGAAAAACCTTAGAACTAAAAGCTATGGATATTATGTCTAAAAAAGGACTTTATTATTTTATATCTATTATTGAGCATTAGTTTATATTCCATGGTAATTTTTCATTTTTTCCCAAGGAGTTTATTATTTTCCTAACATAAAAAAACATTAAACAAGGCAAACTATTTTTAACTTTGATTATATTTTATTCCTATTACCATTTTAAATCTTAATTAGAAGCTATAATGTACATTTTTGTTACTTATTAATTTAGTTTTATGGCCAAAGTAATCTAGTGCATTATAAAGAAGGAGTGATATTATGAAACTAGGTAAAATGTTGGCAACTACTTTATCCGTAGTTGGTGCTATTGTTGTTGTAGATAGGCTTGCAGATATGGTTTCCACTGCTCACAAAAGAAATATTAGTAGGTGCTTAAGTAATTTAGATAAGAGCAATTTTAATATTTTAGAAGATATGGATCCCATTGATGATTGTTGCTGTAGTGGTACAGTAGAAATCGAAAAGCCAGTAGAAAGTAAGTTTAGACGTTTTCATAAAATATTTCCAGAAATAAAGAAATATATGGCTCCTAATTGTGATACTGAAAAAGAAAACTTCACCTTCCAATATAGTATTAAGGTTAAACCAGCAGAAGAATCAATGTACAATGAAATGTATGAAGAAACTTCTACTATGGATAATAGCGAAAGAATAACAGAAGATAACTCAATGTTCAATGAGGATGATGATATAATTGGAAATCCAGAACTAGGTACAATTTAAATATTTTTACTCTCTAAATAACTTGAGATGAGCTCATATTAGCTTAGTATTAATAAAGCCATGCAAAATACAGAAATTATTTTTCTATTTTGCATGGCTTTCACACGTTATATAAAGTATTTCTTGTATTATCAGCTTTAACTTATAGAATCTAACCTGCATGTAGCTTACAAAATTTTGTTAAACGAATTAATGAAAAACACAAGGTTTTTTCTAACCATTGTGGAATAAGAACAGTAAGAGTTTAGTAAGTTTTATTAAGGAGGCTTTTATTATGATTATTAATTATGGGCATAGAGGTGCAAGCGGCTATTTTCCTGAAAACACCATGGTAGCTTTTGAGAAAGCTATTGAAATGGGAGCTACAGGTATAGAAACAGATGTGCAAATGACTAAGGATGGGGTACTTGTACTTATTCATGATGAATATGTAAACCGAACTACTGATGGCATTGGTCTTGTTAAAGACTATACTTATAAAGAACTAATGAAACTTAATGCTTCAACCTATATGAAAAACTATACTAATAAAACATCTATTCCCACTGTAGAGGAACTTCTAGCATTAGCTAAGAATCAAGACATTATTATAAACTTTGAGATTAAAAGCGGAGTTATTCTTTACCCTAATATTGAAGAAAATTTAATCAACTTGATTTATAAGGAACAGTTTCAAAACAATGTGATCCTTTCAAACTTTAATCATTACTCTTTAGTTAAATGTAAGGAAGTTTCAAGGGAAATACCCACAGGAATTTTGTACATGGAAGCCTTATACAAGGTTGAGGATTACTGCTCAACGGTTGGTGCAAATGCTCTTCACCCATACTTTTACTGCGCTCAACCTGAGGTAATACAAAATGCACATGAAAAGGGGCTTAAAGTTAATCCTTTCACTGTTAATGATGAGGGTGCTATGAATAACCTAATCTTAGCGGGCGTAGATGGGATTATTACAAATTATCCTGATAAATTAAAAAATATTATGGAGGATGTTTATGGAAAAGCTTAATTACAAAAGGACTTTTCTTTTAGGCTTTGGCTTTTTTTCTATAGCTATTACTTGGTCTGTTTATAATGCTTTTATGCCCATACTTCTTGGAAACTTTATTAAAAGTTCTGCATTAATTGGATTTATTATGACAGTAGATAATTATCTAGCACTATTTATACAACCAACGGTGGGGATCTTTAGCGACAGAATTGATACCAGGTTTGGAAAAAGAATGCCCTTTTTAATGATTGGAATGCCCCTGGCAGTAATTTTTACTTTTCTCATTCCTAGTCACAAAACCCTTTTAGCTTTAGTTTCCTTTATAGTTCTAATGAATTTGTCTATGAGTTTATTCCGTTCTCCTGTAATAGCTTTAATGCCTGATATAACACATGAAAGCAATAGAAGTAAAGCTAACAGTATAATCAATTTCATGGGTGGAATTGGCTCTCTTATTGCTTTTTTCATTGGTTCTATTTTGTGGGGATATAATAGGGCTTATCCTTTTTATCTTGCAGCTTTTTTAATTTTAATATCTTTTATTGTATTATTCCTATTTATTAAAGAAAAAAGAGATGTACTAAATTACAAGTCTTCAGAGGAGAAGGTACACATTGTAAAGGGCATTGTTAGCGGCTTAAAAAATAAAAACATTAGGTACCTACTTTTTGCTATTTGTTCTTGGTTTATTGGATACAATGGAATCGAAACCTTTTTTACCCGCTACGGTGAGAACTTCTTAGGGGTTCCTGCAAATGTAGCTTCCATGTCTTTTACCTTTATGTCTTTAAGTTTTCTAATTTTTGCAATTCCCGCTGGTGCTATTGGGACAAAATTGGGGAAGAAAAAAACTATTGTTATGGGAATTCTTGGATTAATTGTAGTATTTGTTGTTTTAGGAACCTTAAGATCTATACTATTAATAAGAATTTGCTTTTTATTTTCTGGTTTCTTCTGGTCTATGATTAATATAAATTCTTATCCTTTTGTAGCAGAAATGGCACCTAAAGGCAATATAGGCACCTACACTGGATTATACTATTTATTCTCTTCAATAGCCGCTATAATTTCACCACCACTCCTAGGTGGAATCATGGACACAATAGGATATAAGTACATGTTCTTTTATGGAGCTTTATTCTTCCTCCTTGCTCTTTTCTTTATTAGCAAAGTGAAAAAAGAAGTTCTACCTAGCTAAATTAAGAATTAAAACCTAATATACTTATCTAGATCATAAATTTCTTAACACTTCTTAAGCCATGGATTATAGAGAATAGCACTCTATATAATCCATGGCTTCATTAATATAAAATTCATAAATCTACTTATGAAATTGTGATAGCTAAGTGGATTCTAATTATTGCAATTAAAACTCTCTATTATTTTCAGGAACAACTACTGAATATCTAAAGGTAATTTTCTTTTCAGTTCTTGGTGGCACTGTTACATCAAACTCAATGGTATTTGCATCTTTCTTAGTGAACTTATCTGTAGAGCTAATCATCTTCCAATCTCCAGAAATAAAATGAGTAATTTTTAATAAGGCTTCTTCATTCCCAGTGTTTTTTATAGTTATTTCGTACTCATATTCTTCTAAACCTTCTAATCTCTTATAATCCGTTTGCACCTTATCAAATACAATATTAAAAGGTCTTCCAAGTTCTAATTTAACTAGTTCATCCTCTGGGGTATAGTCTATTCTACTCTCACCAATAAACTCAAAATTTTCTCTATTTTTAGGCCTATCATAAACCTGCGCAATTCCATTTGGTAATGGCTCTCCTAAATTATTTTCCTTTGAATTTTTAAATTCAATAACTGTACTTAATTCATTTCCGTTAAAAGGATTAATATAATATTTAATATATCTAACATTTTTACTCCAAAACAATTGAAGTTGTTTTGACGCTTTATCATTTAAATCTGTTGGACATGGGTAATTGTAAATATAATTATCCCCTAAAGCCGTTGGTGGTACTCCCCCAACATCACTGGCAGCTTTTAACATAAAACCAGTTTCGTATACAGGTTTTACTGGAGGCTCTTGTACTCTTTTTATATCTCCTGATACTAAATTCACTTTTGTATTTCTAAAATCTATACCTGAAAAATTATTTATTTTAGCAAAACATTTTAAACTTAAATATTGGTTAAATAGTTCTATGGAATAATTTGCAACCCAGGCTAATCCTTTTGTTAAGTAGGATACAGTAAAGGTATTTTCATCAGTAGGACATGCTTTAAATGATATGGTAGGCTTTAAAGTGAAGCCCTTAGGAAGACAAGGAAGTATAATTTCTCCCTTTGGGCTAACATAAACTTCATTAGTCTTCACATCTTCAATAATATATCCCCCAGCAGTGGATAATAATATACCATGGACTTTTTTCCCGCTATCTGGATCATAAAGTACTACTTCCTTCCCTATGAACTTTTCTAATATATTAATAGAATTTAATACATCATAATCATAATTTATTTCATAAGCTTCTATGTTCTCAACTATAATAGAGTTTATCTCTATCAAATCAGCTACATCTAGATAGTAAATCTTCTCTTCCTTATCAGTTGGATTTATGGTTCTCTTTTCTCTTACTAATCCAAAGTTATTTTGATATACAGAAACTGTTAATTCTTTAATATCTTTTTTTGTTGAAATCAAACTCATGGTTATCCCTCACTTAAAAATCTTTACATTTCATTATACGAAAAACCTCTTGTTTTGTACTATTGTATAGAGATTAATTTTTACCTAATATATAAAATCCCACCTGTCACCTTAAATAAGATGTTAAGTGGGATTCTTATAAAGTTTTATTCACTAATTTCTTTTTCTAACATATCTAAAAGTTCATCAAATCTTCTTATAGTATCTTCAAGAGGTTTTGGAGTAGTCATATCAACTCCAGCATCTTTAAGAATATTAATTGGATAGTCGCTTCCTCCAGCTTTTAAGAAGCCTTTATATCTTTCTACATCCCCCTCAGTACCATTTAGTATAATTTGAGAGAAAGAGTTAGCAGCTGCAAAACCAGTTACATATTGGTATACATAAAAGTCTCTGTAGAAGTGTGGGATTCTTGACCATTCCATATCAATGCCCTTATCTACTACCATAGACTCACCAAAATATTTCACATTTAAGTCATGATAAATTCTACATAATTCTTCGCTGGATAAAGATTCACCCTGTTCCATTTTTTCGTGAGTTAAAAGTTCAAACTCTGCAAACATGGTTTGTCTAAACACAGTAGTTCTTATACCCTCAAGCTGTTGATTTATTAAGAAAAGTCTCTTAGCCTTATCTTTTTCATTTTTGATTAAATAATCCATTAGTAAACACTCATTAGTTGTTGATGCCACCTCTGCACAGAATAATACATAATCTGCATAAATATATGGTTGTGTCTTTCTTGAGTAATATGAGTGGATGCTGTGCCCCATTTCATGAGCTAGAGTTGAAACATCATTAACTTGATTGCTATAGTTTAATAGCACATAGGGCATGGAATTATAGCTTCCACTTGAGTAAGCTCCTCCTCTTTTGCCTTTATTCTCATAAACATCAATCCAACCTTCTTTAATACCTTCTCTAAAAATATCTAGGTATTCCTGTCCTAGTGGTTCTAGTGCCTTTTCGCAAAGCTCTACACCCTCTTCATATTCCACATTAAATTCTGCATCATCTATAACTGAAACATATAAATCATACATATGGATTTCATCTAAACCTAAAAGTCTCTTTTTAATGTCTACATATCTATGAAGGGAAGTTAGGTTTTTGTTGATAGTATTCACCACATTGTGATAAACCCCCACAGGAATTTTATCTGGTTTTAAAGAACTTTCTAAGGCTGAATTGTAATTTCTTGTTTTAGACTTAAAAATAAAATTTTTATGAGAAGAAGTATATGAGGTAGCCACCGTATTTTTGAACCTTTCATAGGTCCCAAATAAAGCTTCAAAAGCTGCTTTTCTTACTTCTCTATTTTTACTTCTTATAAAAACTGAATAATTTCCTTCTGTAAGTTCAACTTCATTGCCATCTTCATCCTTAATTATTGGGAAAGTCATATCAGCATTAGTTAACATTCCAAATATGTTTCTTGGCGCACTTAAGCAGTCACTTACTGCTGCTAAAAGCTTTTCTTCTTCTTCTGAAAGCACATGGGGTTTCTTTTCCATAATTTGCTCTAAGAAAAAATCATAAAGCTTGAGCCCTGGCTCTTCATCAATAAGATTTTTAATTTGACTTTCTTCCATCTTTAGAATTTCAGGAACAAAAAATGAAACTATAGCGCTATACTCTGCTCCATAGGTGGAAATTTTATCTTTTATAACTTGATATTTAGAATTTGCAGTATCTTCATCTCCCCTTAAATGAGCATACACTGCTAAATACTCATATAAGTTTGATACTTCCACATACCTGTTTAGGTATTCAAGTAAAGCTTTTCCATTATTTAGCTTTCCTTTAAATTCCCCAAGTTTAGGGGCTATTTTTTGAAGCCTTTTAAAATCTTCTTCCCATAGTTCATCAGTTGCATACATTTTTTCTACATTCCACTTATACTTTGATTCTATTTCACCTCTAGTTTTTAACTTTTTAACTTCACCCATGATAATCCTCCTAAATATATATGAATTTAAGTATATTTTACCATATTTATAAATTTAGTACATTTATTTCTAGTAGTTTTCTGTTATAATATAAAAGTGAATAATTATTAAAATTTTAATATAGACTTATTTACTAATAGTAGATATGTTATATATTAAAATTCTATTATAAAATAATAAAGTTATACTTAAAATATAAAGTTTTAGGAGGAATAAAAATGGAGTATAGAAAGTTTGGTAATTGCGATTTTTCTGTTTCGTCTTTAGGTTTTGGCTGCATGAGATTTCCAGTTATAGACAAAGATCCTTCAAAAATTAATGAAGAAAAGGCTATTGCTATGATAAGACATGCTATTGATAATGGTGTAGATTATATAGACACTGCTTATCCATATCATGGTGGCAACTCTGAAGTTTTAGTTGGTAAAGCTTTAAAAGACGGTTATAGAGAAAAGATAAAGCTTGCAACTAAATCCCCAGTTTGGCTGGTAAAAGAATACGCTGATTTTCATAAGTACCTAGATGAACAACTAAATAAGCTTCAAACAGACCATATTGATTTTTATTTAATGCATGCACTAAATAAAGATCGTTTTGAAGATTTAAAGAAAAATCAAGTATTTAAATTCTTAGATGAAGCCATTGCAAGTGGTAAAATAAAGTATGCAGGTTTCTCCTTCCACGATGATGAAGAACACTTCTATGAAATAGTAGATAGCTATCCATGGACTTTCTGCCAAATTCAGCTTAACTACATGGATGTTGAATATCAAGCAGGTCTTAGAGGATTAAAATATGCTTCTGAAAAAGGTATGGCAGTAGTTATTATGGAGCCTCTTAAAGGAGGAAAGTTAGCTGGAAATCCACCTACAGAAGTAAAGGAATTATTTGAGAGCTATGATAGTTCAAGAACCCCTGCTAACTGGGCATTAAAGTGGCTATATAATTTCCCCGAGGTTACAACAATATTAAGTGGTATGTCTACTATGGAGCAACTACAGGAAAACCTTGAAATTGCATCTAATTGTAAAGCCAATGAAATGAATGCTGAAGAACTTGAAATAATGGATAAAGCTAAAGATGCTTATTTAAGATTAACTAAGGTTAATTGTACAGGTTGCAACTATTGCCAGCCATGCCCATTTGAAGTTGATATTCCAAGAAACTTTGAGCTATACAACGAAGGACATATGTTTAATACATTAGAGGCTGCATCGCATACTTATAATAATTTAATGCCTAAAAACAAATCTGCAGCTAACTGTTCTGAATGTGGAAAATGCGAAGAAGAATGTCCTCAAAACCTACCAATAAGACAATTGCTTAAAGAGGTTCATGCTTCACTTGGTGCAAAGTAAGCATTATACAAAAGTACTTTCATGTTATAACCATAAAAGCCAGGAATAGTAATTCTATTCCTGGCTTTATATTTAAACTCTTTATCATATAGCTATTGATTTTCCACTATCACCTTTTATTTTGAAAATAATAATGTTATTGCTATATATTAATATTCTCTATGATGTTTCTTTTTCTTTTTGTTTTTATAATTATCACTTAAGTGGTAATTAGGATGATATAAATAATTCTCATCATGATGATGTTCATGGTGTTCATGATGTTCAAATCCTCCTATACTATGCTTACCATCATAGTACTTACAATCATAACAATACTTTTTGCTCTTTTTGTATTTTTTACACTTTTTGCACTTTTTGTTTCTAAATTCAAGTTGATTTTCAGCAACTCTGCGATAACGAATACTATCTTCATATTCATTATTATAAACTATTGAATTATCCTCATCCTTAATTTCTTCTTTTTCCTCTTCTTGTTTTAAAGTGTTAAGTTCTGGTACTTGTATAACTTCTTTAGTCTCTACAACAGTATTATCTTCTTCTCTATTATCTTCTATTTCCCAAGGCTTTCTTTCATTACCACTTATATTTTCCTTAATATACTTATTATACTTTGGATTAATCATTGTGTTATATTGAGCAAGATTTTGATTGTTAAACATATCATATTCGTCTATATCTAGTCTATCTTCATCCTCTGAGTAATCCTCTTCACGGTAATAAGCCTGCTCCTCATAATTTACATCAAAATCTTCTTCATCAAAATCAAAAGAGTTATCATTAAATACTGGTACTGAGTTAAATTCATCGTAATCTTCAAAGTCATCAAAATCCTCAAAGTCTTCATCTTCTTCATTTAAGTTATATTTAAATACTGGTTTAGTATTAGCATTAAACTCACTGAAATTAGTGTCTATCTCTCTATATCTAACTTCAGGATTAACTTCATTCATATCTCCCATTGGGTCGACATAATCATAGTCTATAGGCTCATAAACATCTACTTCTTCTAGTGGAAGGTTGTAGAATTCAAACTCATCTTCTTTACCAAAATACTCTGACCTGTCTGATTGTTTGTTTATATATTCACGCTGTAAATAATCTACAGGATCTTGATAATTTTTCTTTCCACTTGCCTTAGGTAAAAATATATCTTCCAATACATAATTTTCAGGTGAATTATTTTTAATCATATTATCCTCCACATCATCATAATTTATGTCAGAATTTCTAAAGGTAACCTGTGCCTTTGCCCTTGTAGGTGAGAAATCTCCATCAACATCAAAAGCTTCTATTGTAATTTCATATTTTTCGTTTGGCCTAGGAGCTTTAGCTAGCTTAATGGTATAACTAGTGGCATTTTTTGACACAGTAGTTACATAGTTAGAATTTATAAAGATATTATAGCCATTCAAATCAACATCAGGATTTCTTGACCAAGTAAGTGATATTGCACTTCTTCCTGGAAAAGCCTTGAAATTTTTAACCACTACTGGTGGTTTTAGAAAATCTAAATTAGTTGGTCCATAGTTTAAGTCTACGGGTGGATTAACCCCTGCCATGGTACCACTTTCAGAATACTGCCACATTCTCCATCTAGTCCACCCACCTGCATCTGGTGGAAATGGTGGATTACTTGGGATTTCTTTATACATAGCAATCCATAGCGGCATATTAGATAAAATATACCCCTTAGTTGAGTGGCGGAAGTTATTGTAAAGTTGAATAAAAAATAGCCCTGTGTATAACATTAATCTTCTTCTTGTTCTTCTTTCAAATCTCTTTCTAAATCTGTCAACCCAATCTAATAAATTATCAGTAGATATAGATTTATCCTGTGGGGTTTCTATGTCAACTACTGGGAATAAGTCCCCATAATTTCCAGGACCATAAGCTTCTTGAAGAACTCTTATAAAGTCATCACACTGAGCATCCGCAGTTGTTAAATCCGTCGATGGTACTGCATAATGATATGCTCCACTAAGTATTCCTACTGATCTTAAGCCTTTTACATACTCAAAAAATCTTCTGTCTACTCTAAATCTTCCAGTACCAGAACTTGATCCACGTACGTAACAATAGTTAGTCTTAGTAGCTAGTAAAGCATAATTTACGTCGCCCCTAAATTCATTTATGTCTGGACCTATTATATTAGCAAAAGTTGCCTGTTGCATACTATCCTCCATAATAGTAGTAATTCACTTAATATATTATTAATTTTATGGTTAAAATGTTACAATATAACGGATTTTTTATATCATAAATAAAAATAAACTAGCAAGTTTTAAAAATCTTACTAGTTTATTAATTGTAACTTGTTAAAAATCTTATAAGAAAATTACATAATCAATTTATCCTCAACTAACTACCTATGTTACTCTCAATAGTATTCATGGTCTTAACCTTTGATTTTAAATGTATGATTACTAAGTTCACTATAGGGATTAAAATGCAATAAAAAGAAAATAGTATTGCTTTAGGGCCGATTTGAAGATTAGTTAATGGCACTAACACAGCTACATTCCACGGTATAAGTGGAGCAATTACTATCGCTGTATTTTCTAGTTCAGTTGCAAGAGTATACTTATCTATATTATTTTTCTCATAAGCACTTTTCATAGTCATATTTGTGAGCATTACTGCTAATACTTGTGTACAACCTACCATGGCACTTACTATGCTTACCCCTATTGTAGAAAGAAATAGTATATCTCTTCTTTTTATTCTATTTAAAGGCTCTTGTATAAACTGAAGCATATTTGCTCCTTCAAAAATTCCTGTTAAAGCTGAAGACATAAATACTATAAGAGAAAGCTTGAGCATGGATAAAATGCCTCCCCCTTTTATAATTGAATACAAAGGATTTCCTTCTGGTAGTTTAAACCCAAAAACTAATGTTTTTATAATTTCTATAAAATTGTAATCTTGAAGGAAAAATGCAATTAAAGATGCCGTTGTCATGCTTATATACATGGAAGTTTTCACCTTAACTTTAAATAGGGATAAAACCATTATAATAAAGGCTGGAATCAGCACTACTATGCTAACATTAAAATAATTTACTATCTCAGATATTATATTAGAATTACTATAATCTAAAGGCTGCTTTAAAGATAACAAAGTATAGATTATGCAAGCTATTATAAGTGGAATAATGGATGTCTTAATCATATTTCTTATATTTTTATAAAGCTCTGTTTCTGTAATATTAGCCACAAGATTAGCACTAGAAGACATAGGTGAGCATCTATCTCCAAAATAAGCTCCTGATAGTATAGCACCAGCTACAGCATATAGATTCCCACCACCAGCTCTAGCCATTACCATTAAGGATATTCCTACAGTACCAATAGTACCAAAGGAAGTTCCAATTAATAGGGAAACTAAAGCAGACAATATAAATGCACTAATTACAAAGTAACTTGGACTTATTAGGTTTATTCCATAATATACTATAGCAGGAACAGTACCTGACGCCATCCAAGATGAAATTATAGCTCCGATAAGAACGAAAATTTGAAGCACTATAAAGGATTTTTTACCACCTTTATATGCTACTTCTAGGCTTTCCTTCAAAGTAAGTCCTCTCTTTATAGCCAATATAGTAAATATACTAAGAACTAAGGTTAATGGAACAAGAATATCTATACCTCTGGCCACACTAAAAATTAATAAAATCGATGATAATATCAAACCTAATATTACGTCCATAAAATCTCCTTTTCATCCTATTATGTCAAAGTTACTATGATTTTAAAATTTATAACTGAAATTTAAGTTACTGTTGTTTAAAAATTAATTCATAAGTTATATGGATTTTAAGCTAATTTCTCTATAAACGAAAATTTCTAATAATATATTACTCTTTTACCAAACTAATTACAATAATAATTTCATTTTAGTAAAACAATTGAAAGTTATAGCTTAAAAAATAAATTCCATAAAATTGAAACTTTTACTATAAATAGAGGACTTTCTGTAAATTTGTAGAATATAAAAATAAGCAAATTAATTCTATGAGGTGAGATATTATGAAAAATATAAAAGTATTTTCTTTTCCCAAAGATTTTTTATTAATAATAGTTTGTATTCTGGTATTATTTTTAGTATATTTAAATGTAAATTTAGGACTATCTATATTCATTTCTCTAATTGCTGTTACTATATTTGTACTATGGGTGGTGTTAAGATTAAGTCAGTATCATAACCTTCAGCAAGCAATTAAAATAATTAAACTTCTTGAAATTCAAGTCCTTGAATCCACTGAAATAATTCAACAAATCCATCTATATCTTAATAATAATCTTAGAATTTGTATTAGCAATATAATTATTAACAATGAATGGTTTAATGATATAATTACCCTAAGAAAGTATTTAACTGAATTAGAGCTTCGTCAAGTCATCGATTTAATGTATCATTTTGATTCTCTTCAAAAGAATTATAATTACTGGACAGAATCTGGTGACGAAAACTTACAAAGTATTTTAAAGACAAATATTTCTCCTGGTAATAGTGATCTTATTGACGAAGTAAACGCCGTAAGAACCATGATTATAAAATTAAAATCAGATTTTTCTATAAACTAAAGGGTAGCCAAGAGGCTACCCCTTAATTTATATAGCTATTTCTTCATTAGACTCTAAATACGCTTTAATAAGCTTTAGATGATTTTCATCTTCTTCAACAATGACATCGAAAATATCTTTAGATAAATCCTCTGGATAGTCATTAAACATGACATCCCCTCTGAAACTAATCAATGTTCCTTTAGTTAAAACTTCAAATTCATAATTATATACTACTTTCACTCCATATTTTATAGTACTGAAAATAAATCTATGATTTTCAATAATATCAATTATTTCACTATTAAATTTAAAATCCTTTCCATTATGAATTATTATATTCTCATATTTACTTCCCTTTGTTAATGGTCCTTCTGTTATTTTGTTAATAGAGAGGATATCATTCCATACTGTACAAAACCTTTTAAAATCAGTATAAAAATTAAATACCTCATTAATATCTTTTCTTATGAAAATGGAATTTTTAAATTTGTACACAACTTGTCCCCCTCTATATGAAAGTTTTTTAAATATAGTGTAATAATATTATAACATATGATTAAATATTTGGAAATATATGTTAATAAAAAAACTGACCTTAAGTCAGTTTTTTTATTTTATACTTGAACAATTTATTTTTCTAAAAATAAATTATTCACATTATCTTTAAATTTGTTTAGAGGAATTACAAACTCTGGATTGTAATATTCTTTCGATGCTATTTTACCTTGAGGAAAAGTTATTATTAAATTTCCCTTTTCTATATAGAAATCTGTATTTTCATCAACTGTAGTAAAGTTATAAATATTACCATGGCCTAAATTTTTTTCTAAAGTTTTAATTTGATCCTTTATCTCTTTATTTATTGGTTCTATATAGTTATAATTTTTTTTGAAAACATCTTTTAACTTATAAACTTCACCATTATTTAGATTTACATTATACCCCTTATTATATAAAACATAATTTTCAGTAGTACCATTGCTAGCAGAATAAGTTATAACCATACTTAATAAATCTTTGTTTACAAAGTAACTTTTAAAATATGTTGATGCTCCCCACTCTTTTAATTGCTTATCACTATTTATTTTGTTTTTCTCTTCACTTGCCGTAGTTTTAATAAAACTATTAAAATCAAATACCTGATCCTTTATCATCTTATTTATATTATTTATTACTACGCTATTATTCCCTTTTATTACAGGATAAGAAAGGTAAGATTGAAAACTTTGTTCTCCTTGTATAAGGGTTTCGTTTGTGATTTCTAATGGACTATTTATAATTTTAACATTTTTGTTTAAACCTTTTGGAAATGCATTATAAGAAATCTTAAACTCTGGAATCCCTGAGGCATAGGGTGCTATCTCATACTCTCCAAAGTATATTACTACTCCATCTTTATCTAGATAAAAATTTTGATTATACGGAATTCCATTAAGATTTTTAATAGAATCTGAGAAATATTTATCTGGCTCCTTTATCATTTCAGATTTAATCTTACCTAAAATAATAGATCTATAGGATAAATTATTTCCAATAAAGTCATTTAACACACCATAATTCCCTGTATTTAAATCAAAATTATATGCAATTTTATTTGAACTTCCATGAGCACCACCGGTATATTGATAAATTGTGAGAACAACAGATAAAATATTACTCTCATTATAGGTTATATCATATTGGGAAGTAACATTATATTGCCTTACATCATAGCTGGTTTTCTTATTTAATTCACCATCTTCTATTGCCATCTTTTCGATTGAATCCTTTGTAGTCATTATTGTATTCTGTATCTTGTCATTAATTTTCTTCTGAACTTCACTATTTCCTATTCCTGAGATTACTGGAATATCTAATTTCACAGTAATATATTCATTACTGTATTGGATGGGATTTAAAGTTACATTTACTTCTGTTTTAATAGATAATTGCTTAAGCACGATCTGAGAATCCTTAGGATTGCATAGTGCATAAGCATTAATAGATAAATTAGTTAAAATAAATAAAGATAATAGCCAGTACTTTAGTTTTCTCATGTTACCACCCTTTCTACTTTAACCTTAGTTTACCCACGAAACCTTCAACTACACCTATAAACTAATATTTTTATTATATAATTTGTAATCTTATTAGCCATACTAATTTTAGTTACTTAGGATTTTATTTATGTTATTTATAAACCAATTAATTATGAAGGAGAATGAACTATGCCAAGGTTAGGATTACGTACAATAAAAACTTCTGTAGCAGTGTACTTTTGTATTGTTATAAGCACTATGTTTGGCATAGACCCCTTTTATTCCTGTATTGCCGCGGTTTCTACCATTCAAACCTCTATTCACTCTTCTTTTCTAGTTGGAAGGGATAGAATGTTAGGAAGCACAGTTGGAGCTGCTTTTGGAGTAGTATTCTCCTATTTTGGTCAACAAAGCAGTTTTTTTACTGCACTTGCCATACTATGTGTTATTTATACTATTACCTTACTAAATAGCAAAGGGTCTATAAATATTGCTTGCATTGTAGTTATTGCTATTATGGTAGATCCCACAGTAACTTCACCCTTACAAAGTGGTTTTCAAAGACTAATTCAGACCTTACTAGGAATAGTTATCGCAGTAATTGTAAATGTAACCATATTTCCGCCTAAAAGCTAGTTAAGATAAGGACGATTTGAAAATCGTTCCCATGATAAAAATAATTAAAGTAACCGTAATTAATAGCTACTCCTTATAATTAATACTTATCTTCTTATATTAAATACAAAATCCTTAGCTAAAAATAGCTAAGGATTTCAATCATTATAGTTTCATGGCATTTTTTGTATTTTTCTTACACTTAATCAATAAGTTAATTTAATAGAAGCCTTCACAAATGTTTCTATTAAATTTTAAAATCTCTTGGATTATCATCATTTACCTTAGGTTCTCCAAATACAGATCTTGCACTCTCAGCAGCTGGATCATGATTAATGTGCTTCTTTCTAAACTTTCCATCATGTTTTCTATTTTCCTTTGTATCTTTCATTTTTGTCATATGAACACTCTCCTCTCTAAATTTAGAGTATCCACTTAAAACCCTTTTATTCTCATTAAAAATATCCATTTTCACATGTTTTTACTTTATTTTAAGCCTCTTTCTTTTTCTACAATATCCCTTGCAATTCCATGAGCCATTTTTTTTGTTTTGCATATATCTATTGTATTTATAATCCCATCTCTCACTAAAACTTTTCCATTTACTATTGTGCTCTTAACAAAGCTTGTATTTCCGCAACAGACAATAGAAACCAATGGGTCATGACATCCTGCAAAGGCAATATCATTTAAGTCTAGAAGGATAATATCAGCTGCTTTATTCACCTCAAGATAGCCTATATCTTTTCTTCCTAATACCTCAGCACCGCCTCTTGTAGCCATCTTTAAAGTTTCATAGGCTGTAAGTCCCTTATCTCCATACTTTAAATGATTTAATAAATAGGTCCTTCTTACCTCTTCCCACATATTAGACCCATCATTTGATGCACTTCCATCTACAGCAATACCTACAGGAACCTTAGCTTTAATAAGTTCTGAAGTTCTACAAATCCCACTTCCTAATTTCATATTGGAACTAGGACAATGTGCAATGCCTGCTCCTTTTATAGCTTTAATCTCTCTATCACTCAAATATATTCCATGAGCAAACCAGACATCTTGTCCAACCCATTCTAAATCTTCCATTAGCTCTACAGGTCTTCTTCCATACTTTTCAATGCAAAAATTTTCTTCATCTATGGTTTCACATAGATGCGTATGCATCATTACTCCTTTTTTACGTGCCAAATCCTTAGTTTCCTTCATTAATCTTGTGCTTACTGAAAAAGGCGAACAGGGAGCTAATGAAATTTTTGTCATTGCTAGGTCTTTGTAATCATGATATTTATTTATAAGTCTTTCAGAGTCTATAAGTATATCTTCTTCCTTTTGAACTACTGAGTCCGGTGGTAATCCTCCACCGCTTTTACCTAAGGACATAGAACCTCTTGTGGCGTGAAATCTAATTCCAATTTCTGCAGCAGCTTTTATTTGTTCATCTATAAGGTTACCAGAAGTGAATTTAGGAAATAAATAATGATGATCCATTGTTGTGGTGCAGCCAGTTCTTAATAGTTCACTAAACCCAACCATAGCTCCATAATAAACAGCCTCTGGTGTAATATGCTTCCAAAACTCATACAAACCCACAAGCCAAGGAAATAAAGGCATATCTTGCACTTCTTTTATTCCTCTAAACAAAGTTTGATATAAATGGTGATGGGTATTAACAAATCCGGGCATCACTACTAAATTATCACAAGGCACTATTTCGCTATCTTCTAAAGGATTTAATTCTTTTCCTATTGAAATAATTCTATTATCTTTTGTTAGTAAGTCTACCCCTCTTAATATTTCATCTTTGTCATTCATAGTAATTAAATAATCTATGTTTTTAAATAATATACTAGCCAAATTCTCTCCTCCTAATAGGTTGATTTAATTTAATAAATACTATGTAGCTATAGTGCAATTAATTCCAATTACTAAATATTATTCACCTATTTTGAGATAGAGTAATATTATATAAATTAGTGTAAGGTATTTTCTAATATACCTTGCACTAATTTATCCTTTAAGATTAAGTTAACTAAAATTAGTCTTAAAAATTTAGTATTTTGTGTTCTATAAGTGCTTTTTTTCTCATATTATATATAAATTGAGCATAAAATCCCAGAAATAAATTACTAAATATTCTAAATATTTGTGTAATTTTTCTTAATTATATGCTATTATAAATATATAATCATCAAATGTATTCATAGTTGGCTACATTTTAGACAATACTAAAACCATTATGTTAAGTATCTTCAAAAATAAATAAGTCAGTATGATTGTCTAACTCAAAATATCCTTCACATCTTTGACTTGTTATTTATTTTCAGAGGCCTTATAAAAAAAATTAGCCTGCTATATTATTTTATTACAATAGAAAGGGGTTGTTTCGATGGTAGAGTATAACTTATCAACTATTGAAGCATTTCAAATTTTGGATGAAAATCCAACTTACAGAGCTGTAAATGCTGAAGGTCATACCTTAGAGTTAAGAGGAGAAGAAAAATTTATTATCCATCGTCGTATTAAACTTGCAAAGGATAAGCATGTTAGTTTAAGTGATAAGTGGAGAATTGTAAAACCCATCTCCTATGAACTTGCAAATGAACTTTTTAAAAAGCTTAGAACCATAGAATGTAGATTTGATGATGGAACAAAAAAATTCTATAATAAGATGCCAGATAATGGTCATGTAATAATAGAAAGCGATTTACCTTATGGTAAAGATTGTCTATGGTATTGCTTTAGTTATTATGAAGAGTAATCTTCTACAATTTGAAATCAATAAATTGTAAATAGCTTCTACTACCTTCAATAATATTACTAAAAAACACATAAATTCAGATATTTTTATATCCGAATTTATGTGTTTAATATTTCTAATATTTTTTCCACTTTAGGGTTACAAACAGAATAAGTAATTTCTGTACCTGTTCTTTCTCCTTTAACAATCCCAGCTACTCTTAACTTCTGCAAATGCTGGGAAACTGTTGATTGAGGCATTCCTAAACAATTTTGCATAAAAGATACATTACAAGTTCCTTTTCCTAATAATCCATTAACTATACATAACCTAACTGGATGAGCCAATGCCTTAAGCATTTCTGCATCTTCATCATATTTATTATAATTCATATCCATTGCTATCCCTCACAACTTTTTTATTATTATTTCTATATTTAAATTTTATATTCATAACACTATTTGTATATTATGTTAAAGTGTTATTATTGTCAATATTTTATATTAATTTTGTCACCTTAACCTAGTATTTAAAGTATATTATAATAGAATCATTTTATGGAGGTTACTCAATGCCACTAGAAGGTTCTCAAACCCAAACCAATTTAAGAAAAACCTTTGCTGCAGAAGCTAGAAGTGTAACTAGATATCAACTTTTTGCAGAAAATGCTAGAAGAGAGGGTTTTGAATTTATTGCCAGAACATTTGAGGAGGCTGCAGAGCAAAACTTGGCCCATGCTAGGCAAGTTTATGGCCGTTTCCTTGGTAATATAAAATCTCTCCAGGAAAATCTACAATCTACAGCCACAGCTGAAAATGCAGAACTTAATGTTTATTTAGAGTATGAGAGAGTTGCTCGTGAAGAAGGCTTTGAAGACATTGCTACCTTCTATAGGGAAGCTAGAGTTGTAACAAACTTACACTATAGACAGTTTAGTGATTTATCCTCTCGTCTAGCTAACGGCACCCTATATAATCGTCCTACTGTTCAAATTTGGCAATGCATGAACTGTGGCTATCTACACGAAGGGAAAGAAGCTCCCCAATTTTGTCCATTATGCTTTTTCCCACAGGGTTGGTATAGGCTGTTATGCCCTGATTATTAGTTTTTTCAGTCTAAAGTTTTGTTGTTAACATATGTAAATATTTATACTTAAACTTTGCGATAAATGGATTATATTTAATAAATTCCTAAAGTACATCAGAATATGTATAATATTATTTAACAATAATTTTGGTCCTAAGTAACGTGAAAACCATAGATAAATAGAGTATTACACACTCTACCCTCTATGGTTTTTGTTTTAAAAAATTCAATTTTATACATAGAATCTCTATAGTATATTGGTGCTTGTTGTTCCTAAGTCAAGCATATAAATTTAAAGTATTTATAGTTTCTAAGAAAATAGTATTTCGATACACACTTTTCATAATTTTAAAATAGATGTTTTCTTTGAAAAAAATATACATTTACTTAATTTTTATATGTTTCCACTTTCCTGTTTTAAATCTCCAATACACCATAGCCCATCTAAATACTTGATCTAAAAATACCGCAATCCACGCTCCCATAAGTCCCATATTAAATATATTTATGAAGGTATAGGCTAAAATAACTCTTATACCCAATATTCCAATTCCAGTAGACAACATTGGAAAAGTTGTGTCTCCCGCTCCCCTTAAGGAACCTACAATAATAAATGCTGATGATTGAAAAGGTTGCATAATTGCCACAATTTTTAGGGCTTCAGCACCTGATTTTATAATAACCTGATCCTTTGTATAAAGTCCTAATACCTGTGGTGCAAAAAGGAAAAAAACAACTCCAATTAATGTTGCTAAAATAGATCCTATTTGGCGAGCTTTAGAAACATAAGCTTCTGCTCTTGATGGGTCTCCTTCCCCTAAAGTTCTTCCCGTTAAGGATGCAGCAGCTATTGAGAAGGATTGTCCTGTAGTAAAGGAAAGACTAAGTATATTTAAACAAATTTGATGAGCAGCATAAATTACTGTACCTAAAGTAGCTACGGTTTTTGTAAATAACATTATACCAACTCTAAGAATCAACATTTCAATAGATGAGGGAACTCCAATCCTAATAAAATTCTTTACAATTTCTTTGTCATATTTAAACTTCTTCTTAAAGTCAATTCTTATTCCAGTTTTACCCCTTAAAAATAAATTTCCAATCATAAAAGTAGCAACAATCTGAGAAAAACAAGTTGATATTGCTGCACCAGTAACTCCTAAAGCTGGCAATCCAAAGAATCCATAAATAAGTAGTGCATTTCCAACTACATTTAAAGCATTAACTTTAATATTAATTTTCATAGGTGTTTTAGTATCTCCTGCACCCCTTAAAACAGCAAATAGAGAGTTGTTTACTCCTTGGAATAGAAATCCAAACATTATTATTCTAAAGTACCATATCCCTATGTTAATAGTCTCTGGTTCTGCCCCCATAAACCTCATAATATCAACAGCATATATCTGAGCAAGAATAAATAGTGGAACTACCAAAAAGGATAAGTTAATTAATACAATATGTTTTACAGTGGTTTCTACCTTTCCCTCTTCTTTTCTTCCTATGTATCTAGCAACCATTGCAGTGCCACCTATGTTTAATGCCTGAACTATGGCAAGACCTATAAATAATGGTTGATTTGTAATTCCCACTGCAGCAACAGATGCAGCGGCCACAAAATTATTGCTAATCCTACCTAGCATGATCATATCCACCATGGAGAATAAAGAACCTAATAAAGATTCCAGTAGCACTGGCCATGCTATATTTACCACATCTTTTGTTATAGGGTCATTTATATTTCTAGTAAAATTAATCCTCTTTTTTATTAAATCTAGCATAACACTATCCACCTTTCTATTTAGTTTTTTCACACTATTATGTATATTCAACGCGTTAATAAAAAACCCTTTTATTTTCATACTTATTAAACTATATGCATAACAAAAAAAACATCTCTTCAATTTCAGAGATGTTTTTTATAGATATAAATTAATTTCATATAAGTAAAATTTAAGTTCTAAATATAACTTGTTCTTTCTTAAACATAGTTCTTGCTATAAATAAAGAAATTATAATATAAACAACCGTCCATCCTAAGGTAATTCCAATATGAGTGTAATTGTATATTCCAAAGATTAATTCCTTAAGAAGGCAAACTACATTAGCTAATGGTATATGAAAGTAAAAGGTTGCAATATTTTTTGCATCTAACATATACGTTGCATAAACTGGAACAATTCCTATTATGGTAAGTGGTGTTATATAAGTTTGAGCTTCTTTAAATGATCTAGCATAAATACTAATAGCTAGCTCTAAAGCTCCAAATACCATAGTAGTCAATACTGCTATAATAAATATGAAAATGAAGGTTTTGTAATCCATACCCAAACTTAAAGCCGCTGTCCCTCCTCCATTAAACATTGAAGGATTCATCATAAAGGATATTATAATTCCTGCTAAAGACGATATGGCAGTAATCATACCAAGTAGCGTTATGGCAAAAAACTTTCCATAAAGTAGTGACATTCTACCAGCTTGTGTTGTAAGAAGTGGTTCTAATGTACCCCTTTCCTTCTCTCCTGCTCCTAAGTCTGTTGCAGCAGGTATTGGGCCTGTAATGCAATACATAACCAGCAATAACGGTAGCATCATGGATAAGATCATAGTGGTAGCTCCACTTTCTTCTTCTTTTACTGTTTTTTGTTCAATATTTATTGGTGTAAGTATCTTAGTATCAATATTTCTAGCTGATAGCCTATTTGTAACAATACCCTGAGAATAAGCTTGTATATAGTTTTGAATTGTGGAAGCAACAATAGAGGAAGTTTGGCTTGCATTATCCATTATTAGAGCAACTGATACTTGTTCCTCACTTTTTAATTTACTTTCAAAATCCTTTGGAATTTCAATGGCTATAGAAAGATTACCATCCTTAATATCCTTATCTATGTCTGTAGAATCAACTATAACAACATCTTTTTGACCCTTAATAAATTCTTTTAAAGAGCTTCCTCCAGTATCAACTATGGCTATTTTCATGTCTTTAGTTGCATCTTCAGTAGTTTTTGATATTCCTTTTCCTAATACAAAAAACAGGATTGGAAACACTAAAAGAGGGACTAGTATACTTGCAAATAAGGTTTTCTTATCTCTAAAAATATCCATTATTTCTTTTCTAAATACTAAGCCTGTTACATTATTTGTCACGAGTATCACCTCCAATTAGTGAAATAAATACTTCTTCTAAATCCTTGTTATTATACTTTTGCTTTAACTCATTTATAGTTCCACTTTCAACTATTTTTCCTTTGTTAATAATAATCACTCTATCACAGAGCTTTTCTACTTCTACCATGCTGTGACTTGAAAAGATTATAGATTTATTTTGTTCTTTGCAATTAAAAATAAAGTTTTGAACAATTCTTGCTGCCGTAACGTCCAGTCCCATAGTTGGTTCATCAAATAACATAACCTTGGGATTATGCACAATTGATCTGGCAATTGCTACTTTCTGCTTCATACCTCTTGAAAACTTGCCAACTCTTCTGTCAATATACTCTTCCATTTCTAAAGCTTTAACTAACTCATCAATATTTTCCTTAGTTTCTTCTTTAGAAAGTCCATTGAGCATTGCAAAATATCTTATATTTTCCCTTGCAGTGAGTCTATCATAAAGACCTACTTCTCCACCAAATAGTATCCCAATTTGTGAACGAACCTTTGAATCCTCAGTTAAAATATCAAAACCATTTACCTTTGCTGTCCCTCCTGTAGGCTTAAGCATAGTGGCTAATATTCTTAGTGTAGTTGTTTTTCCAGCCCCATTTTCTCCTAAAAGTCCAACAATTTCTCCTGACTTCACTGTAAAGCTAATATTATCTACAGCTTTAACTTCCTTAAAGGCTTTACTTAAACTATTAACCTCAATCATAAAATTCCCCTCCTTCGTCAATATCTATAAATATTGCAATCGTTATATTATTTTACCACTTTATAGCGTTATTTTCCATAATATAGTTTGTTCTTCTTTAAAATAAAAATAGTGTAAAATATTTTACACTATTATAAAGAACTTATATAATTTTAGTTACTTATCATAAATATCTGTAGCAATTTCCTCTTGTTTTTTTATATCCCTCTTTAAAAGATTGCTATTTCTTTTATTTTCTTCTGAGCTTCCTTTTAAAAATAATAACAATAAAATAGCTGGTATTTGTATATAGGGTATGGCACAAATTATTGAATAAAAACCATTATAATTTATGTCTAGAAATCTTTTATAACTAATAAGAACTAATAAAATGTTCAGTAATATCTTCAGAGTAAACTTTCCAGCTAATAAAAATACTCCTATACTATCATAATTAATATTGCTTACTATATTGATGCCAAGGTTAAATATCAAGTTCAACAATAAAAACCCACCTAAAAAACATAATATGAAAGTCCCATATTTTCTTCTCCCAACTCTGCCCTCTAGTAAAAACAAACTAAATTCCATATTTATCGCCCCTCTAAAATGATAAAATTTGAAGCAAGGAAATAAATTGCTTACTTTCTTATTTTATACATATAGTCAGAGTTATATACATTATTTTCCAGGAAATAAATAGTTTATTTTCAAGCTTTAAAAACAATCATTTTTTTGAAATATATTTATTATCTTTTATATAAAATCTCCATAGAAAGTCCTTTGCTTCTTCAGCATAATCTATACCAACTCTTGTAGTTTCAATTATTTGAAAATCCTCATACCCTATATCTTCAATATATAGGGTGTCACCAGTTAAATCTACCCCATTTAAGGATTTATCTAACTTCAAAGCATTACAAAGTTTAGCTGGTCCATTTCCTATAGCTTTTAGTTGTGTTTTATTTAATTCCCTAAGTGGTTTTTTATATCTTAACAAGCTCATTTCATCAATACCTTCCATTGGCTCTATAGCTCTAACTAAAACAGCTTCAGGTATATCTTTTTCAGTTGCTACTACATTAAAGCAATAATATAACCCATAGATAAAGTATATATAACTTACACCTCCTGGTTCGAACATGACCTTAGTCCTTTCAGTCTTCCTTCCACCATAGGAGTGTGCTGCTTTATCTATTAATCCTCTATAAGCTTCTGTTTCAACTATTATGCCAGATAGTAATTTCCCATTCGAATTATGTACTAGCTTTTTTCCCAAAAGATCTTTAGCTACTTGTATTGTATCTCTTCTATAAAAACTCTTATCTAGTTTCATATTATAGCTTATCCTCCGTTTCCATATGGTAAGTATTCTTAAACATGCTTAACAATAGTGTAGGTTATTTTGATTTTTATATTCATATTTCAAGGTGCCATGGGAAGAACAATCCACACTAATTAAATAAAACCATAGACAATAGAGAAATTAGTACTCTACTATCTATGGTTATTAATCGGCACTTTACTTCCTAATACATTAGCCCTTTATTCTAGAAATAGACTATTTATAAAAAGGTCCTTAAGTCTTATATTATAATATTTTATTTAGAGCTGCATCTAAGTCTGAAATTATATCTTCTGCATTCTCTAATCCCACAGCAAGTCTAACTAAATTATCTTTTATTCCAGCTTCTAATCTTTCTTCAGAAGTGTATGGTGAGTGAGTCATTGAAGCTGGATGTTGGATTAAAGTTTCACAGTCTCCTAAACTTACTGCTAGACTGCATAGGTGTGTATTGTTTATCACTGTTTTTCCTTCTTCAACTCCACCTTTTATTTCGAAAGCAATTACTGCACCTGGAAGAGACATCTGCTTTTGAGCTAATTCATATTGTGGGAAACTTTTTAATCCTGGGTAGTATATTTTCTCTACTGCAGGATGATTCTCTAAGAACTGAGCAACTTTCATAGCATTAGCACAGTGTCTTTCCATTCTTACTTCTAATGTTTTCATTCCCCTAATTACTAAGTAAGCATCAAAAGGACTCATTACAGATCCTGTCATGTCTTTAACTCCAAATAATCTTACTTGTGTTAAGAATTCTTTGCTTCCAACAACAAATCCACAAACAACATCTCCATGACCATTTAAAAATTTTGTACCAGAGTGAATAACTACATCCGCACCTAGTGAAAGTGGCCTTGCAATATATGGTGTACAGAAAGTGTTATCTACCATTACTAGGCAGCCTTCATTTTCATGAGCTATTTTACTTATAGCTTCAATATCTGCTATATCTAAATTTGGATTAGCTGGACTTTCTAAATATACAACTTTTGTATTAGGTCTCATTGCTTTTCTAACATTTTCTGGATCTCTTGTATCAACAAAAGTTACTTCTACTCCAAATCTTGTTAAGCCATGGCTTAAGTATGCATATGTGCAGCCATATAAAGTTTTTGCTGCCACTACGTGGTCTCCAGCTTTTAATGCTGTCCATAAAGCTGATGAAACTGCTCCCATACCTGAGCTCATAGACATAGCCGCTTCTGCTCCCTCAAGAAGAGCAAGTTTTTCTTCTAGTACAGTATTTGTTGGGTTACCTAATCTTGAATAAATATAACCCTCTTCTTTTAAGGCAAATCTATTACCGCCTTGATCAGCGGAATCAAATATAAAAGTAGCTGTTTGATGTATTGGAGTTGCTAGTGCTCCATATTGATCCTTTACTGCTCCACCATGTACTGCTCTAGTTGAAAATCCCATGTTTTTTAATAAGTTTTTATCCATGTTAATCCCCCCGTAAGTATATAATCATAACACTAATATTATTAGCAATTTTTATGCCAATTTAAAGCAATTACTCCTTATGTCTATTTTTTTATTCTTAATTGTCCTTAAAAAAGAAATTCAACGTTAAATTTCTTCTTTTCCCTATAATTGATTTTAATTCTTATATCTAAAATTACCTGTTGTAATTTCTTAGAACTTTTCAAAATTTGTTTATTTTCATACTTTTCTATATATAAACGTATTAATGGCAACTAAAATTACCACTATACACCATATCGCGGTAATTTTAGTTTCCACTTGGTATGAAAAAGTTCCACTAGCCTTATATCCTATATTTTTTTATTTTATTCATTAAAGCCGTGTGGGATATTCCTAATGCCTTCGCTGCTGACCTTATACTTCTATTATTTTTCAAGGCGTTTTTTATTTCATTTATTTCTGTTCTTTCTACTATAACTTTCAGTGGTTCACTTTTAGAGATTTCAGTGTTCTCAAAGACACTTAAATTACTTATATCAAATATAATATTTTCTATAACTAAAGTATCTCCTTCACAAAGAATCATAGCTCTTTCCATAACATTTTGTAACTCTCTTATATTTCCTTGCCAAGGGTATTCAATAAGTTTATTGATAAACTCCATTTCAGCACCTTTTATGTTTTTATTTAGAGTGTGATTTAATTTTTCAATAAAATGCATAACTAGTATTGGAATATCCTCTACCCTCTCTCTTAAAGCGGGTATATATAATGGAATAACATTTAATCTATAGTATAAATCCTCCCTAAAAACCTTACCTTTAATCATTTCTTCTAAATTTCTATTAGTTGCTGCAATAACTCTTATATTTATCCTCTCTTCCTTATTAGAACCGATTTTTCTTATAACGCCCTCTTGCAGTACTCTTAAAAGTTTTGCTTGCAAGGGTAAGGATAGCTCCCCAATCTCATCTAAGAAAATTGTACCATTGTTAGCTTGTTTAAATAATCCATCCTTTCCATTACTTAAAGCACCTGTAAAGCTTCCCTTCTCATATCCAAAAAGCTCGCTTTCAATCAAATTATCTGGAAGGGCTGCACAGTTAATTGCCACAAACGGATTATCTCTTCTATTGCTCAAATTATGTATTGCTTTTGCAAATAACTCTTTCCCTGTACCGCTTTCACCTCTTATTAGTACAGTAGAACTTATTTTAGCTACAGTAGTTGCTAAATTTTTTACTTTGTTTATAGCTCTACTATTTCCTATGACCTCTTTAAAAGCGCCCTCTTCAGTTGATGAAATCACCTTAACCATTTCAATAGCTTTATTTACATCCCTTAATGAACATATGCCACCTAAGCTATTACCATCATCGTCTTTTATTGCCATACCACTAACCATATAGTGTTTTTCTTCTTCTAAATTTTTAACTGTAACTTCAATATTCTTATAGCTTTTCCCATTTTTAATTACGTGAATTAAATCATCTTCCTTGATTAGAGTAGTAATATCATTTCCAACTACACTTTCCTTTTTATATCCAAAGATTTCTTCACAGTACCTGTTAAATATTTCAACTTTGCCTTCTCTGTTCACAGCAATTATTCCATCATCTACTGAATCTAGTACAGCTAATAGTTTTCTTTCATTTTTTTCATAATATAAAAGTTCAGCTTCTTCTACTTGAATTACTTCTTCTAGGGTGTAAAATTCCTTAATCAATTCATCCTTCTTCCACTTGTGAATGTCTTCAATTTTTACACATATTTTAGTTGGAAAAACCTCAACAGAAGTCAAGCTAATGTTAGCTTTGTATATCTTTTCTAATATTTTAAGAGTTATTCCAATTTTATCTTCAGTTATTATTTCAAATCTAATATATCTTTTCATACCCCACCCATATTCTTAAACTATTTTTTCACTATTTAAATTCTAAAGTTCATTTTTAACTCTTGTGATAATTTATAGCCTACAATAACTACATAACTATCTAGTTTTAAAAGAATTACTTTTCATAGATTTAATAATGGACCAACTTAAAACTATTCGCAAATATATATACATTATAATCAAAGGAACTTCAAATTGAAAAGGAATTAATAAAAATAAAGGTATTCCATTGATAATTGAAATACCTTTTACTAAATATTTTAAAATTACTTCTTAAAATTTTCTACATACATAAATGGAATAACCGCGTACATAGCAGCACATTGTATTAACTCCTCTTTAAAGGTTTTTTCATTAGGAGCATGAGCCTCATCCTCATGACCAGGGCCAAAACCTATACATGGTATTCCATAGCGTCCCATAATAGAAACTCCATTTGTTGAGAAAGTCCATTTATCAACTAATGGTTTTCTGTCAAATAACTCTTCATAACATTGTACTGCATTCTTACATATATTATGATCTTCTGGTATTACCCAGGTTGGAAAATAACTTTCCGTCGGATATACAAGACCTGTGTAAGCTGGTCTTTCATAGGTATACATTTCAACCTTTGCATTTGCAGCCTTAACAGAAGGTAGTCTTCTTATTTGTTCTAATGCATACTGGAAGGTTTCACCATCAGTAAGTCTTCTATCAATAGAGATAGTGCAGCTATCTGCCACCGCACATCTAGATGGTGCTGTAAAGAATATTTCTGATACTGTTAAAGATCCCTTACCTAAGAATTCATTATCTAAAAGATTTTCATGTAGAGCCCTTAATTCATTAAGAATAGGTGCCATCTTGAATATTGCATTATCTCCTCTTTCAGGTGCCGAACCGTGACAGCTTAGTCCATTAGTAGTAACCTTAATTTCCATTCTTCCCCTATGGCCTCTATAAATATTACAAGAGGTTGGTTCAGTAATTACAACAAACTCAGGTACAATTTTATCCTCATTAATTATATATTGCCAGCATAAACCATCACAATCTTCCTCTTGAACAGTACCTGTAACTACTAGTGTATAATCATTTTCTAATCCTAAATCCTTTATTATTTTTCCAGCATAAACCATAGAAGCCATACCACCTTCCTGGTCACTGCCTCCTCTTCCTAAAATTATTTCCTCATCCTCATATCCCTCATATGGATCATACTGCCATAAATTTATATCTCCTATTCCCACAGTATCTATATGAGCATCCATAGCTATAATATGCTTTCCATGCCCAATGTAGCCAAGTACATTACCCATAGGATCAATTTCAACCTTATCAAAACCAACTTTCTCCATTTCCTCTTTTATTCTCAATACAACGTCTCTTTCATTACAACTCTCACTAGGTATTCTAATCATGTCTCTTAAAAATTTAGACATATCCTCCTTATAGTTTCTTGCTTTTTCTAAGACTTGTTGAAAATTAATTTTCATTTTTACCTCTCCTTACCAACATTTTTTATATTATTTAATTATAGGTTACTACCATATGCACCGTTCCAAACTATTTTTCTATAGTTGATTGGATCTGTATCTCCTTCAGTGCTAAAAACCAACACCACAGATTCCTTATTTAGTTTTAATAATTCTTTAGTTTTCCTATATTGAGGATCAGTCATAACTTTCAAAATAAACCCAATACCCACTCCTGCAGATTCACCAGCTATTATTCTTTCATCTTCCCCTATGGGATTCCCAAGTACCCTCATACCATCTGCCGTAACATAGTCAGGGCACTTACAAAAACCATAAGCGAAGTCCTTAATAATATCCCATCCGGCCTTTACAGGTTCTCCACAAGCAAGACCAGCCATGATGCTTTCTAAATCTCCATCTACATTATGAGGAAAACCATCATTAATTTCAGCTGACTTAAAATAGCATGCTGCATTTGTAGGTTCCATTATAACTGTGGTTGGGATTGCTCCATCATAAAAATTTGCAATTGCACCTGTAACGCCTCCAGCCATTGCACCCACCCCAGCCTGTACAAATATATGAGTTGGCTTACAAACTCCTAAAGCTTGGAGTTGTTCAATGGCTTCCATCCCCATGGTGGAATAACCTTGAAGGATATTTTTGGGAATTTCATCATATCCTTCCCATGAAGTGTCTTGAACAATGTGCCAGTTATTAAGTTGTGCCATTTTATTTGCATGTCTTACTGTATCATCGTAGTTTAACTCTGTTACTACTACTTGTGCTCCCAAAGTTTCTATATTCTTAACCCTGCTTTCAACAGTACCTTTAGGCATATAAATTATCGCCTTTAGCCCTAGTTGATTTGCAGTCCACGCTATACCTCTTCCGTGATTGCCATCGGAACAGGTAACTAATGTGATGTTATTAATCTTTTCATTAACTTCCTTTGACTTTAAATAGTCAAAAGTTACTTCTTCTATTTCAAGTCCTAGTTTGCCGCAAATTAATTTTGAAACTGCATAGGTTGCTCCTAGAATTTTAAAAGAATTTATGCTTCCACGTTTTGATTCATTCTTAACAAAAATAGATTTTAGTCCTAAGTATTCTGATAAGCTAGTTAAGTGTACAAGAGGACTTGTCTTACACTGTGGAATTGAATCATGGATGTGTCTAACCTTTTTTAATTCTTCACTAGAAAGAAATTCTGGACAATTTTCTTTCAAAGGTTTATAACTTTTATTAAAAATGAAATCAATATTATTTTTTTTCTCCAATTTTTACTCATCTCCATTATTTATGAGAATTATTAATAAATACATATGCTATATTTAAATAATTATTCATAAAACAAATTTACAGTTTTATTATGTGTTATTTTAATATATACCTATATTATTTATGAAAAATATGTTAATAAATCTAAAAACTTTCTGCATTTAATTAGTCATTATTTTAATTATTCTACTCGGGAAAATCCTTATTTAAGCTTGTATGTTTTATTAAAATTATTAAAAAACTCTTTGTAAAAACCTTTAATAGAAATGTCATAATATATAAAATTCATCATATTTATTTACAGTAAACAGACAAATTTTTATATTTTAAAACGGAGGTAACTTAGATGAAAAATTTAATATGGGGCCCAACTTTTGAAGAAATGTTAAATCCTGAAACCATCAAATCTGACATAAGAGAGCAAGCTCTAAATGCTCTAGAGAAGGATCCACTAGATCCAATAAATTTGTTTAATATTAATTTTACTGATCATAAAGGAAATTTAAGCTATTTTATTATTCCTAAGGAAATTACTGGAGTTAAAGCTAATATAATTTGTTTGCTAGGCATGAATTTTCCTACTGGAAGTCATAAAGTTGGAGCTACCTATTCAGTTACTATGGAGAAGCAATTAAATGGAGAAATAATTCCAGGGGAGCATACCATTGTATATCCTTCAACAGGTAACTATGGTATTGGTGGCTCTTGGACAGGTCCTCGTATGGGATATGACACTAAAGTAATCCTACCAGAATTAATGAGCCAAGAGAGATTTGATAAAATTGAGTATTATGGTGCTAGCTATATAAAAACTCCAGGTTGTGAGAGTTCTGTTAAAGAAATTTATGATAAATGCTGGGAATTAAAAAGAGCTAGCAATTCAAACTATATATTAAATCAATTCGAAAGTTTTGGAAATTACATGTTCCACTACTATGTAACTGGTAATACAATTGCTAAAATATCTGAAGAATTAAAAGGAAAAGGAATTGGAAATGGTAGAGCTTCAGCAGTAGTATCTTCCATGGGGTCTTCAGGCACAATTGCCTCTGGAGATAGAGTAAAACAACTATATCCTGAAGCAAAGATAATTGGATTAGAACCAATTCAGTGCCCCACATTATATAACAATGGATATGGTGATCATGATATACAAGGTATTGGTGATAAACATGTAACATGGATTCATAATGTAATGAATATGGATGCTATAATGTGTATTGATGATATGGATTGTAAAAAAGCATTACAGGTGTTAACTGATGAAGTAGGTAAACAATTCTTAATAAAAGATATTGGATTGAGCTTTGAAGATGTTGAAAAGTTGTCAAAAATCTTCGGCATATCTGGAATTTGCAATATATTAGGAGCAATTAAAACTGCAAAATACTATGAGTTGACTGAAAATCATAATATCTTCACCATGGCTACAGATAATTTTGACAGATATTATTCAGTTATGAATCAAATTACTGAAATGTTTGGTACCTTAACTACTACAGAAGCAGCAGTAAGATTTAACTCAATTTTTAAAGGTGTTAAACTTGATTATATTGAAGAAGGAACAATGCTCAACAAAAAAAGATGGCATAACTTGAAATATTATACATGGGTAGAGCAGCAAGGTAAAACTGTAGAAGAGCTAAATGCACAAAAAAGTCAGGATTATTGGATTGAAAAACAACAACAAATTAATGAAATTGACTTAAAGTTAAAAGAAGTAAGGGGATTTTAACTTTAAATTTGTATCTATTATCTTTTATAGTCATATTAACTTTATATATAATAAAAATAAAACATCAAGCTTTGCTTGATGTTTTTCATCTTTTGGATTAATACCTGGCGACCACCTACCCTCCCACAAAGTCTCCCTTGCAGTACTCTTGGCCTCTAATTGCTTAACTTGCGTGTTCGGTATGGGAACGAGTGTATCCAATAAGAGCATTATCACCAGATTAAATTTTAATATAATCTTCGCATTACTTCATTTCTTTATAATGCTTAATTCTATTAAAATTTAAAACAATATAATTTAATTATTATAATTGTTCTTTCAAAATTGCACAGTGAAATTATGTCTTAGGTCAAGCCCTCGACTTATTAGTATTAGTCAGCTAAACATGTTACCATGCTTACACCCCTAACCTATCAACCTGATGTTCTTTCAGGAGTCT
>NZ_JAGGLL010000018.1 GCF_017874425.1 Clostridium punense
CAGAGTTGAAACTTAACTTATACATGAGTCCTACACTGGTTCCCTTAAGGGTTTATGAGGATGAATAAGTTAAAAGTCCATCATGGAACCCTATAATAGTAAAATATAAAAATGATATTTCATAATAAATAAAAGACCATAATAACACATAGGCCATTAATACTAAAGTTAAATCCTTTAGCATTAATGGCTTTATTATTAGAAGATTGATATTCAGTTGTTTTAGCATGGCCGTCATTATCCAATGAAAAATAAACAATCTGCATAGCTATTATATAGAATTTATAAATATATAAGGTTATATCTATAATAAGATAATGCGATATATTTATAACAAGATAAGAAGATATAGTATTTATACAGGTTTGAGAGCTCTTTATGAAAATTTAAGGCTATTAAAATACTGTGTTTTTTATAGGAATATTAATTATTAAGACTATTGATAGTGCTTTTATAACTAAGTAAGTCTTGTGCCATTCCAGAGTCCTCCGTTGGAAGGACTTTCACCATAGCCCCAAGTTCCTTTAAAGGAATTGCCATCCTTTGAGAATTTCATTATAAGGGTACCTTTAGTTTCATAAGTTCCATCCTTATTTATATCTTGATACCAATTTCCAGTCATAGTATCGGTGTAAATAACAGCAACTATTCTTCCATTATTAAAATCAAATTCGCCGCTCACATTAAAACCAGTCTGTCTCAAAGTCATTAGATTAAAGTTTGTGTTCCAAGTACCAGTAGTGTCGATGGTTTCTATTTGATTTGCAAATTCACTAAGAGTGCCTACTTTCTTACCAGTCCAAACTCCTTCATTGGTAAAACTCTCGTTAAGACCTCGACTTCCTGTAAAAGTATTATTAGGACTAAAGGTGAGTCTAAAATTTCCATTTGTATCAAAAGAACCTAACTTGAATCTACTTTCATACCAATCACCAATTAAAATATTTCCTTCTAGAACTCCTTCGAGAATACCATTATTCTTATCGTATCGACCGACAACAGTAGAACTCTTTTGTTCAAGATAAAGCCTAGCATAATTAGTGTCCCAAGTTCCAGTTACATTCACTTTTTCCTCTAAAAGCTTTCTACCATACCAAATTCCCCCACCACTGATATCCTTACCAAAGCCCCAAGTTCCGTCAAAACTATTACCGTCATTAAAAAAATTAAACCGAAATAGTCCTGAATTATCTACTTCTGTCCAACTTCCTTCCATTATATTTCCGTTTAAAGTTCCAATTACCTTTCCATTATTAAACTCATAGGTACCTGTTACTACGTTGCCGTCTTGAGATAAAACCATTTTGACTGGTGCACCTTTCCAGCCAGTTGTCCATGTTCCACTTACATCAATCCGTGGTAAGGGAAAATTACAAGTATTTTCAAAATTAACCCATACCTCCTGATTATCTGGTAGAGAGCAACTCTTACATGAAAATAATCTATTTTTATTGTCCGCTGACAAAGGGTAAAACCTCCAAAACTCATTGCACTAATATGATATGCTAGTAAATCCATTAAAGAAACTAATTTGTAGGTGATATTTTCAGAAATAATAATTTATATGTAATTTTATAAAACTATTGCTAATATAATTTTTAAAAAAGTTTAAATATTAAACTAAGGGGTAATATTTAAATAAGGCAATTAAAATGTTAGTATGAAAGGACAGTTGTTAGGTGTTATGAATAAAAGGCATATTGCAATTAGTTTTATTATAGGATTTTTTGCGGTATTTTATGGGTATAAAGCTAGCGCATCTCAAGATAATCTTTATTATAAAAGTAAGATTAAAACTCCCCAGGCTGCAAAACTATTAAAAAAAACAAACATTCAAAGTTCTTATATAGTAATATTAGACTCGGGCATTGACTATAAATATGAAAAGCAAAATAAGGGAAAATATATCTATGGAACGAGGTGTGTGACAGCTTGGGGAGAATACCACAAAGATCCTTGGACTAGTTATGGGGTAGGAATTAATCACGGTTCAGAGGTTCAGTTTGTTTGTGATGAAATAATCTCTGATTTAAGAGTTAATAATGAAAAGCAGTATAGTTTAAATCAGCCAATAATGACAATACAGTATAAAATTTCTGAGCCAGATGGAACATCGAATGTGGAAAGACTAATATATGCTATTAATGATGTAATTGACCAATATGTAATAAAGGAAAAGTTAAATATAGCAGCCATAAATTTTAGTAGTATTATATCCTTTAAAGGTGAAGGTAATGAGAAAATTGAAAAGCTTAAAAAAGAATTAGAAGAGGCAATTGAAAGAGCTTCTTCCTATGGAATAACCTTTGTTACAGCGGCAGGAAATGATAACATGGAAATATATAATTACAGTGCTAATTTTGACAATGTCATAGCTGTAGGATCAACAGATGCCAATAACAATAGAGCACTTTGGGGTGAAAGTGGGGGATCCTGCTTCGGAAAGCAATTAGATATAGTTGCTCCAGGAGATAAGCTTTTGGTGTTTAATAAAGATAAGAAGCCAGTAGTAGATAGCGGAACTTCCTATTCAGCTCCTATGGTTTCTGCAGCAATAGGGTTGATGAAGGGAATTAATCCTGAATTGAAGCCTAGTGATATTGAAGAAATACTTAAAAATACTTCAGCTGACTTAGGCAAAAAAGGGAGAGACGATTATTTTGGCTATGGGCTATTGAACATAGAAAAAGTAGTTGAAACATTAATAAAAAGAGAAGGAAGTTTTTAAATAAATTACTTTTAAAGATGTTTTAGAAGGTTAAGGCTGATTTTTTAAGGGGATGTTGACAAGCATTGCAGTACTCACCCTAGGTAAGTAGCCATGCTGCAAGAAAGTACCTATGCTTAGTGCAAATCCACTTCTAATGTTGTTAAATAAAATCAACTTGTTCATTACTTAATACATTAGAGATAAGATGCACAGGAAAAACATACTCCTGTGCATTTACCATATCATATATAATTTAATTTAAATATGATTAAGATAATTTGGTTAACGTGTTAATAGACGGTGGAAGAGTTAAAAACTAAATCTTTTACTTAAGAGTGTTAACTGCAGCTTCTATTCTAGTTAAAGCTTTTTCTAAAACCTCTCTAGGACAAGCTACATTCATTCTTTGAAAGCCTTCACCACCGTAGCCAAATTCAATTCCATTGTTTAAACCAACTCCAGCTTTATGAATCATAAAGTTCTTAAGTTCTTCAGCATTAAAGTCCAAATCCCTACAATCCAGCCATGCAAGATAGGTTCCTTCAGGGGGAATCAATTTAATCTTAGGAATACGAGTTTTAAGAAAGTGGTCTAAAAACTTCATATTGCCTTCAAGGTAAATGATCAACTGTACAAGCCAATCTTCACCATGAGTATAGGCAGCTTCAAGGGCAGTTACCCCAAAGGTATTACACATAGATATTCCAAGGTTATTAAGCACTGCATTATACTTATTTAAAAGTTCCTCATTTGGAATTATTAAAGTAGCAGTAGCAAGACCGGCTATATTAAAGGTTTTACTAGGAGCTATACAAGTAACTGTTCTTAGTGCTAATTCCTCTGAAATTGACGCAATAGAAATGTGCTTGTAAGAAGGATAAATTAAGTCTGAATGTATTTCATCAGAAATAATAGTAACGTTATATTTTATGCATAAATCCCCTAAAAGCTTAAGTTCTTCTAGAGACCATACTCTACCTACTGGGTTATGAGGATTACATAAAATCATAAGTTTAACTCCAGCTTTAAATTTACTTTCAAGATCTTTAAAATCCATGTAATACTTCTCATGAACTAACTTTAGCGGACTATTTACCAATATCCTTTCATGATTTTCAATAGCAGAAAAGAAAGGAAAATAAACTGGGGATTGAACTAAAATTTTATCACCAGGATTTGAGTATGCAAGAACACACATATTTATTCCAGGAACGATACCAGGGCTATGAGCAATCCAAGACTTTTTTATCTCCCAGCCATGTCTTTTTTTCATCCAGTTAATTATTGAATTATAATAGGATTCAGGGTTTCCAGTGTATCCATAAATACCATGCTTTGCCCTTTCTTCAATGGCTTTTATTATAGGTTCAGCACACTTAAAATCCATGTCTGCCACCCAAAGGGGAAGGACATCTTCCTTATTAAATATAGTGTTAACATAATCCCATTTTAAAGAATTAGTACCCATTCGGTTTATAAGAGAATCGAAATTATACTCCATTGTAGACTCCTTTCTAAATATAAATTATTAAACTACTAATGTAACAATTTAGTGCATAAGTTATAAAACTCTCAAAGTTAACTCGTAATTAAGAAAAACTAGATTCTTCTTAATTAGAAACTAGCTTATTGATTTATCACTAAATCTTTTAGAAATTTAAGTTAGACTCATACACAAGCTGGGCTTTAACTTTAACTACATATATAATTATTATACCAAAATCTTACTTATGGTTCCTAATAAAAAGTAATTCAAAAAGATTGATTTACCTGGAATAAATTCCAAATGTTTCCTATGAAACATTTTTATATTTGATTTTTACTTACAAAGTAGATACACTTTAACTTTCCAATTTTATTAATCTTAGAGTAACAAAAGTTAAGAGTAACAAAAGTGTACAAGCTGCATAATATATTATTAGGCACCATTGCCCTTACTTAAGTAAAAGTTAAATACTTTGAGAAATATTATATAGATAGGTAGATTGAGGAGTAACTTATTCATTTACCTATACTATGGCATATCTAACTTTTGAAATGAAAATATATATTTTTATTTTTAAAGTCTATATTTCTTAAAGATACTTTTACTTAAAATTTAATAGGAGTGATTTAGATGACAGATACAGAAAATTTAAGAGCTATTTTAAACTCTCCAGAAGGAAGAGAATTAGTAAGAAGATTAAACAATAATGGAAACTACAACGCAGCAGCTCTAAATAATTACAATTATAGTTGTGGGTATCCAGGTGGGAATTGTCATTGCAATACAGGAAATGACGACTTTGGATTATTACTTTTAGGTCTATTATTATTCTGTGGTTGCGGTTGGTGCTGTTGGTAATAATAACTTCATTTCAAGACCTTTAAATGGTTTTGGAGGTTGACGCAATAGAATATTCTCCTTTATTCTTATAAATAATAAGTTGCATGAAAAGTAATACTTTATTTTGGCCAGGGAGTGGACAACCATCCCTGGTCTTTGTTATAATTTTAGAACCTTTTACAATGAAGAGAGTATTTATAATTGTAGAAGGCTAATAGATTAATAAGTATATTAATTAGCAACTGATTATAAGATAAGATGCTATAAGTTCTCAAAAGATTTTTATAGAAAACCAGAATTAAAGCTTAACTTATACATGAGTACTAGATAGGGTCCTTTAAGTGACTATGGAGATGAAGAAGTTAAAATTCCATCATAGAACCCTATAGAGATTGGATTTTATTATATAGAAAAATTAAGTGTAAGAGGAATTTACTTGTTTAGTAGGATCAACTTTGTAACATAAACCATACTGGGTTACAAAAATTTCCTAAAGGATAAGGAGTAAAAATGTAGAATTTATAATGGTAGGGAGGCGGTTATATGAGAATAATAAACAAAAGATTAAGAAGTGTAGGGGTAATTGCTACCTTACTTACAGCCTTAATTAGCTTTACTGGATGTGCCAGTGGGAATACAGCTGTTGATAAAAACACTACGCAGCAGGTTCAGGGGGAAAGTAAAGGTGATGGTTCAACAAGTCCAGCATCAGTTAATGAAAATTCAGGAGTAAAAGGTGAGTTAAAGGTTCATTTTCTAGACGTTGGGCAAGCGGACTCAATTTTAATTCAGCAAGGTGAACAATCTATGCTAGTGGATGCAGGAAATAATGATGATGGAAACCTAGTTAAGGATTATTTACAAAAGCAAGGAATTAAAAACCTAGAGTTTTTAGTGGGAACCCATCCTCATGAGGATCATATAGGTGGCCTTGATTATGTTATTAACGCTTTTAAAGTTGGAAAGCTATATATGCCAAAAGCATCTTCAAATACTAAGACTTTTACAGATGTTGTTAATGCAGCAAAAAACAAGGGCTTAAGTTTTACAGCACCTAATCCAGGAGAAAGCTTTAAATTAGGGGAAGCAACTGTGACAATTTTATCCCCAAATGGCTCTGGGTATGAGGATTTAAATAATTATTCTATAGTAGTTAAAGTAGCCTTTGGAAATACTTCTTTTCTTTTAACAGGAGATGCAGAAGATGTGTCAGAAAAGGAAATAATGGCTAAAGGGTTTGATGTGTCCTCTACAGTTTTAAAGGTTGGGCATCATGGAAGCAATAGCTCTACTACGTTAGAATTTTTAAGCAAAGTTAATCCTAAATATGCAGTGATTTCTGTAGGAAAAGATAATACTTATGGACATCCAAAGCAAAATATTTTGGACAGACTAAAAGGAAAAGGTATACCAGTATATAGAACAGATGAAAGTGGTACTATTATTGCAACTAGTAATGGAACTTCAGTAACTTTTAGTGCTAAGCCAGGAACTTATAATGGTTTTGGAAATTCTACGGGTTCAAGTGATAAAAGCTCCTATGAAGAAAAAGAAGATAGTGCTGTGGCTAGCACTGCTGCACCAGCACCAAGTGTAAAGGAGGAGAGTAGTGTAACTACTCCAGCTTCAGAGTCTTCAAGTTCTAATAGAATAGTATATTGGACACCAAATGGTAAATCCTATCACTATGATAAGAACTGCTCAACTTTATCAAGAAGCAAAACAATTAACGAAGGGGCGCTCTCATCAACTCCAAAATCGGACCCTTGTGATAAATGTGTGAAATAATAAAGTATCAAGTTAATAAAGTTTTCAAGACTTTGAGGTTTATATATAAATTTAGATGAATTTTGAAGGTATGGGGAGGATATTATGAAGTTTATAATAGACAGATTTGAAGGTAGCTTTGCTGTTTGTGAAGATGAAGAAGGAAGCATGCACAATATTGAGAAAAACCTTATTATTGGAAATCCAAAAGAAGGGGATATTATTGAAAAACAGGGAGACATTTATAACATAAATCCTGAAGAAACGGAAAAAAGAAAAAAAGAAGTTGAGGAATTAATGAAGGACATGTGGAGTTAATTTTTAAAAGTTATCAAATTTAATATAGCATAATAAAATACAAAATAATAATCATATAAAAGGCCCTATAAGTGGATTTAAACTTATAGGGCTTTGAGTTTCAAATTAAAGTAGAAGTAAACTTCATAGAGCTAACAGCTTTGGATGAATCCTAGACTACTATTTATAAAGCTGACAGCTTGAACTTTTCAAAGCTACATTAAATTATAAAGTCTTTTTTTCTATAAATAAAATAAGTTGCAGTAGTAGTTACTGTTATAATAACTATAGATATTATTATATTTGAAGTTTCAATACCAGTTTTAAGTAGCTCTGATGGTACTGCAAAATGAAAAGGAGAAAAGTATTTCAAAAATTCAAGACTATCTATCATACCAGAGAAGGTTCCAAGTAAATAAGTGGTAAAGAATATTCCTGTAGATATAGGCATTGCAAGTCTTAGGTTTTTTATTACAACTGAAATTAAAAAGCCTATGGACATAAATACTAAACCTACTAAAAAAAAGCCACCAAAGAGAAGTTTCATATCCATTACTAAATCTATTACTTTTAAGTCTGCTGGTTTAACAATTAGTGAAATTCCTATAGAAGCTAAAGCCATAAACATTACAAATAAATAGAAAATAACCACAGAAGATAGGATTTTCATAGTAACAATTTTAGTTCTGCTCACAGGTTGAGCATAAAGAAATTCAATTGTACCTTCACTTTCTTCTTTAATTAAAGACTTAGCACCTAAAATTCCACCATAAATAGAGCCAGCAATTACTATATATTGAAATACATAAGCAAAGTACTCATTAAGTTTTGAAAAATCAGGCATATTTTCTAAGTTAAAAGCTTCAAGAAGAGCTTTAGGCATGGCATCCATTTTAGTGTTAACAAGTTCTTGCATTCCACTATCTTTCATGGAAGGAAACATGGACATAAACAAGATAATTAGTAAAATACAAACAATGCTCCATATAGCTAAAGGCTTTAATCCTCTTTTTAGTTCCATTTTAAACATATTCATTTATTTCCCCTCCATTTCGTAATAAGCCATAAACACTTCTGAAAGTTTCTTTTCCTCAATTATTAAATCCTCTACAGGATATTTTACTAAAAGGGAAAGAAGCTTATTAATATCACCATTATAATTAAACAATAATATATTATCTTTAAATTCAAGAATTTCTCCCCCTAGAGCTTTAACTTCTTCTGAAAGGTTTTGAGAAAGCTTTAAGGTGATTCTTTTAACCTTTTTGTTGGCAAATTCCTCTATATTTTTAACTTCAATGATTTTACCTTCTTTAATTATGGCTACTCTATCACAAAACTCTTCTACTTCCGTTAAGTTGTGACTAGATAAGAAGATAGTAGAGCCAGAATTTTTAAGAGCTACTAGCTCAGTGAATAGCTTTTGCTGAACCAGTGGATCTAGTCCATTAGTAGGCTCGTCTAAAATTAAAAGCTTTGGCTTATGAATAAAAGCTTGAATTAGAGCTACCTTCTTTTTATTTCCTAGGGATAATTCAAAAATCTTTTTATTTAAATCCACATCGAAAGTCTTAATTAAGTGCTCAACATATTCTTCATCAATGTTTTTCTTAAAGGTTTTGGCATAGTTAATTATTTCTCCAACCTTTACATCATCATAATATCTAACCTCACTTGGTACGTAGCCTAAATCCTCTTTTATTTTAGTTGTATCCGTAACACAATCTAAGCGAAAGATTTTAGCCTCCCCACTAGTAGGAAAGATTAGGTTTAGTAGCACCTTTATAGTAGTTGACTTACCAGCTCCGTTAGGACCAATAAATCCGTAAATTTCACCTTTCTTTACTGATAGGGTAACCCCATCGATTCCACGGCTTTTACCATAGGTTTTAGTTAAATTTTTGATATCTATAACATTCATAATAACCCCTCCATACTGTAATGAAATATATATAGGTTGCAATAGAATTTCTATATTATAAGGTGATTTTGAGCAACTTACATCAAATAGAATATAATATAGAATGCAATATTTTTATTGCATTCTATATACATAAAAGAAATAAACTAAATTTATCCTCAAAATGCCATTAATTAAAAATATCTTAATTTTTCAGATTTTTACTTTGTTTATATATTGCAAGCTTACTGTTTAGTTCCTCTCCAGTTAATTTATAATATATGTGAAGTGAATTAAGTATTCCAAGGTAAAAAAGTGTATATCCTCCAGTGTAAAGTCCTAAGGAAGAGAGCTTTTGTACATTTATCCATCCAAACATATTGAGAAACAGTAGTATAGTTACGTAGCAGAGTATAAAATGAATTAGGAATTTTCCTTTCATAGAAATGCTATTTAAAGTAAATTCACCAAAAATTAGATATTGAATCAACACTAACACAATAGTTAAAATCATCAGCTGCCATACCACTATAAATTCCATGGAGGTGTTTCCCAGGAGCATATTTACAATAGTATAAATTATTATGGCTGCTGCATAGAAGAGTCCCCATACAAACTTAAATTGCATTAGTAATTCCATGTTTTTTTTCATACAATCACTCCTTTACATCCCTAAGATTTCCTTGATTACTGGCACATATTGCCTTGAAATGATCAGCTTTTCATCACTTTCTAGTAGAGCCTCTAATCTTCCATTAAATCTAGGTGAAAGTTTTTTTATTTTAGAAATATTTATTATAGTAGATTTGCTTGCTCTAAAGAAATCTAGCTTAGAAAGTTTTTCTTCTATTTCATAAAGCCGTAAATGAGTTTCTAAAACCTGAGCATCTGTATAAATAAAGGTCTTTTTATCCACTGTTTCAAAGTAATATATATCCTTTGGGTCAATGATGTAGGAAGTACCATTTGAAATACCAATGATTTTCTCATCATTTTGCTTAAGTAGTGAAATAATTCTTTGTATTTCGTCGTTAATTTCTGTGCATTTGATTATTACTTCTATTTCTTTATTTTCTGGAGAACTATCAATGGTTATCTTCAAAGTCATCACCTCCTAAAATTTTTTTCTTATTAAATATAAATTTTTAAAAACCAATTATTTTACAAATCCAATATCCAAAGCTAAATTAGTACCTTGGGTAAGTCATACTTATTGTAAGCATCCATGATAAAACTTAACCAGGAGCATTTTTATTTATTCATCATAATAATAAATATAAACTTACATATAAATAGCTGTCTAAGGGCTTTAGAAAAATACAAGTTTGGAAAATAATAAATATCTTATTTATATTCCATTATTTTCAACTTCATAGCTTAGTATTAATATAAACCTATAAATAAGCTATGTAAATAATCTAAGGAGTAAGTTGCAGTTTGAACCTACTGAGATGCATATTTAAGGCTAAGATAGTATTTTAATTTTACTTATATATCTAAAGTTTAAATAACCATTTGGCACTGGAGATGGATAAGTTTTAAAGGTGGCTATGAAAAAAATGTTCCATTATGTAAAAACAATTTAGAATTTTATAAAAACTGTATTTACAAATGTTTCTAAATATACTATAATTAACTTACTATGAGAGTGCATCTAGGGTTCCGATGGAAACATGTCTGGTCCGAGCGATGCAGGATTTTATCTACACTTTTAGGAAAAAAGCCTAAAGGACGAGTCTCAACCTATGAGATTTGTACTTTAGGCTTTATTTTTTTACAAATTTTTAAGACTAAATAGTAATCATGAAAGTTGCAATAAATCAGTGCACAATTTATTTCAATAGAATATGAACTACAAAAGGTCTTAATTATTAATACACAAATAAAAAAGGGGGGCGCTTTTATGAGCATCATCAAGGTAAATAATCTATGCAAGACTTTTAAAGTAAAAACTAAAGAACCAGGGCTAAGTGGAAGCATAAAATCAATGTTTGCACCTTCCTATAAGGAAGTGAAGGCTGTAAAGGATATTTCCTTTCAAGTAGAAAAGGGGGAAATATTAGCCTTTATTGGGCCAAATGGAGCAGGAAAGTCAACAACAATTAAAATGATGACTGGGATTTTACATCCTTCCTCAGGTGATATTGAGGTTCTAGGATTAAACCCAGCTAAAGATAGAAGGGAATTGTCCTATAAAATAGGTACAGTATTTGGACAGAAATCACAACTTTGGTTTCACTTACCTCCACTAGACAGTTTTAATTTACTGGGAAATATTTATGAAATGGATAAGGATAAACTTAAAAAGAGAATTGAAATGCTAAAGGAAGTTTTTGAAATAGGAGATTTAATGGATGTACCTGTTAGAAAACTATCCTTAGGACAAAGAATTCGCTGTGAAATTGCAGCTTCAATTTTACATGAACCAGAAATAATTTTCTTGGATGAGCCAACTATTGGATTAGATGTAGTAGTTAAGCAAAAAATCAGAGAGCTTATTTTACAGCTAAATAAGGAAGAGAAGACTACAATTTTCTTAACTTCCCATGATGCTGGAGACATTGAGCAGCTATGTAAAAGAGCCATCATAATAAACCATGGAGAAGTAGTACTAAATGAAACTATTAAAAGTCTTAAATATGATTATCTAAATAAAAAGGAAATCCACATTAAATATAGTGACTCTGTAAATTTACAAGATTCAAAGTTGAATATCATAAAGCACAAAGGGAATGCAGTAAAGGTACAAGTTGATACCACAAAACAGGATATAGATGAGGTATTAACAACACTTATAAAATGTGGAAAGGTTAATGATATCACCATATCAGAAGCACCTTTAGAGGAGGTAATCTCACTAATTTATACACAAAAAAAGGGTGGTGAGAACTATGCAATTAATTCGTAAATATGGCCAAATTTCAAAAATCACCATGGCAAACAGCCTAGTATACTTTTGGAACTTCCTAGGTAAGAATATATTTTTCATCTTTATTATGTTTATATATCTAATGCTTTGGAAAGCCATTTACAGTGAAAAGGGAGCTTTAGTTGGAGGACTTACCTTAAATCAAATGATTTGGTATTTAGTTGTTACAGAGCTTATAACTCTTTCAAGAACAGAGGTACACCTTCAAGTAAATGAAGATGTTAAAAGTGGAAATATAGCTTATCTTTTAAATAAACCTTATAACTATGTATTATATTGTTTTTCTTATTTTCTTGGAGAAGTAGGGGTAAAGCTTTTGACAAATGGAATTATAGGAATTTTAGTAGGATTAATTTATGTAGGAACTTTGCAAGGTTTTAATTTTGCACACTTACCTTTTATATTTTTATCCTTAATGGTGGGATGTTTTATAAATTTCTTTATTTATATATCCCTAGCACTAACCTCCTTTTGGTTTGAAGAAAATAGTGCGTTCTTTTGGATTTATTCAAAGCTTATTTTTACCTTAGGTGGAATGTTGATGCCAATAGAGCTTTTTCCTAATTGGCTTAAGAATATATCACAATATTTACCCTTTGCCTATGTAACTTATGTGCCAGGAAAACTTGCAGTAGACTTTTCCTTTAGCGCATTTTACAAAGGTTTTGGAATACAAATAATTTATTTAATAGGATTTTTCTTGCTAGCTATGATTTTATACAGAAAGGGGGCAAAGAACTTAAATGTTAATGGAGGTTAAAAAGAGCTTAAAGCTCATGGGTTTTTATTTTAAATTTAATTTATCTGCAGTGATGGAGTATAGAGTGAGTTTTTTAATGCAGTGTTTTGGAATGGCACTAAACAATTCTGCTTTCATATTTTTCTGGTGGATACTATTTAACAACGTAAATATTATAGGGGGCTATGGCTTTACAGATGTAATGATGCTGTGGGCAATATCTTCAGCAAGTTTTGGACTTTGCTTCATAACTTTTGGCAATGTAAATCAAATCACTAGGATGATTTTAAATGGGGAGTTAGACACCTATTTATTACAACCTAAGGATCCTTTAATAAATATTCTTTGTTCAAAGACCATAATTTCAGCGTGGGGTGATACCTTATATGGAATAATTTTATTTTTCTTCATTAAGGGCTTTAATATTAAAGCTTTTGGGTTATTTTTACTCTTTATAATTACAGGGGCATTAATCTTTGCTTCAGTTTTAGTAACCATACATGCCTTAAGTTTTTATAGTGGTAACACCGAAGGCATTGCACAGCTTACCACTGAATTTCTAATAAGCTTTACTATATATCCAGAAGGCATATTTAAAGGTGGACTTAGGTATGTTTTGTATACTCTAATACCAGCTGCTTTCATGGTATATATGCCCGCTAGAATTATAAGCAATTTTAGTTTGCCAATGCTATTTTCAGTGCTAGCCGTAGCAGTTATGTGGATAATCATTGCTTATACCGCCTTTTATAAAGGTCTTAAAAAATACGAATCAGGAAACTTAATTATAAACAAACTTTAAAAAGTGTAAGAGTTAGCTCCAAGAGCACTATATAAGAAATTTGGATTTGTGGAGGATGAGTTACTTATAGATAGAAACTATCCACAGCAAAAGTTTATATTGCATAGGAGTTAATACATGGGGGAGAAAAAATGAGAATAGGAATAATTGGACCTACAGAAAAAGAAATACAGCCTTTTATAGATAAAATTAAAGATAAAAAGCTCTGTGAAAAAGCTATGTTAAAGTTTTATACAGGAACTTATGAAGGTAGTGAAGTAGTAGCAGTATTATGTGGAGTTTGCAAAGTAAATGCTGCTATTGCAACACAAATTCTAATTGATAACTTTGGAGTTACTCAGGTTATCTTAACTGGAGTTGCTGGTGCCTTAAATAAAAAGCTTAAAATTGGAGATACAGTTATTTCAAATGAAGTAGCTTACCATGATGTGAAAGGTGGAATTTTAACAGAATACCATCCTTGGATGGAGGATATATATTTTAGACCAGATGCAAATTTACTAAGCTTATGCGAAGAAGTTGGCAAAGAATTAGAACCTCAGAATAAATGCTATATTGGAAGGATAATTACTGGAGAAGCCTTTATTACACACAATGAAAGAGAAGATTTAATAGAAAGATTTAACCCTTTATGTGTGGATATGGAAAGTGCTAGTGTAGCTCATAGCTGCTATGTTAATAAAATCCCCTTTATAGTTATCCGATCTATGTCAGATAATGCTGATGAGAATGGTTCGGAATCTTTTAAAAGTAATGTAGAATTAGCAGCACTAAACTCAATTAAAGTAGCAGAAGGGCTTATTAGAAAGCTAAGTAGCTAATTTAATTATTAAGATTTATAGCACGTTAGGGGGGATAAGAAGTGAGAGTATCCATATTAACAAGTGGATTTCCTAATGGATTTACTGAGGATTTTATTAATTGTATAAAAGAATATTATCATAATAATGGATCTATGTTATTTATTGCATCAGACTTTGCTGAACACTCAAAAACTGATAAATATCTGCAAGTATTTCTCACCATGTTCAGAGAAAACGGTGTTGTTTTCAATGAAGTTAACACCATAGATTATAGAACTTCTAAAGAAAAAGCCCTTGAATATATAGAAAATGCTGAGGTAATTTGGCTTTCAGGTGGAGACACATTAAAGCAAATTCAGCATATGAAAGAATACAATATAATTCCTGCTCTGCAGAAGAGGGAAGGGATTACCATTGGAATGAGTGCTGGTTCAATAAATATGGCTAAAAGAGTAGTGCTGGCAAGAGATATAAATGATAACATTCTAGAACTAGCTATTTATGAGGGCATTGGACTTGTAGACATTAATGTTGAACCTCACTTAGATTCTGCAAGTGAAGACCATATGAGAGAAGTTTATGAAGCATCACAGTATGGAACTATTTATGGGTTATATGATAATTCATTTATTAAAATTGTGGATAATAACATGGACATTTATGGGACTTATTTTAAGTATAAAAATGGTGAGAATGTGGTGTAGGTCTTTTAAATAGTAGCTTACTTAGAATTAAGAGTTTTACCTTGAATTGGGAGGGGATAGTGTATGGAAGCAATAACTCAATATGCTAACGAGGAATTATGGGAGCATGAATGGGAAAGGGAATATAAATATGGAGTTATTTTATTTATTCCACCAGAGCCCCTCCTATCTATGGTAAATCAATTAAGGCAAAAGTATGATAACTTTTCAGCAGAGGGATGTTGTGCTCACATAAGCTTAACAATGCCGCTTAAATGTCCACTAACAATTGAAGGAATAAATGAAATTCAAAAGAAATTATCAAACTTTAATAGGTTTAATGTCCAGTATGGACCCTTTATAAACTTTCTTCCAGTTGCAAATGGCGTGGTTTTAGAGATTAAGGAACAAGAAAAGTTTGAAAAATTATATAAAATTATTGAAAGTGTAGAGAGTATTGAGTTTTACAGTAGAAAGTGGTCTTTTAAAGCACATATGACAATTGCTGAGTTTATAAGTAAAGATGATACGTTAGCTTTAACTGAAGAACTAAATAAAAATCTGATACAGGGTTCATTTATTTGCCATAGAGTTTCTTATATGGTTCCAAACCAAGATATGGTATTTGAAAAGATTATGGACTTCAATTTGAAATAGTATAGCTTACCTTGTAGTACGATTAAGTTGTTAGGGTAACAATTTTAAAGCTAATTGAAAATAGAAATAGGAAGATAAAAATGAAGGATATTAAAATAAAACCTCAAGAATTTGTAAAAGGGAAAGCATTAGAATATTTAAATGAACTTCCTAAGTTTAAAGCTTTTATTTATAAATTATCATTCATTTTAGTTTGATTTGTTTCTACAGAATTATGAGGTTCTAATTCAGGGGGATATGTGACTATTTTATTTGTGATAAAGAAATAGACCACATAATTTCTCAAGGAATAACATGGGGAGAGGGAAGAACTTAAGATGAAAATAAAAGGTTAAGAGAGTAATTAGCTAAATTAAAGAGTATAAAGCAAGTCACAATCGTAAATTATTGCGAATTAAATGGAGGATGTTATATGGCACAATTTTATTTAGTTAGACATGGACAACCAGATTATAGCCCATGTGATGAAAGAGGATATATAGGACATGGCAAAGATTTGGCGCCTTTATCAAAAGAAGGTATAGCACAAGCATTGGCAACAGCATTAGACCCGAGATTAAAAAGTGCAGATATTATTTTATCTTCCCCATATACAAGGGCTTTACAGACTGCTGCAATTATTTCTCAAAAGACAAATATTGATATAACAGTAGAGATGGACTTACATGAATGGATGCCTGATTTAACTTTTCAATATCGTGTATTTGAAGAATGTTTAGACTTAACAAAAGATTTTAATAATCATAAAGGTATCTATCCTAACGGAGAGACAAGACGATGGGAAGACTTAAATTCATTAAGAAGTAGAGTTAAAAAGGTTGCTGATAAGTACGCTAATTGTAATAAAGTGATAATGGTATGCCATGAAATGGTTATAAGAACATTGACATATGCAGAAAGAATTGCCCCTGGTGAAATAATTGAGTGTCATTATGAAATAGGAAAAAGTGATGAACTTTATTCTTTCGCATAATAAACAAGAATTAATTCACAACTTTCCTACAACACGAATTGCCACAAGAGCTACTATATTAACTTAGATCTAATAGTAATTTCTAAGGATAACTGTAGGTTACTGTACAGTAGGAAATACTACATTATGGGAGAGGGGATTTTCATGAGCACATTAATCCGATATGCAAACTTAGATGATTCAGCTGCTTTGGGCAGAATTCTTTCTGAATCATCACAAGCAGGATTTAAAGATATTATTCCAGACCATATTTTAAATGACATTTTTTCAGTTGAAAGAAGAACAGAAAGATTTATTAGTGAATTATCAGAGGGGTCTCCGAAGACTATTATTGCTTTCAATGAAAATGAACCAGCAGGGCTAATCTCCTTTGGGAAACCTAGAGATGATAATAGCGAAAAATCATGTATAGAGATTTGGCGAGTTTATTTGCTTTCAAAGTTTTGGGGAAGCGGCATTTCTAAAGAACTAATAGAGTGGGGAATCAACGAAATACTGAAAGAAGGATTAACTACTATAGAACTTTGGGTATTAGAAGAAAATATAAGAGCCAGAAATTTCTATGACAAAATAGGCTTCCAATATGATAACACTTTCAGAATAACAAATATGGGAGGCAAAGAAGTTAAGGAACTAAGATATATCATAGCACATGAATAATAGTATATTCTTAAAAATCATGAAATTTTGCATCTAAAATAATAATGATGTGTTTTGATAAGGTAATAGTATTATAATCTTTCTTCCTAGTTACAACATTTTAGTACTTAACTAAAAGTTAAGTTATATGGGAGGATAATTGTGGAAGGTATAGTTATTGGAATTCAATTAGTAATAATATTAATTATATTTTTAGAGCTATGTAGATTTCTTAGAAGGATACTCAACCTAACAAAAGAAATTGAAGATTTAAAGGAAAGAGTAAATACTCTTGAGGAAATTATAAAGAATCAAAATAAATAATATAAGTTTAGTAGGGGAAGATATTATGTTTAGAATTCGCTACGCTAATATAAAGGATGCTAGAACCTTGGGAGAAATTCATTCAAAGTCATGGAAAGTAGCATACAAAGGTATAGTACCAGATGAAATATTAAAGAATATTACCGTCGAAAAGAGATAAGCATACTTTGAAAAGGCACTAACAGAGAACTGGGAAGAAGATGCGATTATATTTAAGGATAATGATGCAGTTGGACTTATATGTATAGGAAAATGCAGAGATGCAGATAAAACTGATACTTGTGGGGAAATATGGGGTATATATTTACTTCCAGAATATTGGAATATGGGAATTGGTTCTGAATTAATTAACTGGGGAATAAATGAATTAAGCAAAAGGAATTTTAGCAAAGTTATTTTATGGGTTCTTGAAGAAAACATAAATGCAAGAAAATTCTATGAAAAAGTTGGTTTTAAACATGATGGAACAGTTAAGGAAATAACTATAGGTAAAAAATTAGTTGAATACAGATATGAAAAAGCCATTATATAAATTTCTTGTTAAACAACTAATGCCAATTCAATAGATATATAGAAAAGAGGGATAAGACAATGAGAGACAAGTTCTTATGTGTAATGGCACAATTTGATAAAGAAACTGAAGAAAAATTAGGCAGGATATATAAGCAGCTTTTGGAAGCAGGTTTTGTAGGGAATCAAACTCCTAACCTACCTTATCATATCACTCTAGGAACTTTTGAGTTAGAAAAAGAAAATGAATTAAAGGAGCTATTAAAGAAAGTTGCCAGCAATACATCAAAGATACAGGTAACTTTTAACCATATTGGTCTATTTGGAATGGAAGTGCTATTTGCTGCGCCGTCAGTTTCCCATGAGCTATTGAATATACAAGAAAACTTTAATAGTAGTTATGCAAATGACTTAACCTGGGCACCACACGCTACCATAATTATTGATAAACCAGAGGTTATACAAAAGGCGATACCCATAGTAGCACAAAACTTTTCTTCTTTCTCAGGATATATTGAAAGCATTAGTTTATATGAGTTTTGGCCAACTAGGTTTATTGTGGAAGAAAAATTAATCCATTAATCCATAATTTTTCAAAATAATTATTTATAGATTTGGGGAGATAAAAATGATTGAAAAGATTTTTAAATGTGGAATAGGTGAAATGAGTTATATTAAAGATGCCATTAGCAATGTAAAAGGTGAAGAAGACTTATGTTTTTTTAGTGAAGCTGCCATAGAAAAGTTTTTAAGTAGCGGTGATAATTGGTTTTATGTTGCAACAGTAGATAATAAGCCAGTAGCTTATGCTATAGCTTATGTTCAAAGACGACTTGATACTACAAAAAACATGATTTGTTTATATGAAATAGGAACCTTGAAGTGTTATAGAAAAATGGGAATTGCTAAAAGAATAATTGAAAAAATTATTGAAGATGGAAAGCTACAGGAAGTAATGAAAATATGGATTCCAACAAATATAAGTAACGAAGCAGCCTGTGCTCTATACAGGAGCATAGGAGCTGAGGAGCCAGAAGTTAAGGATGAAATAATCTATAGTTATAGGTATTAATACAACTATGAGAATTTAAGTAGTTACTTTAGGATATTTTCAATAGGTGTGAATTTAAAACAATGAAGATTGAATTAAACTTAACAGATGGGGAGAGGTTTATTATTGAATTACGATATCCAATAATTGAAGATGCAGAATCCTATTTTAGGATCTTAACAGAAGGCAAATTTGAATACTATCATGCTACGATTCCTGAAAGCGTTGATTTGGAAAGAGAATGGATTAAAAGGCGGGAGTATAAGAGGGAAAATAACTTAGAATATAATTACTCAATTATATATAACAATGATGTTGTTGGAGGCTGTAATATAAGAATATTTCAAGAAAGTCCTCATATTGGGGAGATAGGTTATTTTATAGATAGAAAGCTTTTTAATAAAGGAGTTGCTTCTAAAGCAGTAAAAGAGCTAGAAAGAATAGCTTTCGAGGAGCTTGGCTTAATTAGGCTTGAAATTCGTATGGATCCGAGAAATAAAGCAAGTGAAAAGGTTGCTATAAAATGTGGATTTGAATTAGAAGGCTTGTTAAGAAAAGTTATGGAGTTTAATGGGATGTATTTTGATAATATACTATATTCAAAGGTTAAATGAATTTTTAACCTTTGAATGAGTTCATAAAGATATATTAATAGGAGAAAGATGGGGATAAACATGAGTAAAGAAAATATTTATTCAAATACTGCAAGATTTTATGATAAGGGAAATGAAATAAAAAAATATGATATAGATTTGAACTTCTATGAAAAATACGTTAATAAGCATACTAAGGTTTTAGAAATTGGGTGTGGAACAGGAAGAGTAACAATACCTTTAGCATCAAAATGTGAAAGTATAGTTGGACTAGATTTATCTGAATCAATGCTAGATATTCTACAAGAAAAATTAAAAGCTACAGATTTAAACTATAAAAACAATATACAGCTTATAAAGGGAGATATGACAGATTTTAATTTAAATCAGAAATTTGATCTAATCATTTTTCTAGGATTAGCAATTCTTTCTTTAATATCTGAAGAACAGAGAACTGCATGTTTAGAATGTGTTAAAAAGCATATGAGTGATGACTGTATAGTAGTTATAGATCAGTTTAATCCTAACCCAGATAAGTTAAATGTAAGTAGTGAAAGGCTTGATTTTGAATACTTTGATGAAGAATTAGGGTATAAAATAAAGAAATACTCTATTCAAAAGGATCATGATTCTAATGAGCAAGTTATATCAATGAAGTATATTTATAAGATTTTTCATAATGAAGACTTGATTAATAAAATTGAAGATGATTTTAAGCTTGGGTATTTATTTAATGATCAAGCAAGGAAATTATTTACATCAGTTGGATTGGAAATAAAAAATGTATACGGAGCATATGATTTCAGCGTAATTGCTGATGAAAATTCTAAGATGTTAATATACGAATTAAAGAAACGCTAATATTATTGAGCTTTTAAAATTACTAGATATGGAGTTCAAGATTCAAGACATTTCAACAGTTTGTTTAGGAAAAAGGACATAACACTGAATTTAGTTAGAATGGAGAGCTAAAATGGAAACCAAAATAAGACAAGCAGTGGCAAGTGATTTCCAAAGCATAAATGAGCTTGTTTCAGAAGTTCATAAGCTACATGTGAATAATAGACCAGACGTGTATGTAGATGTTGATACACCAATGATAAAAGAGCAATTTGATGAGTTAATAACTTCAAATGATACAAAACTATTTGTAGTTGAAGATGTCAGTAATAAAGAGTTGGTAGCATACAGTATTGTGAGTATTATAGCTTCTAAAAACATTCAAATACTAATTCCAGTAAAAATTGCATTTATAGATGACTTTTGTGTTAAGTCAAGCTGTCATAAACAAGGAATTGGAAGATTGTTGTTTGAGCATGTTGTAAATTATGCAAAGGCAGAAAGGGCTTCATCGTTACAGTTAGTTGTATGGGAATTTAACTCTGCTGCTATTAAGTTTTATGAAGCATTAGGTATGACAACACGAAATAGAAGATTGGAGCTGAACTTGTAGAAGGAAACCAAGGCAAGTTAAGAGGTTAAGTAATTTTATTTTGGCAGAAAATTTTCTTTATATAATGGGGTGATAAGTGTGTGTGATTTAGTTAAACCAGATATTTGGTTAAGAGAAAAATTCGCTAACATGGTTAAAGATTATAATCATAGCAATGAACATATCTTTAGCAGTGATTATTATAATATTAATTTTAATTTTGAAAATTATATTCAAGACCTTAAAGATTTATCTAATGGCATTGGATTGCCACAAGGATATGTACCTTCAACTGAATGGTGGCTTATAAACAGTAATAGCGATATTCTAGGTACTGTTAGGTTAAGACATGAACTTGGTAAAAGAAATTTTGAAGAAGGTGGACATATTGGGTATGATATATCACCGAGATTCAGAAGAAAAGGATATGGGAAAGTTATATTAAAATTAGTATTAGAAAAAGTTAAAGAACTAGGACTTGAAAAAGTATTGGTAACATGTGATTTTGATAATATTGGATCAAAGAGAATTATTGAGTCCAATGGCGGTAAACTTGAAAATAAAATAGTTTCAAAAGAAACTGGTAAAGAGGTTCTAAGGTATTGGATAGAGTTATAGGATCTATTTTTTTACTATAAATTATATAGGGTCTAGTAGTAATGTTTAAGACAGCATTCCAAGGGGTGAATTAAGTAATGATTAAGAGTTGTAAGTTTGAAAAAGCTACAAAGCTTACATTGAATTATATTGTATATCTACCTAAAAACTATACAACAAATAGTAAGTGGCCTTTGATTCTCTCTTTACATGGTCCAGGGGAGCGTGGCAATAACATAGATGATATTAAAAAATGGGGTATACATAAGATATTAAGGGAAGATAATAATTTTCCATTCATTGTGGTATGTCCCCAGTGCCCAGCAGGTGAAGTATGGGAAATGCAGTTTAATATGTTAAAGGAATTACTAGATGAAATAGAAGATAATTATAGTATAGATAAGGAAAGAGAGTATCTAACTGGATATAGTTTAGGGGCATATGGCACATGGAATTTTGCCATACTTAACCCAGAAAGATTTGCTGCAATAGCACCCATAAGCGGAGGTGCAATATCACCTAAAAAAGCTATGAATTTAAAGCAATTACCTATTTGGGTTGCACATGGAGATAATGACACTGTAGTTGAATTTGAGGAATCTAAAAGAATAGTTGATTGCTTAAAAAAGTATAATCCTAATATTATATTTAAAGTTTACAAAGGTGCAGGACATGAAGTTTGCACATTAGCATATGAAGAACGAGAGCTTTATCAGTGGCTTTTGAAACAGAAAAGAAAGATATAGGTCTAATTTTTATTACAGTTTGGAGGACAGAAAGATGAAGTTTACAATACTAGGAAGTGGTGGTTGTGTTGCACTACCAAAACCACTTTGTCAATGTGATATATGTAAGGAAGCAAGGGAAAAAGGAAAACCTTATTCAAGATTTGGATGCAGTTTATACCTAGAGGATTTAAACCTAGTGGTGGATACCCCAGAGGATATTGTTCATGCTATTAATTATAGCAATGTGAAGCAAATAGATACAGTATTATTTAGCCATATAGACCCCGACCACACTCTAGGAATGAGAGTTTTTGAACATTTACGTTTAGATTGGTTAGAGATTTCGGAGGGAAGAGAATGTACAAAGCCAATAAAGGTACTAGCTATGGAACATGTAATGGAGGATATAAACACCATTGGTTTTAAGTATGGCTCTTTCTTAGATTACTATGAAAAGAATAGAAACTTAATAAAAAGGCAGGTAGTGGAAGAAAGCATTACTTTGAAAGATATAAAAATTACTTTTATTAAAGCAACCTCTGCTACTGTTTTTGTCTTTGAACAAAATGGAAACAAGGTTATTTATGCTCCTTGTGATGTAAAACCTTTCCCAGAGCACAAGATTTTTGAGAATGCAGATGTGATGATAATTGGAAACACAGTTATTGGAGAGGAGCTTAAGGGTGGATTCCTACTTAAAAAGGATAATTTACTTAGAGAAGAATTATTTACAATGGAGGAAATCGAAGAACTAAAGCACAAGTACAGCATTAAAAAAGTTATTATGACTCATATAGAAGAAGATTGGGGCAAATCCTATGAGGACTATTTGAAGCTGGAAAAACTGTATGAGAATATAAAATTTGCTTATGATGGGATGAAGATTGAGATTTAATAGTCCTTACGAAAATCACAGGAATAGGGTTTTCATATTTAAGATATCAGAAGTAAAGTGTTTAGAAAAATGTTTGTTTTACGTAGTAATAAGGAAATAAGAGCTAATTAACTTGATTAATGAAGTAACAAAGGAAGAGACTTAGAGTGGAAAAGTATTTATAAAGGGGATGAATTATATGAAAATAGAGTTATTAAGACCTACTTTAGAAATGGAAGAAATGCATCATGATTTTATTAGAGAGTGGGAGGAAGCAAAGGAGAATATTGTACCCTATGCTGCTAGGCTACTTGATAAGGATTATAAAACTTGGCTAGAAAACACCTATAAATTTGAAGAAATCTGTCCTGATGGTTTTGTTCCAGCTCACACTTTATTCTTGGTTGAAGATAATAAGAGAATTTTAGGAGCTATTAATATTAGACATTATTTAAATGATTATTTACTTAATTATGGAGGGCATATTGGTTATGGCATAAGACCTAGTGAAAGAAAAAAGGGCTATGCATCATTGATGTTGTCACTTGCACTATCTGTGGCAAAAGAACTAGGAATTAATAAGGCTTTAATTACCTGCGATAAGGATAATTTAGGTTCAGCGAGAACCATAATGAAAAATGGTGGAGTGCTAGAAAATGAGGTTGCTGAAGGTGAGAGAATAACTCAAAGGTATTGGATAGAGCTTTAAGAGTGAAAAAGGAGTTGTTGTTTATGAGTTTTGAAGCTCTTTCAGAAAAAATTATACACCTTGAAAAAAGACTTTTAGATCCTAAGATAAGAAAATCTGCAGAGGAACTAGATAAACTCCTCGCAGATGAATTTATTGAGTACTGTACATCAGGGCATGTTTGTAATAAGCAGGAAGTCTTGGACAGTTTACCTGACAACGAGGAAGTTGAGATAATTCCAAGTAACTTTATTGTAAGGAGTTTAGCCCAAGATGTAGTTTTACTTAACTTTGAAACCTTTAATACGAGTAGTGGGGTAACTTTAAGGAGAAGTTCTATATGGAAGATTATTAATGGAACGTGGCAATTGTTTTTCCATCAGGGAACTAAGGCTAAAAGCTAAACTTTAAGTTAATCTACTATTGTTGTAAGAAACTTGTTATAAAGTGAAGACTTATACTTTAAAAGGGGAATTAACATTTTGATAAAACTAAGAAATACTGCAAAAGCAATAATTATTGAAGATAATAAACTGCTTTTTACAAAATATATTTCAAAAAGAACAGGAATTACTTATTATGTACTACCAGGTGGAGGACAAGAGGGAGGAGAGACCCTTGAAGAAACCTTAAAGAGAGAATGTATAGAGGAACTGGGAGCTCTCATAGAGGTAGGAGAACTCGTATTAGTTTCAGAATATATAGGAAAGAATCATAAATTTTCAGAATTACATGCAGAAAAACATCAAATTGATTTCATGTTCTTTTGTAAAATTAAATCTGACTTTGATTTTGAAAAGGCAACTAATATTGATTCAGACCAAGTAGGTTTTGAGTGGATAGATTTTAGGGAGTTTAAGGATAAAACTATATATCCAGAGGAGTTAAAAAGAGTCTTTGATCAGGAAGGAAATATTACCACGTCAATATATTTAGGAGATTCATATTAAGAATTTCAGTTAAATAAGTTATATAAATAAAAAAGTGATATTTATAAATACGGGGATAAGTAAGCTTCAATTATAATAATTTGAGTTTAGATTAAGGGGGCAATACTGTGAATATTTTACTAGACAAGCTAGATTTTCATCAGCCTTGGGCTTATGAAACTTTTAAAAATATAATTAAACCTGACCATAAAGTTTGCATAATACCCTTTGCTTTTCATGAGGATTGGATAAAAGATGCGGAACAGTGGGAATCACTTTACAATAAACATAGTGGGGGAGAGTATTTAAGAATGATTACTCCCTTCTATGCTTATAGAATCAGTGATGATAATGTCACATTGATTAACTATTTTACTGATAACAGTCATAGTGCAAAGGAAAAAATCAATGAAAGCAATATAATCTTTTTTACTGGTGGCTTTCCAGAAAAAACAATGAGAAGGTTAAAAGAATTTGATTTAATTGAAACCCTTGAAAATCATCCTGGAATAAAGATGGGGTGGAGTGCAGGTACTATGATGCAGTGTGAGGATTACTATATTTCACCAGATGATGATTATCCAGAATTTGTTTATGAAAAAGGTTTAAGTTATGTTAAGGATTTTGCTGTGGAAGTTCATTATAAAAATACAGAATCTCAAAATAAAAGCATCGAAAGATATATGGCTGAAAAAGGAAAAAGAGTATACACCACAGAACCTGAAAGTGCCATAATTGTAAATGGTAATGAGGTAGCGTTACTAGGGAATGCAAAGCTTTATAAAGGATTAAGTTAAAAAGTATGCTGCAAGGTAAAAAATAACACTGGGGGGGATTCTCTATGAAGGGTACGAGAGATTTTTATAATAAAACCGCTTCAGAGTGGGCTAATAAATGGTATGAAGATGAATCCATGGTTCCATATCTAATGGAATTTATTAATTATTTGCCACAAAACCCAAGGATTTTAGATTTATGTTGTGGAGCGGGATATGAAAGTATGAGATTAGAAAAGCTTGGGGCTGAAGTTACTGGGCTTGATTTTAGTGAAGAAAGTATTAAAATTGCAAAAAAGCTAAATCTACATATTAAATTTGTTGTTGAAGATATGCTAAATGATTATTCTTATCTTGGTAAATTTCATGGTTGCATTATAATAGCTGGTTTAATACACCTTCCAAATCATAAGCTCTCAAAGGCATTCGAGGAAGTTTATAAGGTTATAAATGATAATGGATTTTTGCATATAGCAGTTAAAGATGGCACAGGGAAAAGTGAAAAATCAAGCTATATAACAATTGAGGGTGAGGAATACGATAGAGATTTTTATTTCCATACTCTAGAGGAGTTAAAGTTATATTCCTCTAAAAAATTTGACTTTGAAAAAGAGATTCTATTAGATAAAGATTCACCGTGGAAATATTATATATTTAGAAAATGTAGAACTAGTACAAGTTAATGTTGCTAGAAATCTCTAAAAAGATATGATTAAAATAAGAATATGATAAATATAAAAATTCATATTGAAGAACATAGAATGAATTTTAGGTAGGGGGCACAATGTTACATCATATAGGAACTAAAACCATTGAAACTGAAAGACTTATACTAAGAAGGTTTAAAGAAGAAGATGCTAAGGATATGTATAATAATTGGGCATCAGATGACGAGGTTACAAAATACTTATCTTGGCCAACTCACAGTAATGTTGAAGTAAGTAGAAAGCTTCTAGAAATGTGGATTGATAAATATATTAGTGAAGAAATTTATAACTGGGCAATTGAAGTAAAGGAAAATAACAGTGTAGTTGGTTCTATTGCACTTATGAATGTAGATAATAATATTGAAAGCTGTGAAATAGGTTACTGCATCGGTAGAGCCTATTGGAATAAAGGGCTAATCACTGAAGCTTTTTCAGCTCTCATTAAATTTGCCTTTAAAGAAGTAGGGTTTAATCGCATAACAGGGCGTCATCATGTGGATAATACAGCTTCTGGCAGGGTTATTGAAAAGTGTGGGTTAAAATATGAAGGCACTTTAAGACAAGTTCACAAGATAAAAGATGGCTCCATAGTGGATTGCAAATACTATTCAATATTAAAAGAAGAGTATAGAGGGTAGCATAGACATTTTAGGTTGTTTTTTCTTGAGAAACAAAGAAGTTTTTAAGGGAAGTCATGGGGACACGCTTCCCTTATCAGCATTTTTTGAATGTAGTAAACTACCATAACTTTATATTATGCCTACATTAAAGATTTAAGGCTTTTTTGCTAGGTACGAAACATAGGTGGTCACTGAAGAAGACTACAATTTAATCTATAAGCTTCAATACTGCCTTAATAGTTTCATCCTTTGTGAGATCTGCACCAACTTTTGCAGATACTTTAACGTCGGGTTCAGTCTTATGTTCAAAATTGCTAGTTCCATCTGAGGTTAGCCCCATTTCTAAGGGGAAACGGAAAATATATCCACTATTAGGAAGAGTGCAAATTGCTGGGTCAAAACCAATTCCATCGCCTCCTGTTTTTTCTCCTATCAAAGTTGCAAACCCTGTATCTTTAGCAAATACAGCAAAAGCCTCAGCAGAGGAGAAGACTCCATTATCTATCAAGAGGAATACCCTTCCATTAAATCCTATAGAATTCATAGGTTTATAACTCGTATTATTAGTAGAATAATATTTAAAATCCGTCTTAAGTTCAGGAGGGGAGTTTTTTAATACATCGCTATCCATATCAGAAATTTTACTAAGACTGAAGTAACTGTAGCCAAGTCTGCTTTTAATAAATTGTTCAACATAATTTCCACCTCTGAAAGCTAGGTATTGGGTATCAGTAACAGTGCTATTTAGCAGCATTGGCACTATATTATCAGACCAGTACCTCGTGTCCCCTCCACCATTACCTCTTATATCAATTATAAGTGCCTTATAATCCTTAATACTTTGTAAAAAAGGGTTTATTATTTTCATATCACCTTCAATATTAAAGGAATTGAATGAATGTATAGCCATATAGGCAACCTTATCCTTTTCTAATAGATTTGTTTTCACATTATTGGGGACAATGTATTTTGAATTTTTAGGTACATCTTTTGAGTTGGGCATAGATGAATATCTTTCTTTTGCTACTTCACTATTCAGTTGTGATAACCATGCTTCACTAGAATTAGCATCTTTCTCATAAAGGTTTTGCATTAATGAATAAAAATCCTTATTAATCATTGAAACATGTCCATTATTGAATTCAGATAAAATGTTCTCTAATACCTTATAAAAATCAACATCATTATTGGTGGCCTTTATTTTAGATATATACTTATCTTTCATAGATAGCCAATCAACTCCGTTTTGCCTTTTATTAACTTCAAAATATGGATAATCATCTTTAAGTATTGTATACATGTATTCAAAATCATTTAACTTTTGGGTTTCAGTTAATTGTTTATTTTTGGAAGAAGTTGTTGCTAATGGATTTTGCATTAATGAATAGTATCCAGTGACAATAAGTATGAATAGGATAATGACAATTAGAAACTTTTTTTTCATTTTATCATCTTCTTTCTTAAATACTTAACTTCATGTATAAAACTTATGTTTAGTAGGAATTGTGAACGCTCATTTTAAAATAAACTACACCACTTTTTTTCCTATTAACAACATCTATTTCAAATTTACCATCGCTAGTGTTACTAATTTTTTCAAAAACCCACTACAAGTTATTAAAATAAATTCATAAAAAGCTCTGCTAATACTTTAATAGGATGTTTTGATTTGTATAATAAACCTGCACCAATAAGTAGTACTCCGGTTATTGTCAATGCTAAACCTATTGCTCCATTAAGTTTTAGAAAATTAAATTCTAATATAAGCGTTAATATTCCTAAAAGCATAAGAACTATATTTGGAATTATATCTTTCATTTCGATCGCCCCTCTCCTTTTATGGATAATAAATACTTATTTTAAAGTATATACCAAAATTATATCATAACCTTAATTGAAGTCCAATTATTTGGAAAGAAAATTAAACTTTAATTTTTACTTTAATATTAAATTTTAAAGTTATTTTACTATAAAAAGGAGAGTTTTTTTCATCTTCATTATTAAGTGTATTTAAGTTAAATATTACAAATATTTTATAAATTAAAAAGGAAATTAACCAATAGTATGGAAAGTATATATAAGTTTTTATGATTAATTACCATAAACTTATGGATTTAACTTTAAGAAAGTGGGGATATGTATGGATAAAAATATGATAGCTATGTGCGGTGCTTACTGTGGAGATTGTGAGTGGAGAGAAAAGACAAACTGCCCAGGATGTCAAAAAAGTCAGAGCAATATGTTTTGGGGACAATGTCAAATAGCAAAATGTTCAATTGAAAAGGGTTTTAATCATTGTGGACATTGCAATAAACTCCCTTGTGAAAACCTTCAAGATGCTTTCAATAATCCTGAGCACGGAGATAATGGGGAACGATTAGCTAATTTAAACACATGGAAAAATGGTGAAGAAACCTATACAAAATTAACAAAAAGAAAATAGACTTTATAGGTAGACCTAAAAATAAAAGTTGCCAAAATAAAATTAAAAATGAAGGTGAGTATTAATGAAAAACACTAAGCTCGTTTGTTTTGATTTGGATGACACCCTAATTCGAGAGATTCATTCAGTTATGCTACCATGTATTTTAAATGGAAAAGAAAAAGAACATTCCTTAATTCAAGATAGGGAAGAAAAAGGGCTAATTAACTACAAAGAAGCCGATTACCTAAGAGCTGAATTACTTTTAGGTCTTAAGGAAAGTAAGATTGGTCAGTGCTTTTTAGATTTTGCAAAACCTTTAAAAAATATAAAATGCGTAGTAGATAGATTACACCAAGAGAATATGAAATGCATTGTAATTACTGTGGGGCCAAAGCAAGTGGCTAAAGCTGTATGTGATATTTGGGGATTTGATGATTATTATGGTAGTGATTATGAAGTAGTTCATGGGGAATTTACTGGAGCCATAGTGAATTATATAGGAGCTGAAGAAAAAATCCAGTGTTTAAAGGATTATTGTGAGAAGAATGGCATAAATCCAGAGGAATGTGTTGCTGTTGGAGATGGCTCAACAGATATTCCTATGTTTCACTACTGTGGAAAATCTATTGCTATAAATAGCTCTTCAAAGGTTCGAGAGAATGCAATGTATGCTGTGGATACTGAAGATTTACGAGACATACTTAAATATATTACATAAAACAAGTTATAAACACTTTAAAATAAATATAAAAAACTGAGCTATTAAGATAAATAGATAATAAAAAAATTATAAAAAATACAAGGTAGGGGGAAATCTAATGAAAAGAATTTTAATTGCAGGAATGCATCATGAGTCTAATTCTTTTAATCCTATAATAGCAGGGGAAAAGGATTTTAAAGTTATACATGGAGAGGATATTTTCAATAATCTTCGAGAAAATGATTCTACAACTGGAATTATAAAGACTTTACAAGGAGCAGGTTATGAAGTAATTCCTACAGTGTTTGCTAGAGCAGTGCCTAATGGGGAAGTTGATTATGATTTTTATATGAAAATTAAGGAAGAAATAATTGAAAGAGCTAAAGCTGCTGAGAAAGAAGCACCAATAGATGCAATAACCTTAGCATTGCATGGGTCTATGAGAGTTGATAAACAAGGTGAGGCTGAAGGATATCTTCTAGAAGATTTAAGAGGTATATTTCCAAGGATTCCCATAATTTCCTCACTGGATATGCACACTACTATGACTGAAAGAATGCATAACAATTGTGATGGTTTTGTTGGTTATAAATGTGCTCCACATACAGATTGCTTTGAAACTGGTGAGCACGCTGCAAGAATGACTATAGATGTTCTTGAGAATAAGGCAAAGCCTAAATCCGCTTGGGTTAAGGTTCCAATTCTAATTGCTGGAGAACAATCACAAACGTCTGTGGAACCTATGGTAGAGCTAATTAATGAACTTAGACAATGTGAAGAAAAGGAAGGCATAATGGCTGCTTCCTACTTGATGGGGTTCCCTTGGGCGGATAATGAGGATAGCTCTATTGCTGTTTATGTGGTGGCAAATGATGACCTTAAGCTAGCAGAAAAAGAGGCTGTGAGATTAGCAGAGCTTATTTGGTCAAAAAAACATGACTTTCATTTTCACACTGAAACCTATAATGATAAGGAAGCTTTAGATGTTGCTTTTGAAGCAGTTAAGGAAGGAAAGTTACCTATTTATCTTTCAGATTCCGGAGATAATCCAACGGCTGGTTCCTCTTCAGACTGTACGGACTTTCTAAATTTAATAATGAGAGATGAGAGAACAAATAACTTAAGAAAACCAGTGATATACGGGGGAATATATGACCCCATAGCTACAAAAGAATGTGAAGGAAAAGTTGGAAAAGAAGTAACACTTACCTTCGGTGCTAAGTTTGATACTATTACTACATCACCTATTACTGCAAGGGGTACAGTGAAAGCCTATATTAAAGATTGGTCTAGAGAAGGAATGGTAAAGGGAGACTTAGCATTATTTAATAGTCAGGGAGTGGATATAGTTCTCGCAGAAGCTCATGTAGGTTATATAGTACCTGAGATGTTTACAGATTTAGGAGTAGACCCTAGAGATGCTGAAATCGTAGTATGTAAGCTTGGTTATCTTACTCACCAACATGAAGAAGTTGCAAAACGCAGCATAATGGCTCTTACAAAAGGAAGCACAAATGAGGATTTAAAAACCTTAGATTATAAGTTGGTAAAAAGGCCAATATTCCCATTAGATGATGATTTTAAGTATAATGCGTTAGAGAATCTGATAGCAAAGGAAGGATAAGCTCATGATTTTAGAAGTATGTGTAGATTCTTACACATCAATGATAACTGCAAAGAAGGCAGGAGCAGACAGGATAGAATTATGCTCTGCATTAAACATTGGAGGACTTACTCCAAGCTATGGATTAATGAAAAAGGCAAAAGACCTAAAGGATATAGAAGTTTTTGTAATGATACGTCCTCGTTCTGGAGACTTTCTATATGATGACAATGAATTTGAAACCATGAAAGATGATATTATCATTGCAAAGGAAATGGGGTTTCAGGGAGTAGTAACAGGTATTTTATTAAACAGTGGAAAGATAGACATTGACAGAATGAAGGAACTTGTAAAAATTGCTCACCCTCTTAAAGTAGTACTTCATAGAGCTTTTGATGATTCTAAAGACCCAATGGATGATATTCCAAAACTTATTGAAATGGGAATATGCAGAATTTTAACTTCAGGACAAAGGCAAAATGCCCTTGAAGGAGCAAGTTATATTGGGCAGCTTCAAAAGACCTTTGGAGAGTATATAACTATAATGCCTGGCTGTGGAGTAAATGCTAACAACCTAGAAGAAATATATAAATTGACAGGTTGCACTGATTTTCATTTATCAGGAAAAGTAAATGTGGGAAGTGAAATGAAATACAGAGAGTGTACCGAAAGAATGAATACTCCTAGTAGTGAATTTATTGTGGAAAGGGCAGATTATAACCTTATTAAAAGAGCTAGGGAAGCTTTAGATAGAATTGAGTTAAGTGAAGAAAATAGGGATATTTAAAAGTAAATATAACCTTTAGTTGCAGGAAAGAAGGGCCATTTTATTCCATGATTTAAAAGCACCTTTTGTAAACATTAATCATATTATGGTGGTAGAACATTATATAAGGAGTAACAATATGCCTAATTCTAACAAAAAATATCCTTGCTCATATTGTGAGGAAGATTCAAAGTATGATTTAGACTTAATGGATGATATGTACGACATGAAGCCTTACCAACACCATAATAAAAAGCATATGAATAACTTAGATTGCATGGAAATGAAATCAAAAGATTATGGGCCAAAGCCTTTTGTAATTAATATTGAAGAGGCTACAAAAGATAATAAAAATTTCCGTACTGCTTTATGGACAGGAAAGCATTTACAACTTACTTTAATGAGTATCCCTGTTGGAGGGGAAATTGGTTTAGAAAATCACCCTCACCTTGATCAATTCATACGTATTGAAGAAGGTGAAGGTCTTGTTATGATGGGGGACAGAAAAAATTGCCTAGATTTTAGAGCAAAGGTTTGTGATGACTTTATCTTCATAATACCAGCTGGTACATGGCACAATTTGATTAATACAGGTAAAAAACCAATAAAACTATACTCTATTTATGCACCACCACAACATCCACGTGGTACAGTTCATAAAACAAAAGCTGATGCTGATGCTGCAGAACATGACCATCGCTATTATGGGGAATATGAGCAAAGCTATTCTACACAACCTAGAAAGTTTACTCTTAGAGAGTTAGCTCAGTTTGACGGCACAATGGGAAGGCCTGCTTATGTAGCTATTAAGGGCATTGTATATGATATAAGTAGTAATTCAACATGGAGAAAAGCAATGGATCTAGGTCTAGCTGCTGGGGAAGATTTAACACCACAGCTCTATGGCTACCGTGAAGTGGAAGAGAAATTAGTTGACCTTCCTAAAGTAGGCATACTTATAGAGTAGGTAAGCAATTTATAGAATAAGTAGAAATTTAAATTAAAATAAAATGTGCTAACTTAGTTTTTTGTTAGCACATTTTATTTATTAGATTTTGTAGTAATCAAACTAGTGAAAATCATAAAAGTTGGCTTTAACAATATGAATTCAAAGTCAAAACTGATTTATATACTAACATTGTCTTTGCTCACTTAAGACCTTTTGAACACAGAAAACAAAATTATCTGCTACAAGGCTATACCGAAACCCAAAAATTCAGCTTTAATATATATTTATCATAGGATTTGCTTTGAATTTTAGTCCTACTTTTCAGCAATAAAAACTATATGATTACTATAGCCTAATAGTTCTTTCTTTTCACAGGTGTAAAGATGGAATCTAAACCATTCCTCAAATTGTTCCTCATTAAAGGTATTTATTTTTTCATTTAGTAGCTCAGATAATCCGTCCGCTGCAAAATGTTTCACCTTTTTTAGCTTTGATAATTCCATTAAGTGAACCATGTGATCAACTGTCATAAAACAAAAAGGCATGTCAGTTAGCTTGAAAGTATTATGGTCATAATGAGGTCCACCTAAATACTCTTTGTTGTATAACATTGATTCTGTTATGAATACCATGTCATTTGATAAATAAGCATAAAATATCTTTCCATTTTTCTTACAAACTCTTTTAGTTTCTTCAATGCACTTTAGTTTTTTCTCATCAGTATCCACATGATAAAGTGGGCCAAAACATAAAACAACATCAAAACTTTCAGCTGGCAAACTAGATAAGTCTAATGCATTACCTTGCTGAATATTGATTTTAAGACTTTTGTCTAGTGCCTTAGTTTTAATAACTTCTAAATTTTTTTCCACTGGTTCAACTGCAGTTACATCATAGCCTTTGCTTGCATAGTAAATGCTATAAGCTCCTGTACCAGCGCCTATATCAAGAATCTTCATACCTTTCTTCAAAAATTTCTCAATGTATGATATGGAAGTTAAAAACTCTATACTATTAGCCTTATTTGTATTTAATCTTTTATCCTCTTCAAAACGTTCATATAGTTCATTTAAATTCATATGTATCCCCCTATCCCCTAGATGATATATTCCCCTGGAAATATCCCAGAAATTTCTTTTATTCAACATTATACAGCAAATATTCCCTTATTCCAAGTGTTAACAAGTTTGCATACAATTGTAACCTTGGGCTTTACACACCGTACTTAGTAGGAGGAGAAAGTACCATGAAAACAACAAGAATTTATATAGAAAAATAAATCTAGAACTGTACAACTATAAGAAATTAAAAGTTCTACCTTAATAAATAGCTTTGATATTTAATGCTTAGGATCTTGAAAATATAAATTTATAGTAATGTTCATTCTCATGATAAACAGTCCTCTTGCACCAAAAACATTTTTTAAATTTGGTACAGATTTATAGAACATGTAGATGGAGTATATAGAAAATATTTGGTAGATTTTTGATTTAGTGTAAAATTAGTGTATACATATTTGCTGGTGCAACGTCTTAATAATAGAAGTACTTCAGAAGCAATTAATTGATTAACTTTATGGAAGGGGGATATGATGAGCAATGAATTAATTAATGAGATGTTTGAGAAAAAGATGAATCTCATATATAAATATTTGATTAAGCTTGGATGCAGTGAAGCTAATGCTGAGGACATTGTTCAAGATACCTTCTATAAAGCATTAAAATATATAGATGGAATACAAACTGAAAAGTTATCCTCCTGGCTCTTCAAGGTAGCAATTAACAAGTACTATGATTTATGCAGAAAAAACAATAGGTATACTCAGCTTAGTCTTCATGAAGACATTTTTAAAGAAAGTCTAAGAGAGGATAGATTAGTAGAAGATTATATACTAGATTCAGAGAAAAAACAAGAAATTCTAAAATGTTTAAATTCAATTAGTGAAGTACAAAAGAACTTACTGTTATTTAAGTATGACATAGGATTGTCTTACAAAGAAATAGCTGAAATTTTAGATATTAATGAGAATACAGTAAAAACCTATCTCTTTAGAGCTAGGGAACAATTTAGAAAGGTTTGGAGGGATAATTTTGAAAAGTGATGAGGAAAGATTAAAAGAATTGTTTGAGATGAAAGATAAACCAACACCTACTTTAAATGACACTATTAAAAGAGCTAAAACTTTTTCTATAATAAGAAACATAATCATAAGCTTAATGATATTTATAATTTTAAGCACCACATTTTTAATAGCAAATAGTTTCGCCTTAAATTCCATAAGCCATAAAGAAATGATGAAACTAGAGAACTGGTTTAATGTAGCACTGCCTAATGCTTATATAACAGGTATTCAATCAGATGATAGAATCATGGTGGGACAGTTAGATTATGTAAGATATAGATTTTTAGGAAATAAAGCAATAGTAGATGGAAACTATAAAACAAGTTACACTTATATGCCACTAATTAATACTACTTATGGTGACGCAAGTGAATTCTTATTTAAATCAGGGGGCACTTATAAAGAGTTTCAAGAATCAAGAAATTACAGTAGATCTGGAAAGTTAGTTATGAAATTTTACCATCCCTTGATAAGTTACAATAATTATATTAATGATTTACAGGAACTTAATAACATAGAAAAAGATAAGCTTATGGAAATATCCTTGTCCTTTGATAAGGCTTACACAATTGAAGAAGTAAAAGCCATGATGCCTGATAATATCACATTAAACTGGTGTTGGGTAGATACTTTTTCAGAAGCAGAAGTTAATAATAGAGGAAATAAAGGGCCAGAAGGGGCATTACAAGTATATGAGGAATATGAGGTTTATGGTATAAAGGCCATAGATGATCAAGGAAAACCAATAAAAAATCCAGAAGATAGATTTATTAATTCAATAATCAGGGGTAAAGAATCTAAGGGTATGTATGGTAGATATGAAAGTTTATTCAACGTATTAAGCAAGGGGAAAACCGAAATTAATAAAGAAGATTTATGGATTATTGGGGTAGTAGTAAGCGGAGATGTGGAAACTTTAAAAACCTTAAAAAATTTAAATTATATAAAAGCAGCTACTATTGGGGCTGTAGCTGATAAATACTAGGGGGAGTTTATATGAAGACTTATTTTAAGTTAGAACTGAAAAGGGCTTTGTTATCATGGAGAACTATAATTTCTATGATAGCAGTTATAATAGTTTTATCTATACCTTATTTAATGAAAATAAAACAGCCATCCATGTATATGGATGGTACTTCATACTTTATAGAAATTTATCAGAGATCTTATATAGGGATAATATCTCCAGTAATAATTGGCTTAATATACTCAACATCAATAGTTAAGGATATAGAATCTGGATTTTTTAGTAAATTGCTTAAAGTAATAGATGTAAAAACTTATTATAAAGTCAAATTAATAGTAAATAGCATAATTACATTTGCCATTTTTGCGGTGAGTCATGGTATTTTAATTTTACATCTCATTGTTAGATTTGGAATAAAATATTCCGATGATAAGGGTATGTCTATAGGTACTTTTTCTAATATATATCATAATTCTAAAATTGCTTATGTTATGTTAGTAATATTATTTGTATCAATTTCAGCAGCAGCCTTTTCAACATTTGTTTTAGGGATAACAACTGCATTTGGGAAAAAAATTATAGCATATTTATTCCCTGCATTTTATATTGTGATTACAAGTATTATTTTCGGTAGTTTTTCTCTTAATAGAGTATTTAATTTTGATATTACAAGATTATTTAACCTGAACTATGGTGCAAAGCCACTGAATATAATAATATACGATTTAATTTTAACTACAATTGGATTATTTTTAATATATAAGTATGGATATAAAAAAGAAATAAGTCCATGTCCACAAAGTTAAAAAAACTTTTATAGCTTGATTTATAAAAAGAGGAGAAAACATTAATTTTCATGAAATGTTTTCTTCTCTTATTAATTTCAAACTATAATCAAAAACTGCATAAGTATTGATAAGTTATGGTATACATTACAAATAATGACATGGTAAAATAAGTTAGGAGTAATTTATTATTCCATTGTTTAAGCCTATGGCGATAATAAATATTATTTTGAAAGGGTGAATTGATATGAAGTGTAATGATAGATTTTTTATTATAAATAATGGGAGGGTGAATATGCTGTAGCCCTCAATAAATGGAGGAATGGTGTATGAATTATAACTGGATAAAGCCAGAGGAATTTTCTTTCAACTCGTTTTTACTTATGGATAGATGGATTATTAGAATGATGTGTGAAAATCATTTAAGTGATAAGGATTTTTCTAAAAATTTAGCAATAGCACTTGAGTACAATCCTGCAGTAAAGTGGTACTTTTTTCATAAGTGCCCTGAGAGTAGAGATTTCCTTGAAAGGTTAACCGCAGACGTGCCTAAAGATCTTTCTTTACAAGCGATACGTAAAGCAGAAGTTTTTGTTATAGGAGAAATGGAAACATCAATAGTTTACGTTTACCCTGAACTCATGAATAAAAACTGTGATTACATCTATGATTGGAATAAGAACCTTCTATTTGAGCTAGCTGATTTTAATGATAAGGTAGTTTTAGACATTGGAAGTGGTACGGGAAGACTTGCCTTTGCTGCTGCTGAAAAGGCTAAGCGAGTTTATGCTAGTGAGCCAACAGATGCACTACGAGAATATTTACGTGATAAAATAAAGGTTGAGAATATTCTTAATGTCGTAGTTTTAGATGGCACAGTAGAGAAAATTCCATATGAGGATAATACTTTTGATATTGTAATGTCTGGGCATGTAGTAGGAGATAATTACGATGCTGAAATTGCTGAGCTAACAAGGGTTGTTAAAAACGGTGGTTATATCATTGATTGTATTGGTGAAGATAACAGGAAGAGAAAGCCTAATGAGGAATTGTTAAAGCGAGGATTTGAAGCCTTTTATCATGTTAGTAAATCAGGCGGAGATATTTATAGATATAGAAAAAAAGTAATTAAGTAAGTAATTTAAACTGTAGTATTTAAATTGCCGTGAAATAAGTTAAGAAAATAATTTTAAAGGATGTGATAAGAAGATTTTTATTATTGCATCCTTTATAATTTCTAACTGAGCAGGAGCATATTAGTTGCATGTAATTATTATCAAAATGGGGGAGTTTTAGAAATGCAGCAGTCAATTGAAATAATGAAAAATCGCATAGTTGAGATTTTACTAGAAAATAAGCCCTCAATATATCTCTATGGTTCAGTTGTCCTTGAAGATTTTAAATTAGGATGGAGCGATATTGATATATTATGTTTAACTGAAACAGAAATTTCAGATACTCAAGGAAAGGAATTACTTAATTTAAGACAAGAACTTTCCATGGAATATAGAAATAATTTGTATTTTCCTTCCTTTGAAGGTGGATTTTTAACGCTGGAAGGATTTGTTAATAATAATCCAGATACAGTGGTATATTGGGGGACTAGTGGTCAGAAAATAACAAATAAATACTGCTTTGATCCTTTTTCCATGATAGAATTAATTGAACAGGGGCATTTATTATATGGTAAGGAAGTAAGACACAATTTTACCTATCCAAGAAAAGTAGAAATTCTGGAAGCTGTCACAAAACACTATGACACAATAAGAAGAGTTGGAGCCAAAACAGATAAAAGTCTGTATTCTGCTGGGTGGCTTTTAGATATTGCAAGATGTATTTATACCCTTAGGACAGGTAAAATCATTTCTAAAACTAAAGCAGGGAAGTGGGCTTTGGATAACAACCTAATTGAAGACATTGAGGTCATGGAAAAGGCTATAAGAATTAGAAAAGAGCCAAATAAATATAAAGACCATAGGGAAGTTATAAAATGGCTAGAAGGGCTTGGACCTTATATTCAAAGATTTGCTGACGTGTTAGAAAAGGAAATTTCAATGGTAAAATAACATAGTTTTTAGTAATTAATTAACATAAATTTTTTCAAAAAAGGGGACAAGGGGATGTATAAAGAAATTTTAAGTTTATTAAAGTGTCCAAAATGCAATGGGGAATTAAGTTTGGCAATTGAGAAGGAAGAAAATAGTGAGATTGTTGAAGGAAAACTAAGTTGTAAGGACGGTCATCAGTGGGCTATTAAAGAAGGGGTAATAAACTTTGGTTCAGTGGAACAGGAAATTACAAACAATTGGTCAGAGGCTTTTGAGAAATATGATGAAGAAGAGCTGAGGAAAAGAATGTCAGAGGCAAATCCTAAAAATCTAACACTGCTAGTGGATAAGACAGGAAAGTTTATTATTGATAATATAAATAATAATGAGAATAAGTTTATATTAGACATAGCAACTGGTACGGGGGGCTTATTTCTAAAAACGGTGAAACAACTAAAGGGTGAAGCGCAAATAATATGTACAGATTTAAGTTTTGCAGTATTAAGATATGATAGACTAAAAGCTAAAAGGATTAACCCAGAAATAAAAGTAAACTACATAGCTTGTGATGCTACCAATTTGCCTTTTAAAGATAATACAATTGATGTAGCTACATCTTTCTTTGGAATTGCTAATATGCTAAATTTAGCAGAGGGTGGATTAAAAGAAGCAAAAAGAGTACTTAAAACAGGAAAGTCATTTTTAGACAGTTATATTATAATCAAGGAAGAATCCAATGGATTTAAAATGCTAAAGGAATTTTGTAAAGAGAATCAGGTTGTTGGGGCAGAAGATTTTACTGTAAAAGCAGGAATAGAAAAAGCCTATAATGATATGAGTTTTCATAGCACAGAAATGGTAGCTATAGGAGAATCAATTGGAGAAAAAAGTGATAGTGATTTAATTCCTTTTGAGGGAGAATGGTTTGGTGTAGTTGTAGCTAAATCTATAAAATAACAATTTAGAAGGAAAAGTTTATAAAATTATGAAAGTCTGTAGAGCCAACAAAAGTCTACAGGCTTTTTAATATATAAAAATAATTTTATAAACAAATTATAATTTGAAAGACATTTAGTAGGTGTTAATTTAAGAAATAAGTGGTATAAAATACAAGTAATAATATGGTAAAATAGAGATACATTGGTGTACAATAGAATTTTAAGTATAGTTTAGAAGTATAGTAAATTTAAAGGGGTTTGTGGTGAAGTTTATGGACTGGTGTAAAAAAGAGTCAAGTAACTATATATTTCATTACCAAAAGGGATCATTAGCAGAAAAACATATAGATAAAATAATAGAGTTACAAGAAATTTGCAATAAATTTATAAGTAATTCCTTAAAGGTTAAAATGAAAGAAAAAATTAAATATTACTTGTGCAGCACTCCAGAAGAAGTTGGAGAGGTCTATGGGGATAATGAACCTTGCAATGGGTTTAATGATGGCTTAGATAAAATTTATGCTGTATATAATAAAGAAGTTAAGTGTGTAGGATTTCATGAAGATGCACATATAATTTCATACAATACCATATCAAGACCAAAGCAAGCATTTCTCCGTGAAGGCTTAGCAATGTTTTATGATAAGGTTTGGTGGGGAATACCTAACTATGCATGGGCTAAATATTTCTTAAGTAATGGGATATACCTTCATATTAAAGAGCTACTAGTCAATGATAACTTCTATAAACATAATGATGTTATAACATATCCAGTTGCAGGGGCATTCGTTGAATATCTTATTCTAAGCTTCGGTATTGAAAGTTTTAAGACATTTTATAGTAGCGTAGGAGAGGACTTTGATTCAGCTTTCAAAACTGTATTTGATTATTCTATAAAACATATTGAAGATAAGTTTATTAGGTATATTGATGCTATAGGCATTGATGAGGCAATATATGATTTAATAAAAGTTAAGCTAAGAGAAAAACATTTTAGTTATGAGTAACTTCACAATGAATAGTGAGATTTAAAGGTTAATTTATTCATAATTTCGTGACTTAAGTAGTGATAGAACAATAATATTCTTCAAGTTTGGGAAGAGGTGAGTGAATGAAGAGTGTTAAATTTGCAGTGTTTGCTGACTTACATTATGACCATATTCATGATGGGGCTGAGAGGCTCCAAAATTTTATAACTAAGGTAAAAGATAAGCAGCTGGATTTTGTTATTCAACTTGGAGATTTTTGTGTACCAAAAGAGGAAAATGAATTTTTACTCCATATGCTTTTAGATATTGGAAAGCCTATTTATCATGTCATAGGGAATCATGATTCTGATGTAGTTCAAAGAGACGAAGTGATGAAGTTTTTAAACCTGGACAATAGTTACTACTCCTTTAAAAAGTGCAATATTAAATTTATTGTACTAGATACCTGTTTTATAAAAACTAATGAAGGATATGAGCCATATTATAAGAGAAATTATAACAAAACAAAAGATGCTTATCCAGTTCTTCCTGAGGAACAATTAAAATGGTTAGAAAATGAATTGACTGATAGTAGTGATTATTATGTGATTTTCTCCCATCATAGTTTTGAAAATGAGTTTGCTAAAAGAGGGGTACATAACAAGGCTGAAGCAACAGCTTTAATTAATAGGATAAATAATACAGGAAGAAAGGTACTTTTGTGCATTAATGGACATGACCACGGAGATTCACTTGAGAAAATTGGACAAACTCATTATTTTGGGCTTAACTCTATGTCTTATATTTGGGTTGGACCAGAACATGAGCATTTTTCTTATTCAGAAGAAATTCACCAGCAGTATCCCTTTATAAAAGACTTAGTTCTATATAAAGATGGACTATATGCTATTGTTACAATTACTGAAAAGGGTGGTATTAATATTGAAGGGATTAATGGCCAAGGGAACTGGGACTTGGTGATAGGTGGAATGGTCGCTCTGTGCTACCAATAGTAACATCATTAAAGATAGACTAGAGATAAATAGGGGAATTTATAAACTTCTTATGTGGGCAAAACCAGAAATTATTGTGAAGGAGAGGATTATATGGAGTTAAAATATACCTTTGATGAGGAAGTCTTAAATTATGAAAAGAGACGTCCAAATTATGGAACTGAAATATATAAGGATATAATGGAATATGGAAAAATCACTAAGGGCAAGTCGCTTTTAGAAATTGGTTGTGGAACAGGTCAAGCAACAGAACCCTTTTTAAAGGCAAATTGCAAAGTAACAGCTGTTGAACTAGGAGAAAACCTTGCTTCTTATACAAGAGAAAAGTTTAAAGCTTATGACAACTTTAATGTTATTCAAGGTGCTTTTGAAGATTATGACTGTGAGGAAAATAAGTTTGATATGTTATATTCTGCTACTGCTTTTCATTGGATACCAGAGGAGTATGGGTATAAAAAGGCATACAACATAATAAAAAGTGGTGGCACCATTGCTTTGTTTTGGAATAAACCATCTCCAAATCATAAAGATAATCCAGTACATAAAAAAATTCAAGCTATTTATAAGGAGCTTTTACCACAGTGGAGTATTGAGGCATCTAATAACCAAGACAAACCAAGATATTCAAGTATAAGTAAAATTGAGGAATATGGGTTTATTAATGCTGAGTTTAAGCTATACCATAATATGAGGAAAATGACTGGGGTTGAATACATAGAATTACTGAATACTTATTCAAATCATATAGATTTAGAAGAACCAATAAAATCTCAGCTTTTTCAAAGGATAAAATCAGCAATTGAGGAATCAGGAAATGAAATTATTATTAAAGATACAGTAGAATTATTTCTTGCTCAAAAACCTGAGAAAAGCTAGAGTCTTTAAGCTTTCAAAGTATTATTAAAGTACAATGAAAAGTGAAGTAAGGCATTTTCAAAAAATAAATAAGTCAGTATGTTTGTCTATTTTGAGTTATACTGCGTCAGCAGAACCCTTAGATAGCACCACTATCTGCGGAACCAGCTTCCTTGTCTGCACAAGCTTGCTTGTGAACTCAAAATATCCTTCACATCTTTGACTTGTTATTTATTTTCAAATGCCTAAATGAAAGGAACAATCTGGATTATGGCTAAGAAATTATTAAGTGACACGGAGTTTTTGGTGATAGATTTTGAAACCGTAACTCCAAAGGGACGTTCTCCAGAGCCAATAGAATTAGGAATACAAAGAATAAGGGGCTTAAGCATAGATGAAACGGCTTCTATAAGTTGGCTTATACAGCCTCCAGAAGGATGTCATCTTACAGAACGTGGTAGAATTCAAACTGGAATTAATGACAGGGATTTAATAGGAAAGCCCTGCATAGATGAGGTTATGAGAAAGGTTAATAATTCATGTGCAAAAAAGAATTATGTATTTATAGCTCAAAATGCAAAGTATGAAGCAAATATCTTATCTCATCACACAGAAAAGTATGAAGCTATTGCTAAAACTCCTATAATGGATACTATTTTGCTTGGGAAATATGTATTACCTGATTTACCAAATTATAAACTAGATACCTTAGCTCAGGCTTTAAACTTGGAAATACCTGAGAATAGGCATAGAGCCTTGGCAGATTGCATACTAACTGCCCAGGTATTCTTAGGATTATTAGAGGTGCAGAGGAAGAGAAAAGAAATACTTTACTTAGAGGAGTTACTAAAGATTGCTGAGATAAAGACAAAGTATAATCAATCAGTACAGGTTAGTTTGTTCGATTGCACTTATTAAAAATACAGTTAAAGCAATGTATATGTTAAATTGAAGCAAGTTAAGTTTATTAAATGATATGGGGGAACTATGATTAAATCAAAAGCATGGGATTGGGATAAAAATGAAATAGATTATTGGTTAGTGCCAACCACTGAAGCAAGTTTTTTAGCTGAAAGTTGGCAATCAAAGGGATATAGTAAATTTCTAGATTTGGGATGTGGGTTAGGAAGACATTCTATGTATTTTGCGAAGCAAGGATACGAGGTAAGTGCAATTGATTTGTCGGAAAGTGGAATTAATCATTTGAGAAGTTGGGCTAAGGAAGAACAGATGGAAATTCAAATAGAACAGGGTGATATGCTTAAGTTACCATTTCCGGATGAAACCTTTCACTGCATTATGGCTTATAATGTAATTTACCACACTGACACAAAAGGGTTTATAAAATCACTAAAAGAAATTACTCGTATACTGAAAAGAAATGGAGAGTTATTTATAACTTTAAACTCAAAGAACTCAACAGCATATGATAATGCTGATAAATATGTAAGAGTTGATAAAAATACAATTTTGAGAGATGAACATGATACAGAAAGAAATATTCCACACTTCTATGTTGATATAGAAGATATAAAGAAGTATTTCTCAGACTATGAATTTGTAAAAATACCCGTTGAAGAAATAGAATACTATGATATTCACAATACAAATAAGTTTTCAAGACATTTTAAGTTGTTATTAAGAAAAAAATAAGCTTTGTTTATTACACAACGCAGTATTTTATGATAAAAAAGAATAAAAGAGGTGTTATTTTGAAATTAGTTTTTATTGTTGGAGATAGTGCTGTGGGTAAGATGACTGTTGGACAAGAACTTACCAAAATTACAGATTTACGGTTATTTCACAATCATATGATTATTGAACCAGTACTAGATATATTTGGCTATTTCAATGGAAAGGCTATTGGTAAAATAAGACAAGTTATTTTTGAGGAATTTGCAAGTTCAGAGCAATATGGAATGATCTTTACATATATGTGGGCCTTTGACCAACAAGCAGACTGGGATTATGTTGAGGGTGTTTGCAATATTTTCAAAAAATACAATGCAGATATATATTTTGCAGAGCTTGTAGCACCTCAAGAAATTAGGCTACAAAGGAATGCTACTGAAAATCGTCTAAAAAATAAAGCTTCAAAGAGAGATATTGAAGCATCAAATCAAAGATTAATAAACGATAGTATAAAATACCGTTGTGTAAGCAATGAAGGTGAAATTCCTTATGACAATTATATAAAAATAGACAATTCTAATCTTTCACCAGAAATGGTCGCCAAGATGATAAAAGATCACTTTGGGCTTTAGAAATTTAATTCAAAACATCTGTAGAGTAAAGAGTGGCCCTACAGATATTTTTTTACCATAGGATAAGTTATGAAAATTTAAATGGTATATATTCCAAGTAATAATATGGTAAAATATATTAAGTGTTAAATTAGAAATTAAATTATATTAATAGGGTTTTTATATTGAAATATTTAAGGAGTTGGGGAAATCATGGTTAATAAAATAGAACCTTACAAGGGCATTGCAGAGATATATGACGAAATAAGACCATCATATCCAGAGAAATTAATTGAGGATATTATCTTTAAAACTGATTTGAATTTGAATAATAGGATATTAGAAATTGGTGCAGGCACAGGAAAAGCAACTGTACAATTTGCAAAGAAAGGATTTGCTATAAATGCCATAGAACTTGGCGAAGAGATGGCTGCAATACTCAAGAAAAAATGTACAAGCTACCTAAAGGTTTCACTAGATATAGCTCCTTTTGAGCAGTGGGAAAGTGACAACAATGAAAAATTTCACATGATATATTCAGCTCAAGCCTTTCACTGGCTAGATAAAAATATTAAGTACAAAAAATGTCATGAACTTTTGAAGGACAATGGATTTCTTGTTTTATTTTGGTATACCTCAAGTAATGATGAACTATTTGAAACTAAGGGAATAAGAGAAAATATTGATAGCATAGTTAATAAATATGTTTCAAGTTATGATATAGAAAGTGAAAAACCGCAAAGAAGAGAACATGATGGACACAGTGAGGATGATGAAAGAAAATCAGAGATTGAAGCATCTGGCTTGTTTGAACTAGTGGAAAAAATAGAATATACAGAGGAAACAAAGAACAATGCTAAACAATATTTAAAAGTTCTCAATTCAGTTCCAGCCTTTGCATCAAAAGTTGATGGGTTAAATCAAGTTGCTGTTGAAAATATGAATAGAGAAATTGAGGAATTAATAGACAGTAACGGTGGTTATGTAGGAGCATTATTTAATTTTACTTTATATATAGCTAGAAAAATATCATAAGTATCATACAGGTATTTTAGGAAGGGGGAAATAAATTGGGGAATAAAAGGATAGTTGTGATATTTCCAGGAGCAAATTACAGTGCTGACTGCCCATTATTGTACTATGCTGGTTTTAAGTTTGAACTTAGAGGATATGAAAAAATATCTATTAGTTATGATAATTTTCTTAAGCAAGATAAATCATTTGAAGAGTGTTTATGTGATATAAAGAATTCTGTGTTATCACAATTGCATAACTCTAATTTACCGAAATATGATGATATAGTATTCGTTTCTAAAAGTATAGGGACTGTAGTTGCTGGGTGGGTTGAGGAAGAATTATGTATTAAAGTAAGGCACATATTTTTAACACCTATAGAAGAAACTTTACCTTACATAAAATATGGGAAAGGTATTGCTGCTGTAATTGCAGGTACAGAGGATAAGCAGTTAGATGCTGATGTTCTAAAAGAACATTGTAAAAAAGAAAATATTTATTTAAAACAAATTCAAGGAGTTGGACATAGGTTAGAGGTTTGGGGAGATATGGATAGAAATATTGAGATATTAAGAGAAGTAGTAGCTATATATTAAAATAACTCAAGTTTTTAAATTCCATATGCCAATATATACTATAGTTAATTTTCATATAAGATTAGGGTGGGTTGTAATCTTGCTCAAACAGATAAATAATTTAACATAGGAAATTTATATGTCATTAATGGGGGAGGGATATAATGAGATTTCATATAAGAGTTAGTGCGCGAGGTATAGTCATTAACAATGACAAGATTTTATTAAATGAATTTGGAAATGGTGAATACTACAATATACCTGGTGGTGCTGTTGAGATAGGGGAGACTGTTAAACAAGCTGTTGTGAGAGAAATACGAGAAGAATCAGGTTTAGATGTTACTGTAGGTGACTTGATATATGTACATGAGTATGAGCCTAATAACTCTAACTTTATTTATGGACAAACACCACATATAAGTATTGTATTTCGATGTTTTCTAAATGGAAGCCATGAGATTAAGCCACCATCTGTACCAGATATAGACCCTGACAATTCAGCTGTTACAAGTAATGCAAAATGGGTAGAAATAGCGGAGTTGAAAAATATTAATTATGTACCTTATATTCATGAGAAGTTAATAGAATATATAAAAACAAATAGATTTTATCCAACATTTATTGAAGAACCATTATACAATGAGTAAATCATCAACAAGTAATTGTAATAAAAATTAATATTCTGGTATGCAAACTAGTTAATACGTTAGCTAAAACTTACAACACATGAGGGGGAGAGAAAATGATAAAAGATTTAATAAGCAATAAAAATATAATAATTAGAGATGCAGAACCTAAGGATGCTGAGGAAATGATATTGATGGTTAAGCAAGTTATGAGTGAATCTCCATTTTTTCCATCAACAGCTGATGAATTTAATATTACTGTGGAGCAAGAAGAACAATACATATTAAGTACAGCACTTTTTTTAGTTGCGGAAATTGAGGGGAAAATAGTGGGTTCTGCTTCTTTAGATAGAAGTAGTAAGAGTAAGTTAAATCATACTGTAACCTTTGGTATAACTATTTTAAAAGAGTATTCGGGCATTGGCTTAGGTAGTTCTATGATGAACAATATTATTCAGTGGTGTGAATTTAATGATGTTGAAAAAATTGAATTAGAAGTTTTTGAAAACAATATACGAGCTATTGGCCTTTATAAAAAATTGGGTTTTACAGAAGAAGGAAGAAGAAAGAAAGCAGTAAAAACTGATGATGGATATATAGATATGATTATAATGGGGAAATTTCTAAAGGATTAGTGATTATTGTTTAAATAGTTAGCAGTAAAGAGTGTAAAGCCTTAGAAAATACATGCTAGCAGAGTTTTGCATAAAAGGAGATGACCAAGTTTAATAGGAAAAAGTCACCCTTAAGATCAAAAACTTATTCTATTTGTTTTCAAAAGGTTTTATGGAGTTAGGGTAGGGTCCATGTATATATAACTTATACCTTGACTTTGGGTTGCAATATTCAAGAAATAATAAATAAAAATGAAGTAAGGTTATGGATAGTTTGATTATTACTAATCTTATGGGGATTGGGGAAGTTAAAATGATTAATAAAAAATTGAATTTTTACTTTTTCGGAGATGTTGGGGAATATGATGATTATAATCCAGCTTATGTATGCAATAAAGAATATGCTTCTGAAATTTTATATTTAATTGCAAAAAACAAACCCTTTTCTATAAATAGTGGGGAAATATCAAAGGTTTTAAATTTAGAAGAGCCAATAGTAGCTCAGCTAATTAATAGTCTTCAGTTAATCAATGCAATAGAGGCTAGAAATAATGGATACAGAGTTACATTTCCAATTTTCTTAGAGAAAGATGTTATAGATATGGAAATTTATCTTAATGACATCGGTGAGGTAATTGGTAAAAAAGTAATGGAGCTAAAGGATGTATCTTATAAAGAAGTTTCAAAGCTAAAGTGTTCAAAATATCATAGTTATCAGCGCATACTTTATCATGTGATTTGTGACAAAATTTTTGATGGCACAGCATTTGAATTTTTCACAGAAAAAGATACTTTTTGTTCATCAAAATTACAACCAGGAAATAGAGATTATATTATTGTTGCCTATGAAGATAGCGAGTTAGTAGAAAGTCATAGCAATAAGATTTTATGCAGTAGCAATAACTATAGAAGCGGTGGGTTTACCTTTAATAGCTTTGGAGATTTAAGTGGTTTAAGAAAAGATATGTTTAGATTTCTTAGGCTTGCACAAAATGGAGTTAATAGCTCAAGTACTTTTGGTGATTTGAATGTAGCTTATAACAAGATTTTGGATAGTAAAAATAAAGAAATGGCATATGAATGTGGTAAATTAATATGCCATTCAATTAGTAAAAATATAAAATATAGTGAACTATCGTCAAAGGAGAGGAACTTAGCTGACTTCTTAAAAGAATTAGAGTACATTGATATAAATGAAAGTGATGATATTTTAGTGAAGGTTCCAGTATTTTATGACTTTGAGATGGATACTGCTATCAAAGAAATTTCAGATATTATACTTGTAAATGTTTTTCCAGAGGTTAAAAATATATTTGAAAGTTTTGAAATCAATGCTGTAAATTTAACAAGTGTAATACACTTAGTGGATATGAAGGAAGTAGCCAATGAGTTATGGCACCAGATTTTTGGGGCTACTAATGAGTATTTAGTAAGAGAAGGTTTTGTGGAAGTGCCAGAAAATATTAAGGGACAAGGTAGATATTTAAGAAGTATTACAGTGACTGAAAACTAAGGAGATAAATATGAGCAAGTGTGAGAAAGCCATAGTAACAGTTTTGTGTATGGTTTATGATGGAGATGAGATTTTACTTCAAAATAGAGTAAAAAAGGATTGGCGTGGACTTACCTTTCCAGGTGGACATGTTGAAAAGGAAGAATCCTTTGTTGAAGCAGTAATCCGTGAGATTTATGAAGAAACTGGATTGACCATAAGGGAACCCAAATTATGTGGAGTAAAGCAATTTCAAACAGATGAAGATGAAAGATATATTGTGCTGCTCTTTAAAACAGATAAATTTGAGGGTACATTAGTTTCTTCAGATGAAGGAGAAATGAAGTGGATTCGCAGAGATTTATTAAAGGATTACTCATTGGTAGAGGATTTTATGGATTTACTCAAGGTTTTTGATTCGGATAATTACAATGAGTTTATGTATCAGCGTAATAAATCAGGTGAGGATTGGATAATAAAATTGTATTAATAGGCAGTTTTTAAAGGCATAAAAGCTGAAAAGTAATTAAATATACAGCAATGTTGTTTATCTTAAGGATTCTAGTGATTTTTAAAATACGTTATTGCCTTGGAAATGTAAAGCTTATTAAAGCATAAGAAAAAGATTTATATGAGGTGTAGCATGTCAGATTTAAAAATATCAGAAATTATGTCAATGCAGGAAGAATTACAGGAAAAATATAAAGGCAAATGGATGCCACTAACCCCTGACAATGGACGTAGTAGTTTATTATGGCTAATTGAAGAAATGGGGGAGGTTATAGCTATTATAAAAAAGCGTGGGGAAAAAGCTATAATGGATGACTCTGAGGTAAGGCAGGCTTTTGTTGAAGAGATGGTAGATGTAATCATGTATTATACTGATGCTTTAGCTTGTTACGGAATTACATCAGCGGAGTTTTCAGAGGCCTTTATGAAAAAGCATATTAAAAATATGGGACGTGATTTTGTTACAGAGCATAAAGAGTTTTTACAAAATGAGTAAGTTGACAGAATAAGGTAATTTAGTTTTGGGAATAGAGTAAGATAAACTATATTACAGGTTTATTTTTAAAATATTTATGATATAATATTAATAATAAATTTAAAGTCTTAGTGTTGAGCTTATATAAGAGTTCAACTTTGGACTATTAAGTTATTATTGGGTTGGAGAGAAGCACTAATCTTAGAAGGATGGAGTGCCTTTTTTCTTTGGAAAAATTTCAATGGGAAAAGCATAGATTTTATCAATGTGAATTATAGTAAATTTCTCATTAATGTTTTATTTGAAATGAAGGCATTTACTAAACTAATATGTGAATTCGCCATTTTAGGGTTATATAAATTTATAGTTTTTAAATAGGACAGTTATAAGTATAAGAATTTTATATAAAGAAATTTTATTAGTAAATGGGGGAATTAGGTGAAAGAGAAAAAGAGTTTTTTTATCGTGTTACTCATAACATTATTTGCTCAAGTGTATTTTTATCCCTTTCAAAGTGATCTAAGACTTTCCATAGGAGTTATTATCTTTAACTTTATTATTTTAACAAGAGAAGATATTGAAGAAATTACTTTAGGGTTATTTTGTGGCATAGGTGTGTTATTACTAAGAACTATTATAAATGTATTAATCTTCAATTCCCCAATTCATGAGTCATTGATTTTTAATTTCCCATCATTCCTATACTATTTAGTTTTAGGTGTTTTAATTAAGGTAACTAAAGTTAGGAAATATAAAGATAATATTTCGTATGGTTTTTTATTATTAGCAATTTTAGATTGCTTAAGCAATATCTCTGAGGCTTTAATAAGAAATAATATTAGCCTTAAGGTATTTAAGGTTATTGTTTTTGCTGCAATTATAAGAAGCCTAATAGTATATTTGTTAAGCTTAGCTCATAAGCGAGAGAAACTATACATTTTAAAAAAAGAGCATCAAGAAAGATATACCCAATTAAACTTGTTAATGTCTAATATTCAAAGTGAAATGTTTTACTTAAAAAAATCTATGAAAGACATTGAGAAGGTTATGAGTGAAAGCTATAGTTTATATGAAGAATATAAGCATAACGAGGGGTTAAAGGAAAGAACCTTAAATATTGCTAGGGAAGTTCATGAAATAAAAAAGGACTACTATAGAGTTATAAGTGGGCTAGATACCTTAGTAAATAGTGTAGAAAACCATGATGTTATGACTTTATCTACAATGCTTACAATTATAAAGGATAACACAACTAGATATATTGACTCTAATAAATTATCAGCAAAGCTGAATTTTTCTTTCGAAAAAGATTTTGAAATAGTACCTTACTACAGCTTATTTGCAATATTAAATAATTTGATTATAAATAGCATAGAAGCCTGTGATAACAATTGTATAATTAATGTTATAGAACAGGAAAGTGAAGACAATATATACATAAAAGTAGTAGATAATGGATGTGGTATAGAAGAGGATATACAAAGTTATATATTTAATCCAGGGTTTACTACAAAGTTTCATGAAGATACAGGAAGTCCTTCCACAGGAATTGGATTAGTTCATGTTAAAAATATTATTGAAGATTTAAATGGAAATATTTCTGTAAAATCAAAATTACATGAAGGAACTACATTTTTAGTAAGGATTCCTAAAAATTCATTGAGTAGGTGATGAGAATGGAAAAGACTTTTTTAATAATTGATGATGATATTAATATCAGAAAAATGCTTGGAATAATTATTAAAAAAAATAATCTAGGACGAGTGATTTGCGAACTAGATAGTGGCGAACATGGAGTTCAGGAGATATTATTTTACAATCCTAGTATAGTACTTATAGATTTGTTAATGCCTGTCAAGGATGGGATTGAGGTTATAAACTCAGCTACAAAAATGGGTTATAAGGGTAAATTTATTATGATATCTCAAGTAGAGGATGAGGCCTTGGTATCAAGAGCTTATGAAAGTGGAATAAAGTTTTTTATAGGAAAACCTATTAATAACATAGAAGTTATAAAGGTTATAAAAGGTGTATGTGAGAACATTGACTTGGAAAATTCACTGAATTTAATTAAGGATGCAGTTTTTAATCTAAAGGACAGTGGCACTAATACTATTGAACAGCTGGATATAGATAAGAAAATAACTAGTATTTTTACAGACATAGGAATTTCAGCGGTGATTGGAAGTAATGATTTGAGAAAGATTATCTACAAAATATTAGAGATAAGAAGAAAAGATCCTTCTTCAAATTACGCACTGCAAAGCATCTATGAGGAAATTGTTGAAGAAGAAAGTAAAGAAAGTACCCTTGCTAACAAGAAGGCTCTAGAACAAAGAGTGAGAAGAACGATTCAAAAGGCCTTTACTACAATAGCTGAATTAGGCTGTGAAGATTATAGTAATAGTATTTTCACAGAATATAGTACCTTACTTTTTGATTTTAAGCAAATAAGGCAAGAAATTAGACATATAAATAACTCTAGCGAAGATCCAGGGAAAATTAGTGTGAAAAAATTTATTGAGGGTATTATTACAAAAGTAAGTTAATAGATTTAATAGGGCTTTTTATAGGAATAAATCAAGTTTCAAATCATGAAGTCTAAAGGCAAAAGTAGGGGATGTAATATAAAATATAAAATATAAAATATAAGGGTATCTATTGAGATAATAGGTATCCTTGTATTTTATAAGAAAGCTTTCAAAAAGCTAAAAAACCATTATCTATAAGGTTAACGTTAATAGAAATACATGGTTATGGAAAACCTGTTAAGTAATTTGACATACTTTATTTACAGATTGTTATTAATAATTAGAAAATTTTAAAATATTTTTCAGAAGTTTTCTGTAGTATTTCGTTGTTTAAGGTAGTAAGCCTCTATAATTAATTTTAGATTAACAAATTATAGAGGAGGGAAATAAATGGTTTTAAAACTGGACATGGTTCAAACCGCGGCAATTGGAGTTATAGTTTTATTTATAGGACAGTTCATAAAAAGCAAAGCAACTTTTCTTGAGAAGTATTGTATACCTTCACCAGTTATAGGTGGATTGTTATTTGCAATAATGACTTTAATTTTGAGACAAACGGGTATGCTAACCCTTGAAATGGATGCAACCCTTCAAAAGTTGTTCATGACTGTATTTTTCACAACTATTGGATTTACAGCTAGCTTTAAGCTGTTAAAAAAGGGTGGAGTACAAGTTTTTATATTTCTTGCAATTTCAGTTTCTCTTGTAATTCTTCAAGATTTTACTGGGGTATTTTTAGCAAAGCTATTTAAGTTAAATCCACTTATAGGACTTTCTACAGCATCTGTTCCTATGGTAGGGGGACATGGAACTGCAGGAGCTTTCGGGCCAGTTTTTGAAAAAGCAGGAGCAGTGGGAGCTACAACAGTAGCAATAGCATCAGCTACCTTTGGACTTATCATGGGAAGTATGATTGGAGGACCTATTGCTAAGAAATTGATAGATAAAAATAAACTTTTAGAAAAAAAGAAAAGCTTTTCAGAAATAGCTCATGAAGAAAGTGCAGCCACTGAAGCTATAAATACTAAGGAATTAATCCCTAATAACTTTATGAATGCTACAGCACAAATATTTTTAGCAATGGGAATTGGGACAATCATTTCAGCCCTGCTTCAAAAAACAGGCATGACATTTCCACCATATATAGGAGCTATGTTTGCAGCTGCTATATTAAGAAACTTATCAGATTCAACTAGTAAATTTAAGATTTATGGAGATGAAATCGATATCTTAGGAAATATTGCATTATCATTATTTTTAGCCATGGCATTAATGGCATTACAGCTATGGCAGTTAGCTGACCTTGCCTTACCTTTAGTTATAATGCTAGTTTCCCAAACAGTTCTAATGGCTTTATTTGCTTACTTTGTAACCTTTAACTTAATGGGCAGGGATTATGAAGCAGCAGTAATTGCTTCTGCAAACTGTGGTTTTGGAATGGGAGCTACACCAAATGCAATGGCGAACATGGAAGCTATTGTAACCAAGTTTGGTCCAGCACCAAAAGCATTTTTCATTGTACCTTTAGTTGGAAGTTTATTTATAGACTTCTTCAATGCTGGGATAATAACTATATTTATGAACTTCTTTGTTAAATAACAAGGATGTAAATAATAAATAACTTAATAATTTACTTGCTTTAATTTACAGATACTCCCTTAAAAAATAAATTGAAAAGCTAGAGTTTGGTCTAATTAAGACTGAGGCTCTAGCTTTTCTTATTTTTATTTTGAACTAAGCTTTACATATGAGGTCGTAAGAAGAATTTTCATATTATGGTGTTTTAGGTTATATCAAAAAGTTACAATTTAGGTAGTCACACTTGATTGAGTATAAATGATATTTTTATTTTTAGACAACCATATTTCAATTTTTACTTTCCAATATATGTGATAAAATATAGATAGTGGTAGAAGAAAGGGGGATATTATATGGAATTAATGGATTACTTTGATTTTCAGGAGTTATTGAAGGGTTCACATGGTAGTTATTATGAGGGAAGATGGGCATATTTTAGCGAAGTTATAGGTATTATTAAGGAAAATAATCATATACAAAGGGTTTTAGAACTGGGACCATCAGTTCAAACTATGGTGAAAAACTGTGATATTATGGTTAAGCCAGAAAACGATGTATGGGGAAGGCCGGAAAAGTATGTGGCAAAACAATATAAGCATGATGCAACGGTAACACCATGGCCAATAGAGGATAAGGAATATGATTTATTCATTGCATTACAGGTATGGGAGCATTTAGGTGGAAAGCAAAGAGAAGCCTTTAAAGAAGTTATGAGAACTTCTAAAGCGGCAATCTTAAGTTTTCCTTATATGTGGGATTGCCCAAAAGATAATGCAAACTACCCAGAACACCACATGATTGATGAGAAGATAATTGCTGATTGGACTTTAAATATAGAGCCAGTGAAGGTAATAAAAATACCTAGGACAGGTGATAGAGTATCTAAGGGACCAAGAATAATTTATTTTTGGAAATTTTAACTTTAAAATCTTTTCTAATATGAGCTTCTTAAAAAATGTTTTGAGATTAATATAAAAATAGATTTTAAGTAAGGAGTATAGGAATGCAAGATAAAACTATGGTTAATATAGCTAAAAAACAGTTTGACTTATCATTTTCTATGATAGATAACTTTGAAGATGAGTATATGTGGAAATATTGGGAATTGCAAAGAGCACAATGGAGTAACTACTTTGAAGGGGGGAATTTAGATTTATCTAAGTTTGATTTAGAAATCTATAAAATAGCAAAAAAGTTTAATGGTAAGGTATCTCAAGAGGATAGAAGAGACCGAGTGGCTTCATTAATAATTATAAAGGACTTAGTTGAAAAGAATCCATTAGTCTCTAACCTAAGAAATAAGCTAGATAGTATAGATAACTATACTAAAAATATGTCAAAAGATATTAAAGAAAATAATATGATTTATAACCTCGCTTTAGCAAATGAAATGAAAGAAGATGTGTTAGAGTTAATAAATATAAGAAATCATTTATCTACTGAGTTGGGATTTAGCTCGTATCCTGATTTAATACTTTCAGCAGAAGAAATAGATAGGAGTAACTTAATTAATTTATTGAATGATTTTGTAGAAAAAAATCTAAATAAAGCTAGAAAGATTATTGAAAAATACAATATCTCATGGGATAACTGGTTCAATGATCTTTATAAAATAGGTAGCACTATTAATATAAACTATAACCCCTTAGAGTTAATTAAATTACTTATTTCAGCCTTTGGATTTGAGAAAGTAGAAGAAAGAATACAAATAAATTTTTCGGAAGAAGGTTATAGTGGCTATGCAGCACAGTTTTCATCTAATGATATAAGAATAGTGGTTGAACCTCTTAAATCATTAAACAATATTAACACTTTATTCCATGAGTTAGGACATGCTATATCATATGCTTTAAATGAAGAACAAGGTGTTTTTAAGATACTACCTTGTAGCTATGATGAAGCTATGGCTGTAGTTATGGAATATTTAGCACCAATGATACTTTTAAGTAGGGAAGAGCAAGAAAAAGTATATGAAGTAGCAACACTAGAATATGTAAGGTGTGCAATTAGCTCTTTATATGAATTTGATTTATGGAAGAATCCTGAAAAGGCAGAAGAACTATATGTCAAGCATTACAGCAAATTAGGAATTAAAATTGATACCCCTTCAATATGGACGTTGGACACTTTTAGAAGCATTGATCCAGTATACATACATAATTATGTTATTGGAGCTACTTTGGCTGAAAAGATTATAAGTTTATTTGAAAGGGAAATGCCAAGTAAGTATAAACATTGGGGAGAATGGTTGTTTAATAGCGTTTATATAAATGGAAGATGTGAGCCTTTAAGGAAAAAGATCAAAATACTTGGTGATTTGATATAGAAATTTTTATATTGAACAAGTATAGAAACTATAGATATAGAAATCTAATTATATTACATAAAAACAATTGGATTCAAGGATTTAGTTTGGGAGGGGATTAACTTTTGGCAATGGTTTACGAATTATGCAAAATTACAAACTATGATTTGCGTTTTGAAGTTGAGCCAGAAAAGGGGTTCTTTAATTCACAAGGAACCATCACTATATTCAATGATACAAAAGAAGCTTTTAAGAAATTAAGTATAATGTTATATCATGATTTAAGTGTAAAGAATATTAGGAATACAGAAAACGAAAGTTTAGTTTTTTTTCAAGAAAAGGTTTCATTAGAAGACGAAGAAAATTACCTAGTAAATTACATAACTATAAGTTTAAATGAAGCTTTGGAAGCTAATGAGCAAATAAATATATCAATTGAGTATGAAGGAAGTCTTAATGGGTATTCAAAAGTAATGGCATACGTAAAAGATAAAATTCATAAAGAGTTTTCTATTCTGAGACCTGATTGTCATGCCTATCCTATTATTGCAGAGCCAAGTTTTAGTAGTATTTTAAAGAGTTATAAAAATAACTTTATTTATAACATTTCAGTAAAGGTTCCTAAGGTCTATAAGGTAGGGTGTGGTGGAGTATTAAAAAATGTTACAGAAATAAATGATTATAATATCTTTAATTATGTAAGTGATTCCCCTACATGGAGATTTGATATTGCTGTTGCGGATTATTCAATTGTAGAAGACAAAGATATTAACCTAAAAATATTTGCATTTCCAGAACATAAAGCAAATGCTGAAAATATTGTAGTAAATGAAATAAAAAGAGCTTTTCATTTATTTGAAGACTTGTTTGGAGACTTACGGGAGGATAAATACTTTACTGTAGTGGAGATAAAAGAAGCTTATGGATCACAAGCAGGAGATAACTATATTTTAATGGAGGAGCATGGATTTAGCAATGATATTAGGAAGTTAACTCATTTATATCACGAAGTTGGACATGCTTGGAATGTTAAAGCAAAACATGACATCCAAAGGACTAGATTTTTTGATGAAGCCTTTGCTTCATATTTTGAAGCACTAGCAATTAAGAATTTTTACGGTTATAAAGAATTTATTGCAAAAATGGACCTCTATAGAAATTTATTTATTGAAAATGTTAATGAGGACAGAATTAACTGTACTACTCCTATATGTAACTATGGAAAGTATGAAATAGGCCATAATAGCTACACCAAAGGACCGTGGGTACTATATTTACTGAATGAAATCTTAGGTGATGAAATGTTTTGCAGGGCTATAAGAATTTTCTTAAGCAAGCATAGGCATAAAGAGGTTGATTTCGAAGACTTTAAGGAATCAATTGAAGAGGTTTCAAATATTGACCTAAGTATGTTCTTTAAAAAGTGGATATATGGAATAGAATCATCAGAGCTTTTATGTAGTGATGTTGACGTAAAACATATGATTAATAACTATAAAAGTGCAGAATGAGGTTTATTAAAGGGATTATTCTAGAAGTTCCTAAGAACGCATAAAAGCCTTAAAACCCGCATAAACACTATATATTGTTATATTCTTATATTTATAACAATATTTCTTGTTATAAATATATAAATACAAGCGGTACTTATGAAGGATAGTAAGCTTTAAAAATTTGTAGTATATTGCACGTTTCTTATGCGTGTAATGGGGAATTAAAGAAGGGGAAGAGAATATGGATGATAGAGTAAAAGCATTAAGTGGTGGAAATTTAGATATAGATTTGGCAAGTGAGGGTGTTGATTGGGCACAGACTCAATGTCCTTGGAACGTTGCTGAGAAAAACAATGAACATAAATGTGCGATAAAAGGCACTTCAATATGCAAATACTTTTGTGGAATTAGATTTTTAGATAGCGTATTGTGTAGTTATCCTTATGAAAACAAAGAGGTACTTACAAGAAGTGATATGGATAGGGATTTATGGTAAAGCTGCAATTTGTTGAGTTTAATCAAGTGATGGTTTTAGAATATCTTTTTTGTAAGAGGACTTAAGATAAGTAATTATGATATACCTTAAAATTTATATATTTTTAACGAGATTTTAAAACATAGGCCCAAAGTAAGAAAATAAATACAGTGAAATTAAGTCTAAAATTAAATTAAGTTAAATTAATGGGGATTTTTCATGAGTGAGGTTATACGTTTAGCTAGATATGAAGAATTAAAAGAAATATTAAAACTTTATAGGCAGCTACAACCAAATGATCCTGATGTTAGTGATAATAGTGAATTAAAAGAATTATGGGACTCTATTAATAAAGATCCAAATCTTTATTATATTGTGGTTGAGGTAGATGGGAAGATAGTTTCCTCATGTAACATAGCAATTATAAAAAATCTTACTAGAAATTTACGACCTTATGGATTAATAGAAAATGTTGTTACAGACCTAAACTTTAGAAAAAGGGGCTATGCAACTAAGGCATTAAATCTAGCTCTTGATATTGCTAAGAAAAATAACTGCTATAAGGTAATGCTTTTAACTGGCTCAAAGAGAGAGGAAACATTAAGATTTTATGAAACTGCTGGATTTGAAAGAGGTGTGAAAACAGGATTTGTAATAAGTTTTTAGTGACATTTAATATGCTTGGTGCTATCAAATTATTAGTAAATAGTGTGGGGTGATTAATTTGGGAGAATACAATATTTTTATAAGTATTTTTGGGTTAATGTATCTAGTATATGCAATTATATTTAGGAATAAGGTAACCTTATACAATAGAAGAAATGACATGGTAGTCCTAAACAAAGAAAGATACTTTAAACTACAATTATATTTTTCTATTGTAAATTCTTTATGGATGATAATTGTAGGTATAATAATAGCAAGAGAAAATCTTATTACTCCAAATATATTTTTGATACCAATTCCCTTTCATATCATCAACCTGATATCAACTTTAGTTGCAAGAGCTCTTGGGTATATTGATTACGATTAATGCAAAACATGGAGGAGAAGTTATGAAGGAATCTTATTGGAATGGAAGATTAGAGTTTTTAAAAGCTATCCGCACTGGAGGGTGTAACGATGACTATATAGAATTCTTGGTTGAAAAGGTTTGGAAAATTGATAAACCGGTAAATGTAATTGATTTTGGATGTGGCTTTGGATACATTGGGTTATTATTAATGCCGCTTTTACCAGAAGGAAGTACATACACCGGAGTTGATATTAGTGAAACACTCTTAGAGGATGCAAGAAAGATTTTTGCAGATTCAACCTTTGTTACTAATTTTATAAAGGCAGATTTAAATGAATATATAACAAATGAAAGTTATGATATAGCTATATCCCAAGCAGTTTTAAGGCATATCCCTAATGCAAAGGGTGTTCTTGAAAAAATGCTTCAATCAGTTGTAAAGGGTGGCTTAGTGGTTTGTATGGAAGGGGATTTAGAAATTGAAAAGACGGGTCAGTACTTTAGTGGATTAGATTATACTGAACTTGGTATGGTACCTTTACATCGAAAAATGTACAAGCAGGAGTTGGAAAATGGAGGAAGAGACTATAGAATTGGAGTTAAAATTCCTGTGTTAATGCAAGAATTAGGGTTAAATAATGTTGGTGTTAGAATGAATGATAGAGTCAAATTTATAAACCCTTTTGGTGATAAAGAAGAACATGAAAAGCATTTTAACGCAGTTACCTCAGCTTGGGGATGGAACAAACAGTTAACTGAAGCTGAGAAGGTGGAATATAAAGCTAGTCTTATAAGTAGAGGCTTAAGTGAAGAGGAAGCTGAAACTTATGTTATGGGTGAGGTTAAAATAAGAGATTATGTTATGAATAATAAGGATAAAGCTTATATTATTCAAAGCCCATGTATTTTGATATCTTATGGCAGGAAGTAAAAAGTTCATTGCATGACAAGGAAGAAACAACTAAAAAGCTATAAAACTATATAAGTATAGCTGATGAAGTTATTGGGAATATTGGGGGAAAATACTATGATAAATATACATTTTAAAGCTATTGATAGTACTAATGAAAGTGAAGTTAGAAATATAAAGTTAAAGCATGGACAGGAGAAGTTTATTGAAACTGTGGATCAGTGTTTAGAGGAAGCAAGTATTTATAGTCAATGGCAGCCAGTGGCTGTGTATAATGGTGAGGAAGTTGTTGGCTTTGCCATGTATGGGTCTTTTGGACCCAATAGGGATACTTGGATTGATAGAATAATAATAGATGAAAAATATCAGGGGAGAGGCTTTGGCAGAGCTGCAATGGTAAAACTTATCGATATAGTTTCAAAGAAGTATGAAGTAAATGTGGTATATCTAAGTATAATTGAAGATAATCATGTGGCTCGTAAGTTATATGAAAGCATTGGATTTCAATATATCAATGAAAAGGATGTAAATGGAGAGCCTATATTTCAATATGTGATTTCTTAACACTGCATCGTAAAAACTTTAAAAGAGAAATAACAAATGCTTTTAACTATAATCAAAATTATTCTTAAATTCAAATATATTGTTTACAGAAAGTAGTTTTTATGATTAAATTTTTTAAATATTTGCTAGGAGAAAATTTATAATGAATGGGTATTTTATGACAACAGAAAGAATAGGGTTTTCTCTTTGGAGAGAAGAAGACCTACTAAAGGCTATTGAACTTTGGGGAAATCCTAAGGTTACAAAATTTATAACTGCTAAGGGAAAGATCACTGAGGAAGAAATAAAGCAAAGATTAAAGAAGGAAATAGAAACCTATGAAAACAGTGAAATTCAGTATTGGCCAATTTATTTGTTAGAAACAAAGGAGTTTGTTGGATGTTGTGGGTTAAGACCCTATGACATAAGCAGCAATACTTTAGAAATGGGTATACATTTAAAAGAAAAGTACTGGGGATTTGGATTAGCTGAGGAAGCCTGCAATGAAGTTATAAAATATGCCTTTAATACCATTAAAGTAAGGTCACTATTTGCAGGTCACAACCCAAATAATAAGGCATCAGAAAGGTTGCTTAAGAAGCTAGGATTTAAGTATACTCATGAGGAGTTTTACCCACCAACAGGACTGAACCATCCATCATACTTAATGAGTAAAAATGATTTCAAGTTTATATAGTTTATAAAAGTGGCTTGTAAAAAGAGTGCTATAACAGAATGTTTCCTAGAGATTTGAGGGGGGATTCAAATGATTTTAGAAACAGAAAGACTTATTGTTAGAGAATTTACTGATGAAGACATTGATTTAATTTATGATATCAATAATGATCCTGAATGTATTAAATTTAATGGGTGGGATTCAATGTCCTATGAACGATGTCAAGAAGAAATTAGAAAATGGATAGAGAAATACTCTTTTAGTCCAGGCACTGGAGCCTTTTGTGTGGAGAGCAAAATAGAAAAAACTAAAATTGGCATGGCATTTATAGTTAGTACAGATAAGGCTGGGGAATACGAAGTTGGTTTTAGGCTCCGTAGAATTCATTGGGACAAAGGGTATGCAAAAGAAATAACTAAAGGTTTTATAAAATACTCAAAGAATAACTTAAATGCCTCAGTTTTAATAGCAGAGGTATATAAGTCCAACATAAAATCTAGAAATGTATTTGAAAAATTGGAGTTTTCAAAGTTTCAGCATCCTCATGGGGAAGATGGACTAGTTTACAAGTATAATCTTAAGTAAAATCAAAGAGTTTTTAGTAAAGGGGATAAAGTATGGGGATTAAAGAAATTACTCAACCAGATATTATTGATATAGATAAGGAATTAAGATTAAGAACTCCAAATAAGAATCAATGGGAAGTTGCCCTGCCATGGTATGAGAATCCAAAGGTACTATACTATTCTGAGGGAGTTACAGATAAAGTTTATGACATGGAAAAAATAAAGGGGATGTACACTTACTTAGGAAGGGTTGGAGAATTATATTTTATTGAGATATTAGAAAGTGGAGTTTGGAAGCCAATTGGAGATGTAACTTTATCAGAAGAAAATATGCCTATTGCAATTGGAGAGGAAGCTTATTGGGGAAAAGGAATAGGTAAAAAAGTTATAGGAAGCCTCATTGAACGAGCAAGAAAAATTGGGCTAAAAAAGCTTCAGGTTCCATCAATTTATTTATATAATAGCCGTTCAGAAAGTTTATTTACATCTCTGGGATTTATACAAATAAATGAAAATGAAAAAGAAAAGTCTTTTGAATTAGTTTTATAATAAAAAGTAAGGTTTGAGTGGATAAGATAATAGAAGAAAAGTTTAATGACTCTAGCTATGAAATGTAAATTTATATAGCTAGAGTTTTGTTATAATTTGCTATTACTAGAGTAGTTGTTATTGTATAAGAAATATTTATTGAATAACAATAAATAATTGTTGATATATTGTTAAAGTGGTGTATAATTATGGTATGAAATACAATAGTTGTTAAGGGGTATTGCTATGAATTTACATAAAGTATCTTCGGATTTTAAAAAAGCACCATTTCCAGCAGTAATGGCACTGATTTCATTTGTTTTATTTGTTTTTATATATTATTTTATAACTGTAAGGTCAGTAAAACCCTATTATTTTATGGGATTAATCTTTGCTATACCGTTTGCTTCCTTTGCAGCGATTACTATTTTTACAGTAAAGGAAAAGCTAAAAAGCAAAGTAGCGGTTATCCTAACAAGTGTATTAACAGTTATTATGCCAATTGTAATGTGTTTTGCTTTTATATTTATGGCTATGATGGCATCCATTGATACTGTAACTGATTTAAGCAAATATCATAGAGTTTTGAAATTGAAGGATTATGAAAATAATGAATTGATAAAACATTTTCCTAGTAAAATACCGAGTAATGCAAAAGATGCTATATTTAATTATCAACCTGGGTTTTTACAAGGAGGCGAGGAATATCGACTGAAATTTACTACTGATGTAAACACTATTGAAAGTTATACTAAGGAACTTTCCCAAATAGCAAAATGGATAGGAAAGTCAAGTAATAGAGAAGTGGAGATTAATGGAGTAGAAATGGTATCCTTTGATAACTTTGGGTATAATAAACTACCCTTAGACTTTACAATTTATCTAATTGTTAGTGAACCCTATAAGCCCTTTGATTGGAATCATGGTGAGTTAAGCCTAGTTGCGGTAAGTAAACAAAGAAGTGAAATAATATTCTTTGCTGAAGACTGGTAGTAAAAACTTTATTGGTAAAAAACTTGAGAAAATAATAAAAATAGGTTTTATTTCTAAAAGGTATTGCAATTAATTTTGTTTTAATATAAGATAATATATAAATAAAGGGTGTTTACGAACTATAAATAAAATAAGTGGTGACAATGTTCGTGAATATATAATTTAATATAGGAATTTTATACTTCGTATATGTTTGGAAATATGGTCCAAGCGTTTCTACCAGGCAGCCGGAAACAGCCTGACTACGAGGGTTTACATAAGCATTTGAGGAATTTTTTGAATCCATTTTAATATGGATTTTCAGAATATTATTTATTAATATTCTTGTTTTCCCTTAATTTGTATTAAACTCTCTAGATTGGAAACCAATTTGGAGAGTTTTTATTTTACCCATTTTTATAGGGAACTAAAGTTAAGACTTAGCTTATACACTATTTCTGCATTAGCTCCCTAAGGCTCTTTGGAAATTAATAAGATAAATTTTCATTATGGAAGCCTAAGTAAAAACTTGGATGAGTAAACTCGTATGCTCATTAACTATTAACTAATCTAAAATGGGATTTTACAAAAGTTAAATCTCCTTACCAGGTTGTAAGAAGTAAACTTAATAACTATTAATTGGAGAAAGGATAAGATTATGAAAATTTTAAAAGAAAGAATTATGAAAGATGGCTTTATAATTGGAACTAAAGTTTTAAAAGTAGATAGTTTCTTAAACCATCAAATTGATGTAGAGCTTTTTAATGAAATCGGAAAAGAATTTAAAAGAAGATTTAGTGATGATGAGGTAACAAAAATCCTCACTGTAGAAGCTTCAGGCATAGGCATTGCTTGTATAGCAGCGCAGTATTTCAAGGTTCCAGTGGTTTTTGCAAAAAAACATGAGGCAACTAACCTTGATTCAGAGGTCTTTGAATCAGAAGTTTATTCTTTTACAAAGAATAAGAACTATAAAATAAGGGTTTCAAAGCAGTTTCTTAAAAAAGAGGACAAGGTCCTAATTATAGACGATTTTTTAGCTAATGGAAATGCAGCTAAGGGACTTATTAGTATTGTAAAACAAGCCGGTGCTGAGCCTACAGGTGTAGGAATTGTTATTGAAAAGGCATTTCAAGATGGAAGAAGTAAGGTAGAAGAAACTGGAGTCAGAGTTGAATCCTTAGCCATAGTTGAATCTATGTGTGAAGGAAATATAGTGTTTAAGTAACTTTAGTTAAATCAGCCTTAAAAGATATTATAAATTAAACTACAGAAGAAATAGCAATGTAAACACCTAGAATTTAGAAGTTTTAAGATTAGCATTGCAAATTTAAATACTAGTTAAATAAGGAGAGTGTAAAAATGAAAAAGGTAATTTCGATGATAACATCTTTATTCATGGCAGCTACAATTTTTGCAGGTTGTAGCAATGGTGGGGCTGCAACAACAAGCAGTAATAAAAAGGACGAGATAAAAGTAGGGTTCATTTATGTTGGACCTCCAGGAGATGGGGGATACACCTATCAACATGACCAAGGAAGAAAGTATCTTGAAGAACAGTTGAAGGTAAAGACAATTGCTAAAGAAAATGTTAAGGAAGATAAGGCAGAAGTAAGAAAAGTAATAGATGGCATGGTAGATGAGGGAGCTAATGTAATTTTCTCTACAAGCTTTGGATTTATGGATGGTACAGAAGAAGCAGCTAAAGCTTATCCAAATGTTAAATTTTTTCATGCATCAGGCTATAAATCAAATGATACAAACTTTGTAAATTACTTTGGAAGAATAGAAGAGCCAAGATATCTTGCTGGTATGGTTGCAGGATTAAAAACTAAAACAAATAAAATAGGATTTGTATCCGCTTTTGAAATACCTGAGTGTATAAGAGGAATTAATGCATTTACTTTAGGAGCTCAAGCAGTTAATCCAGATGTGAAAGTAGTAGTTAAGTGGGCTCACACTTGGTATGATCCAGCTATTGAAAAACAAGCAGCCTTAGCTCTATTAGATGAAGGGGTAGATGTTTTAACTCAGCATATGGATTCACCAGCTGTACAACAAGCAGCTGAAGAAAGAGGAGCTTTTGCTGTTGGTTATCATTCAGATATGGCAGATAAGGCACCAAAGGCAAATATGACTTCTGCTGTATGGAACTGGGGTCCTTATTATGTAGAGCAAGTTAAGAAGATACAAGAAGGAACTTGGAAACCTGAGAACTATTGGGGACATATGAAGGATGGAGTTGTAGATATAGCTCCTTTAACTGCTAATGCACCAGCTGGAGCAAAAGAAAAAGTTGAAGCAGCAAAGGCAGATATACTTTCAGGTAAACTTAATGTATTTACTGGACCATTAAAGGATCAATCGGGGAAAGAAAGAATAGCTGCTGGAAAAACTCTTACAGATGAAGAACAATTAAGTATGGATTGGTTTGTTCAAGGTGTTGAAGGTAGCCCTAGCGCAAAATAATTGAAATAGGTGATTTAAATGAATAAAAGAGTACATTTTATTTCCATGGAAGATATAACAAAATCTTTTGGTAGTGTAATTGCAAATAAAAATATAAGTTTTCAAGTGTATGAAGGTGAAGTTCATGCTCTTCTAGGAGAAAATGGAGCGGGAAAAAGTACTCTTATGAACATGTTGTCAGGGGTTTACACTCCTGACAAGGGTTCTATATTTGTCCATGGTAAGAAGGTAAGTTTTTCTTCTCCAAAGGATTCTATAAAAGCTGGTATTGGGATGATTTATCAGCATTTTAAACTAGTTGAAGCTATGAGTGGAAGAGACAATATAGTTTTAGGACAAAAAAGTTCATTTTTTAGAAGTAAAAAGGTTGTAGATGAAAAGACTAAAAATATATGTGACAAATATGAACTTAATATAAACTTAGACAAAATGGTTTATGATATGTCAGTAGCTGAAAAACAAATTTTGGAAATAATAAAGGTTTTGTATAGAGGGGCAAAAATTCTAATACTTGATGAGCCAACTACAGTATTTACACCTCAAGATGTAGAAAAACTTTTTAAAATCATGAGAAAAATGAAGGAAAACGGTTGTGCAATTATTTTTATAACTCATAAGATGGATGAGGTAATGGAAATTGCAGATAGAATTACTGTACTTAGAAAGGGAGAAACCATAAAGACTTTGGACAAGAATTCTACAAACCCAAGAGAGCTTGCTGAACTTATGGTTGGAAGAAGTATTGATTTATCTATAAAAAAATCTAGTGGTGAAATAGGAAAGAGCCTTCTTCAGGTTAAGGACTTAAAGGTTTGTAATGAAGAGGGAAATTATGCTTTAAACAATATAACTTTTGATATGTATCAGGGTGAAGTTTTAGGTATTGCTGGCATAGCTGGAAGTGGACAAAAAGAAATTTGTGAAGCAATTTCTGGAATCTGCAAAGTAAATAATGGACAGATAATATTTAAAGGTGAAGACATAACACAGAAAAATCCAAGGGAAATAATATCAAAAGGAATTTCTATGAGTTTTATTCCAGAGGATAGACTTGGTATGGGACTTGTTGCTTCTATGGATATGGTGGAAAATCTAATGCTTAAGGCCTATCACAACAACAAAGGTATTTTTATAAATAGAGCTCCTGTAAGAGTTAAGGCTGAAGAGATAAAGAAAAAGCTAGATATAAAGACACCAAGTATATACTATCCAATCAAAAATCTTTCAGGAGGCAATATCCAAAAGATACTTTTGGGGAGAGAATTAGATTGTAATCCCCATTTACTTATAATGGCCTACCCAGTTAGAGGGCTTGATATAAACACTTGTTATGCAATTTATGATTTAATTAATGAACAAAGAGCAAAGGGTGTATCAGTGCTATTCATAGGTGAAGATATAGATGTATTAATGCAACTATGTGATAGAGTTATGGTAATTTGTGATGGAGCTATCACAGGTATAGTAAACCCAGAAACTTCCACAAAAGAGGATATCGGGCTACTTATGGCAGGGGGAATTAAGACACAGGTTAAGGAGGGCATAGCATGATAAGATTTAAAAAGAAAAGCGAAATAACTAAAAGGGAAAGTATGATAATTCGAACCTTAGCAGTTGTTTTAGCCCTTATAGTTTGTTCTTTATTTTTATTATTTCTATCCTTAAATCCTATTGAGATTTATGCATCAATGTTAAAGGGCGCTTTCGGCTCTGTGTATAAGACTAAATCAACCCTTGTTAAAGCAATTCCATTAGTAATTACCTCACTTGGAATTACAGTGGCTTTTAAAATGAGATTTTGGAATATAGGAGGAGAAGGTCAAATTTTAATGGGAGCTCTTGCTTCTTCCTTTGTAGCCTTGAAGCTAACAAGTATTCCAAATTTTGCAGTGATACCAATGATGATTTTAGCAGGTATTTTAGGTGGTGCTCTGTGGGCCATTATTCCAGCAATGCTAAAGACAAAATTAGGTACAAATGAAACTATTATTACCTTAATGATGAATTACATAGCCTTGAAATTAATAACTTTTCTCCAATATGGGCCTTGGAAGGATCCTGGCGCAAAAGGATTCCCTAAAATCCCAGATTTTAAGAAAGCAGCAGTGCTTCCTCAGGTTTTTGGAATTCATATTGGTTGGATATTTGCAATATTATTAGTAATAATCATATACATATTTATTAATCATACAAAGAAGGGTTATGAAATATCAGTTCTTGGAGAAAGTGAAAAAACAGCACTTTATGCTGGAATCAATGTAAATAAAACTATATTATTTGCAATGGTTGTAAGTGGCGGACTTTGTGGCTTAGTTGGAATGATTCAAGTTTCAGCTGTATATAATACACTTTCAATCCAGGTTTCTGGTGGTGTTGGCTTTACTGCAATAATAATTGCCTGGCTTTCACAGCTTAATGCTTTTGCTACCCTTATAGTTTCAATTCTATTTGCAGCACTTGTAGAGGGCGGCACTTATATTCAAACAGCCTTTAATATTCCTGAAGCAGTTGCATTAATAATTCAGTCTGTAATTTTATTTTTTGTACTAGGATGTGAATTCTTTATAAAGTATAAGGTTGTATTTTCAAAAGATAACACAAAGGTTAATTCACTTAAAGTTACAAAGGAGGAGATGTAATGTCAAGTTTAGAACTTTTTCTAGCGGCGGCTATTGTTGCAGGAACTCCAATTCTTTTTGCTACCTTAGGTGAGATAATCACTGAAAAATCAGGAAATTTAAATCTTGGGGTTGAAGGTATGATGCTAATGGGTGCAATTATTGGTTTTACTACAGGGCTAAAAACAGCAAATCCGGTATTAGCACTATTTGCAGCTATGGTAGCTGGAGCTGCAGGGGCAGCTATTTACGCCTTTTTAACTATTACTTTAAGAACTAACCAAGAGGTTACAGGACTTACCTTAACTATCTTTGGAACTGGGTTTTCAAACTTTGTAGGTAAAGGATTCGTTGGACAAGTTGCTCCGGAAAATCTACAACAGTTTTTTAGTAAGGTAGAGATTCCATTACTTTCTAATATACCCTTTCTAGGAAATATATTTTTTAAACAAGATATCTTTGTTTACATAGGATACATTCTTACTTTGGTTTTAGGAATCTACTTATATAATACTTCTAAGGGGTTAAACCTTAAAGCTGTGGGAGAAAACCCAGCTGCTGCAGATGCAGCAAGTATAAATATAACTTTATATAAGTATGTTCATGTTATAGTCGGTGGAGCTCTTTGTGGTCTTGGTGGAGCCTATCTCTCTTTAGTGAACGTACCTACCTGGCAAGAAGGGGTAACCGCTGGGAGAGGCTGGATAGCAATAGCTCTTGTTATTTTCTCTACTTGGAACCCATACAAAGCACTACTAGGAGCATTTTTATTTGGAGGTCTTGAAATAATCGGTTTTAGACTTCAAGGAACCAGTATACAAATATCTCAATACTTAATTGATATGTTACCTTATTTAGTAACCATATTGGTATTAGTGTTTGCATCACTTAAAAAGAGCAGAAAAAACAGTGGACCAAAAGCGTTAGGTGGAGCGTACTTTAGAGAAGAGCGTTAATTAAATAAGTTAATAAGAAGAAAGAAATTAATAAAGTAGTAGAATAGTTAAGGATTTAGTACTACTAGGTGTTTAGATTAATCAGGTAAAATAGGGAATGTTATAACTTAAATTCTAAAAGTCATGGTGTTTTAAAACCTATGGCTTTTATTTTTTTGTCCATTTAATTAAATATTCAGACCAATTTGATAAATACATGAAAAATTAGATAAAGTAAAATAAATGTAAGGGATTTTAGAATGAAAATCTATATGAGGTTGGGAGGAAAAGAATGAAAAAATTTAAAGTTGGTGTTATAGGAACTGGAATGAGAACTATTTTTCTTATGAATGAGGTTTTAAAGAGAGAAGAACTTGAGGTAGTAGCTGTTTGTGATATAAATAGAGAAAGCCTTGATATGGTTACAGACAATTATAAGATAAATTGGACGGAATATGATAGTTATAAAGATTTATTAGCTCGTGAAGATATAGAAGGAGTTATAATTGCTAGCCCAGATTATTGTCATGAAGAACAAGCAATTTCAGCTTTTGAGGCAGGAAAGCATGTATTTCTTGAAAAACCAATAGCTATCTCCATAGAAGGAGCTAAAAAAGTTCTTAGGAAAAGAGATGAATCAGGAAAGACTCTTTTGATAGGTTTTGTTTTAAGATACAACAAGCTGTATAAGAAGATGAAAGAGATAATAGATAGTGGAGTTATTGGCGAAGTTAAGACAGGGTGGATACTCCACTCCGTGGGAGCAGGAAGTGATTGGTATTTCCATGACTGGCATGGCTTAATGGATAATACAGGAGGACTACTACTTCAAAAGGGAAGTCATGATTTTGATATTATTAATTGGGTTGTGGACTCCAAGGTTAAAAGAATTGCAGCTATGGGAAGTAGAGACTTTTTTAAAGGCGATAAACCAAATGACTTAGTGTGTGAAAAATGTGATGACAGAACCACCTGCACAGAAGCTATTAAAGAACATAGAATATCATGGAAAACTGCAAATGGAAATAATGCGGATATACTATACAACAGATGGAGAAATCAATGTGTTTATAGACAAGAGGTTGATGCGCTAGATAATCATCAAGTTTTATTAGAATATGAAAATGGTGTGAAGGTCACTTACCTAGAGTGCCACTATACTCCTGATGATAACAGAGAATATATTTTTATTGGAACTAAAGGAAAGATTAAGTTAGATGACGCCAATGATACTATAACTGTCCAAATAAGAAGTGGAATGTATGACAGGAAGGAGGAAATTGTATATAAAAACCTCCAGTCTTCAGAAGGCCACGGAGGTGGAGATAAATATATTCTTGATGATTTTATTTATGCTCTAAAAACTGGAAAGCAGCCAAATGCAGGTGGAGAAGCAGGCTATTATGCCATAGAAGCAGGGCTTTTAGCTCATAAAGCCATAAGAGAGGAAAAAATTATCCAAGTATAATTTAAAAGGCCAACCAGTTATAGGTTGGCCATTGCTTTTACAGAAGTAGCATACTCAGATGGAGACATATCTGTTGCTTCTTTAAAGGAACGAGAAAAAGTGTGTACTGATTTGTAACCAAGCATATAAGCAATCTGAGTAAAGTTATATTGTTGCTCTCTTATAAGAGTTTTTGCTTCATTGATTTTAAGATTCTTAAAATATGTCATAGCCCCAAGGTTTGTGTTGGTCTTAAATAAAGTTTTTAAATAAGTCTTCCCTAAGGAAAAATGATTGCAAATATCTTCAAAGGTTAAATCAGAAGCTATATTTTCATGCATATATTCAATAATATCATCAACTAAGCCTTTTTCCATCTTTGCTAAAGTGCTTTCATTGAGCCTTTTAGAAGAATGGTCAAAACTACCTTTTCTTATTAATTTAATTAACAGAAGTTCAAGATGAATTTTAATTAATTGTTCCGAACCGAAAAGAGGGTTTTCATGCTTAAGTAGTTTGTTATGGCCACCTAGGGCATTGCTATAAGCCTTTTGAGATTCTTTTACAATTTCGGCAATTAAATTTTTTTCAGAAGCTTCTATTTGCATAATCTTATTAGAGAAGTAGTCCATAGCTGGATCTTTACACTCAAAACTCATAATCATGAGGTTAGGTGCTACTTTGCCATTGGCCCATTCGCTATGAAACTCATTAGGTTTATGAAAAATAATATCTCCTTGGGTAAGTTTGTAGCCTTTAGTGTCGGCCATTACTTCTACCTCACCTTTGTCTACATATAAAAACTCCCAAAAATCATGTTTTTCTCCTCTGAAAATGTAATCAGAGGCAAATTCGAAATAATGTATGGTAACAATTTTATCTATATTAATAACAAGATTAATGGGTGTTTTATAATATTCTTCTGCATAATTATTCATTCATATATCCCTCCCCCATTACTATATTAAAGGTAATATAAGGGGTTTGTCTAGTAAATAATGGTATATTTGTTTGTTAAAATAAAGATTAATTAAAGGTGCATAAAAAGTACTAAATGAAAGCTGTTGAAGTCTATTGCTCAAAAGGAGAAATAAAAGATGGTAAGGAAGTTTTAAATAAGAGGATTTAAGGAGGAAGGATAATGAGAAAGTTTAAAATTGGAATCATTGGAGCGGGAATGAGAGCTATGTTTCTTATGAATGAAATTTTAGAAAGAGAGGAGCTTCAGGTTGTTGCAATATCAGATATTAGTGAATATAGCATGAATCAATTATGTAACAAATTTGATAAGCCGTGGGACAAATACACTAACTACATTGAGTTACTTTCTAGAAAAGATATTGAAGGAGTTATTATACTAAGTCCTGATTATGTCCATGAGGAACAGGCAGTTGCAGCCTTTCAAGCAGGAAAACATGTGTTTTTAGAAAAACCCCTAGCAATAACTTTGGAAGGGGGAATACTGTTATGATAAAACCTACATTAGTAGTTATGGCTGCAGGACTGGGAAGCAGATTTGGGGGATTAAAGCAAATTACTCCTGTGGGACCTAATGAAGAAGTAATAATGGACTATTCAATCTATGATGCTATTAGAGCAGACTTTGGAAAAGTTGTATTTGTAATAAAAGAAAAAATGCTAGAGGTTTTTAAAAATAGCATAGGAAAAAGAATTGAAGGGTTAGTAGAAACAGTCTACGTATTTCAAAAGTTAGATATGCTTCCAAAAGGCTATAGTTTGCCCAATGGAAGAAGTAAACCTTGGGGAACAGCCCATGCGGTGATGTGTTGTAAGGACTACGTAAATACTCCTTTTTTAGTGGTAAACGCAGATGACTTTTATGGTGTTACTACTTATAAAATTATTTATGACTACCTTATTGGTTTGAAGGAGGAGAAGGACTTTTATCAATACTCTATGGTAGGTTTTAAATTAGGTAATACACTTTCTGAAAATGGTCATGTTGCTAGGGGAATATGCCAAGTTGATGATTTAGGCTTTTTAAGAGGAATTGAAGAAAGAACTGAAATTAAGAAGTTTCAACATGATGTAAAATATCGTGAAGCTGAGGAAAATTGGGCTAGTATTTCCGAAAACACCATAATTTCCATGAATGCCTGGGGACTTACACCTAGTATATTCAATGAGTTAGAAAAGAAGTTTTCAAGTTTTTTATTAGAGAAGCAAGATGAAATTTTAAAGGCCGAATATTTTTTGCCTGCTGTAATTGATAGTTTAATTCGTGAAAACAAGGCTAAGGTAAAGGTTCTTAAATCTGAAGAGCAATGGTATGGTGTTACCTATAAAGAAGACAAAGATATTATAGAGAATGCAATTTTAAAGTTCATTAATAATGGCATATATCCAGAAAATTTATGGGGGAAACAAAATGAATAATGATTATAATTTTGAAGAAGTTATAAAGCAATTTAATTATAAAGGTGACTTAGTTGATATACAACCTTATGGTGCTGGTCATATAAATGATACCTTTGCTGTGACTTTTCATAGGCCTCATGGAAACAATGTTAGATATATTTTACAAAGAATAAATACAAGGATTTTTAAAGAACCTGAAAAACTTATGGAGAACATAGAGAATGTAACAGAATTTCTAAAAAAGAAAATTATAGCTTCAGGAGGCAATCCCAAAAGAGAAACATTAAATTTAGTGTATACAACTAATCATAAGCCTTTCTACTGTAGTTCTTTTGGAGGTTATTGGAGAAGTTATGTATTTATTGAAGGAGCACAAACCTATCAAGTAGTTGAAAGCTTGCAGCATTTTTATAATGCAGGAAAGGCTCTAGGAAACTTCGAAGAATTACTTTCAGACTTTCCAGCAAAAAAACTCCATGAAACAATTCCAAACTTTCATAATACAAAAATTAGGTATGAAGAATTTTTACAGGTTTTAGCTGAGGATAAAATGAATAGGGCTAAGGATGTTCAAAAAGAAATTGAGTTTGTATTGGAAAGAGGAAAGGAAACCACTGTTTTAGTAGAACTTTTAAATAGTGGAAAGCTACCACTTAGGGTTACCCATAATGATACAAAATTTAATAATGTTATGATAGACAATGACACTGGAGAAGGAGTTTGCGTAATAGATTTAGATACTATAATGCCAGGGTCAGCTCTTTATGACTTTGGAGATTCAATTCGCTCTGGAGCTAATCCAGCTGAAGAGGATGAAAGAGATTTATCTAAGGTATCTATGGATTTACAATTGTTTGAACACTTTACCCGCGGTTTCTTAGAAGGAACTAAACATTCACTAACGGATACTGAAATAGAGTACTTACCTTTTGCTGCTAAGCTCATGACTTTTGAGTGCGGAATAAGATTCTTAAGTGATCATCTAAATGGTGATACTTATTTTAAAATTCATAGAGAAAATCATAACTTAGATAGAGCAAGAACACAATTTAAAATGGTTGAAGATATGGATAAAAAGTTTAATGAAATGAAGGCCATCGTAGATAAATATAGATAACTTATAGAAACATGTAGTTTAGTAAATATTATAAAATTCTTACCAAAACTATTGAAAGTTAAACAGGTAAAGAATATAGGATAAAGGGGCGTTTGAAATGATGGGAAAAAGGGAAGCTATTAAGTTTTTGGAGAAAAATAAAAATAATATAAGGAATAAAAAGGTCACTATAGGTTTTCTCTAACTGTTATAGCCGGCATATTTACTACAGCAGTACCCCTTCTTTGGACAGTTTCTTCAAGAATTGCAGATGAAAAAAGTAGCAAGTTTAAACTCATTACCCTTATCCTTGCAGCTATAGGGGCATTTATTGGACTTAAGGTTCCCTTTGATAGACTTGTTAACATCATATATGTAATCAATGGATATGTGGGTATATTGCTACTATTATTAATGATAATTAAAAGTGCTAGAAATTTTGTAAGTACCAACAAAAACAAGGTGTTAGAAAATAAATCAGTATAAATATTAGTTAGGGGACTATTCAATAGGCAAAACATACTTATTGAATAGTTTCTTTTATTTTTTGATGAAAATTATTTTGGAACCTTTAAAAATAAAAGGTTATAGAATAATTTAAAAGGTAAAAAATTATTAACAACAAAGACATATTATTAATATTGACTGTTAGTCGGCTAAATGATATTATGAATTATGTTAGACGGCTAATTAATTTTAGCATGTGATACATAGAGGAGGAATATAATAAATGGAGGATAAAGGGTGCTTTAATCCAGATAATTTATACCATGTATTTGGGCAAATAATAAAGTTGCATTTTACCCGTTCTCATAACTTGTTAGAGAAACAAGGGATTTATCCAGGACAGCCACCGTTGTTATTTACATTATATTATAAGGATGGTCAAAGTCAAAAGGAACTTGCAGATAAACTTAGAATTAAGCCTGCAACTGTAACTGTTATGATAACAAGAATGGAAAAGTCAGAACTGCTTACAAGAAAACAGGATGAGCAAGACCAAAGAATCTCTAGAGTTTTTATTACAGAAAAGGGTAGAGAAATGTGTAAGAAACTTAAGAGTATTTTTGAAATTCTTAATGAAGAGTGTTTTAGTAATTTTACGGAGGAGGAGAAGGTGTTGCTTCGTAGATTTTTCCTTCAAATGAGGGATAATTTAACAAAAGCTAGTTTAGATAAATTAGGTGACTAAACAATTATTAAGTTGATTCATATGAATTTCAGGTAAATATTAAGATGTTTACATTTTGGATTTGTATAATATTAGTAGGGGTTAAGCCATAAGTACCTATATATTTTTAAAATTGGTAAGCAATTAAATATATAAGTTGAAGAAAAAATTAATTAATAAGTAGTAAATAAAAAGAAGTTATTTAATTGTCAGGAGATGATTATCAGTGATTAAGTTATATAAAAACTTAAAGCCATATACTGCTATGGTTATTGCAGTGCTATTTTTTGTGGCTTTACAATCAATAGGAGATTTGTATCTTCCAACTTTAATGTCTGACATTATCAATGAAGGGGTTATGCAGGGAGATACAAGTAGAATTCTACAAATTGGAGGCACTATGCTATTAGTAGCTGGAGCTGGAGTTATTGCTTCTATTCTAGCGAGCTTATTATCAGCAAAGGTTGCTACTGGACTGGGAACAATTTTAAGAAGTAAGATATTTAGAAAAGTAGAAAGCTTTTCTTTAAATGAGTTTGATAAACTTGGAACTGCCACTCTTATTACAAGAACTACAAATGACGTTACTCAAATTCAAACAGTTACTGTTATGATAATGCGTATGATGATTAGTGCGCCTATTATGGCAACAGGTGGTATTTTTATGGCTCTTAGCAAGGATAAGCCACTTACTTGGGTGCTAGCAGTTTCAATACCTGTTCTTGCAATAGTTGTAGCTATACTAGCATCAAGAATGATGCCGCTATTTAAGCAAGTACAAGTTAAAATTGATAGAATTAACTTAGTTTTGCGTGAAAAATTAACAGGAATAAGAGTTATAAGAGCTTTTAACACAATTGAACGTGAGAGAAAGCGTTTTGATGATGCCAACGTAGATTTAACCGGAAACTATATTAAAGTTAATAGAATAATGGCTTTTATGATGCCTTCTATTATGCTTGTGATGAACTTCACTTCCTTAGCAATTCTGTGGTTTGGCGGAATTAGAATAAGTGAAGGTAACATGGACTTAGGAGCTCTTGCAGCTTTTACTCAGTATGCAATGCAAATAATGATGTCAATGCTTATGCTAGCAATGATGTTTATAATGGTTCCTCGTGCTCAAGCTGCGGCAGTAAGAATTAATGAAGTTTTAGACACTGTGCCAGATATAACAGATGCAGAAAATACAAAGGATTCCTTTACTGGAAAGGGTTATGTAGAATTTAATGATGTAACCTTTAGCTACCATGGAGCTGAACAGCCTGCACTTAATAATATATCCTTTGCTGCAAAGCCAGGAGAAGTTACTGCTATTATAGGTAGTACTGGTTCAGGTAAGTCTACCTTAGTTAACTTAATTCCAAGATTTTATGATATAGATAGTGGAAGCATTCTTGTAGATGGGGTAGATGTTAGGGATATTTCCCAAGAGAATCTTCGTAGTAAAATAGGCTTTGTACCACAAAAGGCTGTGCTATTCTCAGGAACCATTGCTGAAAATATTAAATTTGGTAGTGATAATGCTACTGAAGAAGAAATTAAACATGCGGCAGAGGTGGCACAAGCAGCGGACTTTATAGCTACTATGGATGGAGGCTATGATCACGAAATTGCACAAGGTGGTACAAACGTATCAGGTGGTCAAAAACAACGTCTATCTATAGCTCGTGCTCTAGTTAGAAAACCTGAAATATATATATTTGATGATAGCTTTTCAGCTTTAGACTTTAAAACAGATGCAAAGCTAAGAGCTGCTCTTAAAAAAGAAACTTTAGAATCCACAGTACTAATTGTTGCTCAAAGGGTTGGTACAGTTATGGATGCAGATAGAATTATTGTTTTAGATGAAGGAAGAATTGCGGGAATGGGTACTCACAAAGAGTTACTAAATAATTGTGATGTTTACCGTGAAATTGTGTCCTCACAACTTTCAGAGGAGGAGATGAGATAGCCATGAGTGAAGATAGAAAAGTAAGTCGTGGACCAAGAGGTGGCAGAGGCGGTCATGGGCCGATGGGAAGACCTGTGGAAAAGCCAAAGGATTTTAAAGGCACCTTTAGAAGATTAGTTAGATACTTAAGACCCCATAAAATAAATTTAATTGTTGTTTTAATATTTGCTATTGCTAGTACTTCTTTTACAATAGCAGCACCTAAAGTTACTAGTAAGGCCATGAATAAACTGCAAAATGCATATATGGCTCGTAAAATGCTTACAGAACTTTCAAAGGGTCAAAATGAAGCAGTAGACCAGATGAAAGATAAGATGGGCGAGGTTCAAAAGAAGGTTGTAGATCAAATCAATGACAATATGGCTGAAGGTCAAACTAAGGCTGTAGATTCTATTACCACAAGTATGGCAGATGCACAAATTAAAGCAGTGGATGAAATGTATAAGGGAATTGCTATACAATTACATCAAGGAGTAGCTAGTGGACAAGTAACTGCTGTAGATAAAATAACTGCTCAAATGGGAACCGTTCAAAAAGGGTTAGTTGCTCAAATTCAGCAGCAAATGCAACAGATGCAACAAATGCAGCAAGGAGGAGCACAATCACCTCAAACTCCAGGGGGGGCTCAACCTCAGCAAATGGACCCTAAAACTATTGAAACTATGCAAAAATTAATGAAGCTTCCAATGATTGAAGCACAAGGAAGTAGACAAGAAAAAATTAAAACAACTCTTGAATTCATTGATATTTTAGAGGCTATGCCAGCTGATGGAAAAATAGATAAGAGTTCTTTAGCTACTACAAGAGATTTACTAAAGCTTCCTATGCTTAATAGTGTTAGCGATCCAAACCAAAAGGTTAATGTAATTAAAAAGTTTATGAATATGGCAAAAACTATGCCTGGTGGACAGAGTTCATCTATGCAAGTAGATGCAGCAACCATGGATAAGGCATTAGCTAAGATCCCAGAAATAAGTGACTTTAGCACTAGTTCAAACTCAAATTCATCTAAAACTATGGATGAAAGTGCAAAGACTTCTATGGAAAAATTATTAAAGCTTCCACTTATTAAGGATATACAAGATCCAAAGGAAAAGCGTGATAATTTAATTCAACTTGTAGATATATTTAAAAATATGCCAGCTATGTCAAGTGGTAGTGCAGACACAGAGAGCAAAATTAAACCAGAAGATATGCAAACTATTCAGAATTTATTAGCACTACCAGATATAAAAAGTATTACTGATGAAGCAGAGAAAACTGCTACAGTAAGTAAATTAGTAGATATCTTTAGTAAGATGCCAAAGATGAATGAAGATAGTGCAACTAGTGAAGAAAGTAAAAACATGAGTCCTGAGAAGCTTAAGAATGTTCAAGATTTATTAAATCTTCCTATGATAGATACTATCACTGATCCAGAGGAAAAAACTAAAGTATTAAACCAAATGCTTACAATATTTAGCAACATGCCAGATATGGGTAGCAATACTGAAAATGCTACTTCAGAAACAAAAATGGATGCTGAAGGTATAAAATCCCTTCAAGAGTTCCTTGGTCTTCCAAAGCTTGATACTTTAACTAATGCTGATGAAAAGGCAGATGTAGCAAGAAAAATAATGGACTTAGGAAAGAAAATGCAAGGTACAATGGAGGATGCTCCAGCAAATCCAGAGGATAACATTAAGTTTACTGATGAGCAAGTAAACTCAGTGATTAATGCCATAAGAGAAACTAATGGGGAGTACGATTTTGTATACATTGGGCATATTGCATTAATCCTAATAGGCATGTATATAATCAGTGCAATCTTTAGTTTAGTTATGGGACTTGTAATGTCAGGAGTGTCCCAAAAAACCGTTCGTGATTTAAGAAGAGAAGTAGATGAGAAGCTTTCAAGATTACCACTTAAGTATTTTGATATGCATGCTCATGGAGATATACTAAGCCGTGTTACAAATGACGTTGATACTATAGCAACAACTCTTCAACAAAGCTTAACACAGATAATTACATCAGTTATTACTATAATTGGTTATATCATAATGATGCTTACTATAAGCCCAATTCTTACTCTAATTGTTATAGCAACACTACCACTATATGTTATTGCTACTGCTCTTATTGCAAAGAAATCTCAAAAATACTTTGCTGTTCAGCAAAAGGAAATTGGACTTTTAAGTGGGCACGTAGAGGAAATGTACACAGGACACAAAATTGTTAAAGCTTTTGGACATGAAAAAGACTCTATAGAAGAATTTGAAGCTATAAACAACAGACTTAGAGATACAGGTTGGAAAGCACAGTTTGTTTCTGGTATTATGTTCCCATTAATGAACTTTATCAGTAACTTAGGTTATGTAGGCATAAGTATTGTAGGGGGAATGTGGATTACTAAGAGTATCCTTGGAATCGGTGATATCCTTGCCTTTATCCAATACTCAAGATCCTTCACAATGCCAATTGTTCAAACTGCCAATATAGCTAACGTTATTCAATCAACTGTAGCTTGTGCTGAGCGTGTATTCCAAATCCTAGATGAGGAAGAGGAAATTAAAGACAGCAGTGATGCAGTGGTTCTTGAAAACCCAAGAGGAGAAGTATCCTTTGACCATGTGGCCTTTAGATATAAAGAAGATGTACCACTAATTGAAGACATGAATCTACAGGTTAAACAAGGAGATACTATAGCCATAGTTGGACCAACTGGTGCAGGTAAAACTACCCTTGTTAATCTATTGATGAGATTCTATGAAATTAATTCCGGTAAGATAAGTATTGATGGAGTTGACATAACTAATATTAAACGTAGTGAACTTCGTAAAATGTTTGGTATGGTGCTTCAAGATACTTGGCTATATAATGGAACAATTAAAGAAAATATAGCTTATGGAAAAGAAGGAGCTACTATGGATGAAGTTGTAATGGCAGCAAAAGCAGCCCATGCAGATCATTTCATAAGAACTCTTCCTCAAGGTTATGATACTGTGCTTAATGAAGAAGGAACTAACATTTCTCAAGGACAAAAGCAGCTTTTAACCATAGCTCGTGCAATTCTTGCAGACCCAGCAATATTAATACTTGATGAAGCTACAAGTAGCGTTGATACTAGAACAGAAGTATTAATTCAAAAAGCTATGGCTAACTTAATGCAGGGCAGAACTAGCTTTGTAATTGCTCACAGACTTTCAACCATTCGTGATGCAGAATTAATTTTAGTTATGAATAAGGGAACAATCATTGAAATGGGAAATCATAAAGAGTTGTTAAATGAAGGTGGCTTCTATGCTGATCTTTACAACAGCCAATTTGCTGGAGAAGATGCTGTTTAAAATATAACCGTATAAATAAAAACGTGAGAAAACTGCTGATAGATAAATTGTCAGCAGTTTTCCTTTAGGTAAAAAAGTATTTCCATAACTTTTCCTAAAATGATTGTAGTTGTGGTGGCAATTCTATTATTAAAATCCATGATAAATTTAAAGATTGAGTTGAAAAGTTACATATTTTTCTTGACACAACATAAATCCTATACTAAAAATAATATATACATAAACTCTTTAGCAACATTTTGGAAGCCTTAAGTATGCCATGTTCCTTAAGTGGCAATTGTTCAGACTAGATAAGATACTTTGTTGTAACATACGCAGTTTGTTCACAAAGATATCTTTCTTCACAAATATCTATTTGATTAGTCTAAATAAGCTTCTAAAGTTGTTGCACACAATGAACTTGTTCACAATGAACTTGTTCATTATTTAAAAGTATATTTTATTGGGCAAATAATTATAAGAAGGTGGCATAATGGCATTTTTAACACCAGGGGAAAAGTTAAAATATTTGAGAAAGCAGTTAAATGTTACACAAGAACAGTTAAAGGCTGCTAATATATCAAGAAGTTTTATAAGTTTGGTAGAATGTAATAAACGTAGATTAACAAAGGAAACTGCAGAGAGACTTATAGAGGTATTAATGAAAGCAGCTGCTGATAATAAAGTTAGTATAGATGTTGATTTGAACTATCTAACAATGTCTGAAGTTGATGCAGCTATTTATTATTGTAATAATATCATAAAAACTTATGATAAGTTATTAAACATAGAAGATTTAAATGAAGTAATTGAAATTTCAAAGAAGTATAGGTTAAATGATATAGCTTATGAAGCATTTTTAATTAAAGCAAATATCTTGTATGACGAAAATGAATACTTACATGCCTTTCAATGTTATGAATCAGCTTTAGAATTTAGTATTTTATTACAAAATGCTGATAGTATGAGTATGCTATACAATAAATTGGGTAAGTGCAAATTAAAGCTAATTAGCTATGAGGAGGCATTAGCCTACTTTAATAGAGCATATGAAATTGCTGAGGATCAGGATAATAAGATACGTAAAGAAAACGCTTTGTTTAATAGAGCTTTGGTATACAAATTTCTTGGTGATATTCCACTTGCTTTAAGCAATTTAGAGGAATTCTTGAAGATAATTACTAAAGAAGAACGCCTTGATATATATTTAAATGGAATGATGCTGAAAGGGAATTGCTATGTAGCTATCAATGAATATAAAAATGCTTTAGATATTTTTTTACAATTGAATGAAATAATAGATAAAATTAAACAGCCCACATTAGCTGGCTATATGTATAACAATACAGCTGTATCATATTCAAAGTTAGGCTTTATCCAACAAGCATTAGATTACTTTGATAAGGCTGAAGAGATTAGAAGAAATGGTGAAGAATTAAATTTAGCCTACACTTATATAGATAAAGCTACCATGTTAATGGAGCAAAGTCGTACATGTGAGGCAACTAATTTATTGGAGAAGGCCATGTTCATTGGAGAGAAGTTTAATGATATAAAATGCGTTTTAGATGCAGTATCATTGTTAGAAAGAATTTATATAGACATAGGTGATAACGAAAGGCTTGAGGAAGTTTATATACACTCCCTATACATACTTGAGAATAACAATGCAAAAAATAAAATCTTAGAGTTACTACCAAAATTAACTTTATTAAGTATACACAGCTTGAACTTAGATTTATCAAAAAAATATCTAAACCAGATGATTAATTTACAAAAATGTAACTAAAAGTTCACTTAAATACTGTAACTATACGTGGAAGTCTATGATATAATATAAAACAAATAATGGGGGGGAGAGTTTATGAGAAATACTAAAGTCAAAAAAGTAATTATTCTTTGTATAGTGCTAGTTGGCTTATTTGTTGGAGCACCAAAGAGATTTGGTCATGATCCTGAGCCTGTGGGAATGAATAATAATATTTACCAGGAAAAACTACTTTAGCATTGAAGTTTCAAAAGGTACATATTATTTTTTAAAACAAGTTTTATTTAATAATTTTGAACTAACAATAGATTCTATACTTTTGTATAGGGTCTATTTTTTTATTATATATGAATTTTAACTTTTTTGTATAAAAAGTGTGCCTAGAAAGTGTTGAAACTACTAAGTTCTAAAAAAGTGTAAAAAATGCAAGTAGCTGCAGGTATTTAAAAAGCATGTGCATACACGCTTTTGTTCCTGTATGATAAACTCCACCTTTTTATATAGCAATAATATGAGAAGTATTAAAATATAATACCTTTATACTCTCTGAGACTCTTAAAATAAGGTATAGTTATAAATTGATATTTTCTTTACAAGCATCTTTATGTTTTTACCACGGCTCTATAAGCTTAATAATTACTAATGTGTATAATTATTGGGAAAAAACCTAAAATGAAAACAAACAAATAAATTGACTGAAAAAGTAACAAAATTCAAAAAATATGTAGACAAATAAAATACTAAGTGATAAAATTCAATTAAAGAAACTAATGTTACTTAAAAAATAGAAAATTAAGTAACATACTAAGTTATGGTAGTATGGGTAAATATTTTGGGTATATTGCAAAATGGTTTCAATGTTAGGTTAAATTTTCTGCTGGGCATTTAGGTAGTAAACTTCCTATAGCATCTTAATGGTAGGTAGAAATTTTAATAAAAAGATTAAAGTAATATAGTGTAAATGCTTTACAGAAAACTGTAATGTTTTCTAGGGATCTTTGCAGCTATGTTATAAGAGGGGGAAAATATTATGAGAAAAAAATTTTTAGTAAGCCTTGCATTAGTAGCAGGGATTGGGATCACAGGATTTGCAACAACTGCATTTGCTGGAGATGTTAGTGATGAAAAGTATGAATTTGTTTTTAGTTCTGGCGGCAGTGTTTCGCATACAGAGGCTAGAAAAAAGTATGACTCAACTTCAGTATATATGAGACATGACTGGATGACAAGTGGTCATGGAAGATATCATGTAAAAGTAGTTAATTCAAATGGTAACGACTTCTCACAAGTTTTTTGGAGTGATTATTTCTATGCTTCAACACCTTCAGGAACAGTAGCAAGGATTCCTAACTATTCTTATGAGGACAGGGGAGTAGGAATGATTAAACTGAAAGGAGAAGGTCGTGGTGGTGCAGCAGGCACAGGAATGTGGTATGCCAAAGGCGTGTGGAGTCCAGATTCAGTATAATAACATATAAAATAAAATTATGCTATACCAGTTTAAAGTGGTATAGCATAATTTTGATAGGAGAAGCTTATGGTGAAAGTTGAAATAAAAAGATTATTAAAAAGACCATCCTTTTATATAGCACTTTTAGTTGGCATAGCAATAACTGCTTTAGAAGCATTAACAAATAATCAGATAAAATTAAAACCTGAGAATTTCTCTAATTTTTCAAGTGGCGTTTATAGCAATTTTATTCAATATAGCTTAGGGAAATATGTGAGAATGCTTCAAATGGTATTTCCCCTGATTGTTACTATTGCCTTTTCAGATGCCTATTTGGAGGATGTAAAAAGTGGTTTTATAAAAAATATTGTTACTAGATACGATAAGAAAAAATACTTAATCAATAGATTTTTAGTGAACTTTGTTGTCAGTGGATTGATTATTAGTATTCCACTTATAGTAAATTACATGATTTATGCAGCTACCATTCCTAGTATAGAGCCCCAGGTTTCTTATAGTTCATTAGCTTTGAGTTCAAGGGATTTTCTACCCTATATATACTATGAATACCCCTTACTCCATGTATTTATAAGAATTATGCTTTTATTTATATATGGAGGAACCTTTAGTAGCATTGCTTTAGCTATTAGTATATTTTTTAGGAGTAAATATGTAATTACAATTATTCCTTTTATACTTTATATAGGTATGGATGTTATGTCCTCTATGATAGCACATTCTGTTTATGATGACTATTCTCCAATGCTTTATTTATTTAGTCAGTCTCGCTATAATCATATGTTTGCATTATTTCCACTTATAGTAGTTGCTGCTTGTTTTTATGTATTCCTAGCTGGAGGAATGAAAAATGAGCTTAATTAATAATTTAAAAAGAGAAATTAAAAATAAAAAGCTGTATTTTATTATAATTTCAGTGTGCATTTTAGTTTATTCATTATCTATTTACTTTATTATGTCTTCCTTTGAAGAGAAATCAGTAATTAGCATTGTTTCAACTTTAGATGGACAAAATGGCATGGCTGGATCAGCAGCTTTTATATATTTATACACACCCATTTTATTTTTTGGAATTAATTCTCACATTATAAGTAGTGAGAAGGAAGGCTTCATAATAAAAATGAAGACCCGTAAGAATATACTTAATAACCATGTGTTTTTTGTTATTGCTCTTTCAGCTATTGTGTCATTACTTATTGTATGGTTAGGGTACTCTATAGGGTGGGTATATGGAGGGGGATTTGAGAATCTATGGCCTAAACGAGATCGATTATATAAGTTACCGCAGTATAAAAATTTAGATATACTTGGAGTCCTAAACTCTATCCCAATATATATAGTGTTTTTGAAAACTTTTATAATAAAGTTTCTTGGCCTTTCAGTGATAGGGTTTCTTATTATAATTCTAAAGAATATCATAAATAACAATGGAATATTAGCAATAGTTGTGTTACTAGTTCCTTTTATAGATTTTGAGTTTCTTAATTCTGCAATATTAATGAATAAATTTTCTTTAACCCTAGAAACTTGGGTTAGCTCAAGTGATTTTATAATAAATATTGCATATTTACTATTTCTTCTTATAGCTCTTTATTTAGTAGGTAGAGAGATGTATAAGGATAAAGATTTTATAAGTAAAGGATTTTAATGAAATGAATAATTTAAAAGCATTTAGAAATATATTAAAGCTAGATTTAATTCATGGTTTTAATTTTTACAAGAAGAAACTTATATTATTCTTAGTTATTATAATTATTTTAAATATAGGAAACATAGTAGCAGTAAGGAATTATCAGGGGAATTTAATTGATTTGTTCTTTATAATGTATAAAGATGTAAAGTTTGATCCAACAGCTCTAGATATTCCCATAAATTGGCTAATCATAAATGTTTTTGTAATATTTATTCTAGGAGATTTTATTAGTGAAAACCTAAAGAGAGACTCCAATTATATCTTGCTGAGAAGTAAAAAAATCCTATTATATTGGCTATCAAAGTGCACTTGGATTGTTGTAAATGTGCTTCTTATATATTTAGTAGTAATGGGATTAACTTATCTCTTAGGAGGAGTATCTTTAGGCTTTAACCTAGAAAGTAGCAAGTTTATAAAAGAAGTATTAGTTATGGAAGTACCCCATTTAAATATTCTTATGTGGCTGGTTATAACTTATATATTTACATCCTTAGCACTGGTACTTTTTCAAGCCATAATATCCATAGCTCTAAATTCTAGATATGCCTTTTTAGCAACAACTATAATTTTAACAATGCCTATATGGTGGAACAATAAGTTTCTTGTAGCAATTCATTCTATGATTCTAAGACATGATTATTTCAATAATGAAATTGGATTATCAATAGCCTTTTCTCTTGTTTATACCATAGGAATAAGTGTTATATTAATGGGTTTGGGATATAAATTAGTAGAACATAAAGATTTTATATAGTGGGGTGTAATTATGAATGAAAACTATTATTTAAAGGTTGAAAATTTATCTAAAGAAATAAAAAATACAAAGGTTCTTAATAACATAGATTTAAAGCTTAGTAAGGGAAAAATATATGGGTTTAGAGGAAAAAATGGCTCTGGAAAAACTATGTTATTTAGAGCTTTATGTGGATTAATAAAACCTACTGAGGGAAAGGTAGAAATTGATGGAAAAGTACTGGGATCAGATATATCCTTTCCTGAAAGTGTGGGAGTTATTATTGAGTACCCTGGATTTTTACCAAACTTAAGTGGATATGAAAATCTTAAGCTTATTGCAGAAATTAATAATAAAATTGGAGAAAAGGAAATTAAAGAGATTATATCGGCAGTAGGATTAAATCCAGAAGATAAGAAGAAATTTAAAAAATACTCCTTAGGCATGAAGCAACGATTAGGAATTGCCCAAGCTTTAATGGAAAATCCTGAGTTAATAATATTAGACGAGCCTACTAATGCCTTAGACTCAGAGGCAATAGTATCAATTAAAGAATTACTTATGAAAATGAAAAACAATAATAAGTTAATTTTAATAGCAAGTCACGATAAAGAAGAATTAGAGGTTTTATCAGACGAAATTTTTTACATAGAAAATGGTTCTATTGTTAATCATGAAATATTAAGGGAGGGACACTAATGAAAAAAAGTAAACTAACAATGCTTTTGTTAGTTAGTATTTTACTCTTATTTGGATATCGCTATTATAAGGTTAATCACAATGTTCCCCTAAAATTCACAATGGAATGCTATGAAAAGGGAAGTTATGCAGATTGTGAAGGTATTAAAGTAAAAGTGGTTTCATCAGAAACCAGAAAATCTGATGCAAAAAATAACATAGGAACAGAGTATATAGACTTAGTAGTAAACACTGAAATTGTAAATACCACTGCAGAGGTGAAAAATGCAATGCATTTGATAGAATCATCAATGGTAATTGAGTATTATAGAGTGCAAACAGGTAACCTTAAATTAGATAAGGGTGATTTGAAAAATGTTCAACCAGGAGAAAAATTATTACTTACTCAGGTTTACACCCTTGAGAAGGAATATTACGAAAAGGGTATAGAAAAGGACAATATCTACATTTATTTACAAGAAAAGTTTTACCCCAATGAAATAAAGGAGAAATATAATGAAGGGATTAGATATAGAAAGATAATGAAAATTTAGGAGGAAGAGATGAATAGAAAGTCGAAAAATTATATTTTAGCAATAGTGTTGACAATAGTAGCTATATCTCTTGGATTATATGTGGCTGAAAAAAGTGGTGTTAAGCTAAATATTTTTAATAAAAATAAGGAAGTAGTAATAGAAGAAGAGATAAAGTTAGAAGAAAGTAATACTGATGGAGAAACAAAATTGTCAAAGGAGGCTGAAGCAAAACTAAAGGCAATACCTGAAGGCGAAAAAATTAGAAAAAACTTTAATTATCCAGAAAAGGAAGAAATACACTTTAAGATGCTTAATGCTATGGACAATTTTAAAACCTGTAAGGGTGAGTTTATTGAAGAAAGAGCAAAGGATGACTATAAAATGAAAGTCAGCTTTGTAGTAGATACGGAAAATAAAGCTTCAATGTCAATAACAGATGAAAAAGGTAAAAAAAACGTAACTCTAATTCAACATAAGGATAAAAGTAAATCCTTTGATGATAATGATAAAGTTTATAGAGAGTTTGAAGAACCTATGTTTAAGGGAAAACCTACAATATTAAAACCTATGGAGATGTTTTTGAATGGAGGACGAAAGAGAGAAGATCGTGATTATTTAGGAAGAAGTGATTATATTATTTGCTCACCCATTACAACATATATGTATTTTTATGAGGATTGGAATTACACAGAGTCAACTTTTTTAGGAAGAGATGTGTATAAACTAGAAGGTATAATTGATCGGGCATTCACTGAGCATAATCAAGGTAAATTTTCTTTAATGATGGATAAAGAAACTGGAATAATTCTTCAATTTCTATCCTTTGATGACAATGGAGGTATAAAGAATAAAGTAGAGTGTACAAAACTAGAGTTAAACACACCGATAGATGAAAGCGTATACAATAAAGACACCTCTGGATATGTGAAAAAATAAGAAGATAAGAATTAGAGGTCATAGGAGCTACCATAAATTATGGTAATGAGGCCGTTTAGATATTAAGGGAGAATAGATATGGGAAAATGGGGAGAAATATGAATAAAAAATCGAAAAACTATATTTTAGCAATAGCATTGACAATAGTAGCTATATCCCTTGGATTATATGAAGCTGAAAAAAGTGGTGTTAAGTTCAATATTTTTAACAAGAACAAGGAAGTAACAATAGAACAAGAGACAAAGTCAGAAGAAAGGAATACTGACGGAGAATCAAAATTGTCAAAGGAGGATGAAGCAAAACTAAAGGTAATACCAAATGGTGAAAAAGTCTTAAAAATTTTCAATTATCCAGAAAAGGAAGAAATACAATTTAAGATGTTTAATGCTATGGACAATTTTAAAACCTGTAAAGGTGAATTTATTGAAGAAAGAGCTATGGGCAATTATAGCATGAAAGTCAGCTTTGTGGTGGATAAGGAAAATAAATCTTCCATGTCTATAAATGATGAAAAAGGCAAAGAAAATATAACTATAATTCTTCATAAGGATAAAAGAAAAGTTTTTGATGATAATGATAAAATTTATAGAGAGTTTGAGGAACGAACATTTAAGGGTAGACCTACAATATTAAAACCTATTCAATTATTTTTAAATCCAAGTAAGAAAAGAGAAGATCGTGATTATTTAGGGATAAGTGATTATATTATTTCTTCCCCCATAGTTACATATATGTTTTTTTATGAAGATTGGAATTACACAGAATCAACTTTTTTAGGAAGAGATGTGTATAAATTAGAGGGTGTAATTGACAAATCGTTGACTCAGCATTACCAGGGTAAATTTTCTTTAATTATGGATAAAGAAACTGGAATAATTCTTCAATTTCTATCCTTTGATGACAATGGAGGTATGAAGAGTAAAATAGAGTGTACAAAACTAGAGTTAAACACTCCAATAGATGAAAGCGTATACAATAAAGACACCTCTGGATATGTGAAAAAATAAGAAGATAAGAATTAGAGGTCATAGGAGCTACCATAAATTATGGTAATGAGGCCGTTTAGATATTAAAAGAAATTAGATATGGGAAAATGGGGAGAAATATGAATAAAAAATCGAAAAACTATATTTTAGCAATAGTGCTGACAATAGTAGCCATATCCCTTGGATTATATAAGGCTGAAAAAAGTGGTGTTAAGTTAAATGTTTTTAATAAAAGCAAGGAAGTAGCAATAGAACAAGAGACAAATTCAGAAGAAAGTAATACAAGTGGGGAATCAAAATTGTCAAAGGAGGATGAAGCAAAACTAGATATAATACCAAATGGTGAAAAAGTTAGAAAAAACTTCAATTATCCAGAAAAGGAAGAAATACACTCTAAAATGATTAATGCTGTGGACAATTTTAAAACCTGCAAAGGTGAGTTTATTGAAGAAAGAGCAAAGGGCAATTATAGCATGAAAGCCAGTTTTATAGTGGATACAGAAAAAAAGCTTCATTGTCCATAATTGATGAGAAAGGTAAAAAAACCATAACTTTGATTCGTCATAATGATAAAAGAAAAGTTTTTGACGATAATGATAAAATTTATAGTGAGTTTGAGGAACGTACATTTAAGGGAAAGCCTACGATAGTAAGACCTATTCAATTGTTTTTGCATCCTAATAAGACAAGACAAGATTATGATTACTTAGGAATAAGTAGTGATATTATATGCTCTCCTATTAGAACATATATGTTTTTTTATGAGGATTGGAATTACACAGAGTCAACTTTTTTAGGAAGAGATGTGTATAAACTAGAAGGTATAATTGATAGGGCATTTACTGAGCATAATCAAGGTAAATTTTCTTTAATGATGGATAAAGAAACCGGAATAATTCTTCAATTTCTATCCTTTGATGACAATGGAAATGTAAAGAGTAAATATGAGTGTACAAAACTAGAGGTAAACACACCAATAGATGAAAGCGTATACAATAAAGACACTTCTGGATATGTGAGAAAATAAAGAAATAAAAGCTAGAGGTCTCATTTTCGAGTAGTATGAAAGTGAGGCTTCTTTCGTACACAGACATAGTGAGATGAATTTGTTGATAAATTTTAAAATTATTATTGAACTTACTAAAATTCACTTAGTTTGTGCACTGTATTTATGAAGTTTTTACTTTAAAATAATGGTTAGAAGTTATTAAAGAACAGCAAGTAGGATAAATGAAAACTCTTTAGCAACATATTACGTAGTATTACTTCTATGATATTTAGTATATAATATAAATAAGTAATTGAATCTTTATAAGATTATTGAATCTTATAAGGAAAAGTTTTAATTAAGTGATGATTTAGGGGTACATGATATGATTAATATTGAAAATAAAATAAATAACCTTGTAAATTATTTTAAAACAAATGAAAAAATAGTAGGAGTTTGGATTATAGGGTCCTATGGCACAGAGTACCAAAGAGAGGATAGTGATATTGACTTTGCAATTCTCTTTCAAAATGATTTATCTTTAATGGAAGAAATGGATGTAGCTTGCAAGATTTCTGATGCTATTGCCTATGAAAATGTTGATATTATAAACCTGAAAAAAGCCCCTATACTACTTCAGTTTAAGACTATTAAAGAAGGGCGTACTTTATATGAGAGGGATTATATAAAGGTATCAGATTATATAGAATATGTATTAAACAGGTATAGAGAAGAAAAACATAGAATAGAAGCTTTTAGAAAAGACTTTTATGATAGCTTCAATACTTAGGGGGAAAATATGAATATAGATGTGAATAAAATTGAGGAAAAAATATACTTCATGGAACAAAATTTACTAAAGCTAAAGAAGTTACGAGAGGTTAAGAAGGATATATTTTTAGAAGACTTTAGAAATGTTGATAGTGCTAAATATTTGCTTCAAGTAACCATAGAGGCTATGTTAGATATTTCAAGTCATATCATTGCAAGAAATAGGTGGGGGAAGCCAGAGGATAATAAGGCACATTTTCAAATGTTAGCTGATAATCAGATTATTGAAACTAAAGACATAGATATATACTTCAGCATGGCAAAGTTTAGAAATAGAATAGTTCATATGTATTTTAAAATTGAGGATGAATTTATATATGAAATAGTTCAGAATAATTTAGAAGACTTTCAAAGATTTATAACTAATATTGTTAAAGTAATTAAAAATTAGATATCTAAATGTATTAAACATCTAAGGGATTGATGAGATATCTCATAGGTGTTTTACTTAGTTAAGGGGGAAACTACATGGAGAATTTTATCATTAGACAATGCATCTATGATGATTTGGATTATGTTATTTCGCTACAAGAGCAATGGGCTAAAGAAGATATAACCTACGGTCTCATACCTGCTAATAAGGAATATCTTTTTGAAAGGTTAGGAAAATACTTTTTGGTTGCTGAAGAGCAAGAGAATATCATTGGTTTTGTGACCGGAGTAATAAATAAAGCTAAGAATATGACAATATTCAGTGATGGGGAATTATATATTGAAATAGAAGATATATATGTGTCAAAAAACAATAGAGGACAAGGGATTGGAAATATTCTTTTAAATAAAGTATTGGAAATCTCAAAGGAAAATGGTATTGAGAGATCCTTACTTTATTCATCTACAAAGGATATGGAAAGCATCATAAAGTTTTATAAGAATCACCATTATAAAACTTGGTGTATACAAATGTTCAAATAACAATGATGGGGGAGAAGAAGATGGAGAGATTTTATAAAATGGTGGAGGGAAGCTTCAAGCGTTTCCCAGAGGGGGTAGAGCCCTTTCAGATGGTTACAAGACTACTAGAAGAATGTGGTGAGGTGGCAAGTGAAGTTAATCACTTTGAAGCTAGTGGTGTAAAAAGATTAAAACACGGTGAACCAAGCAAGGATGCTTTAGCTGGGGAAATACGACAAGCTATGGTGGCTTTAATGCAAATAGCTGTATACTACTCAGTTCAAGAGGAATTAGAAAAGTCAATGAATGAATCACTAAAGAGAATGAAAGATGAAAATCTTATTGATTAGTGGAGTTATATAGTATAATGAAGGTGGGCTATTTAAAATGGTCCATCTTATTTGTTATACAGCAAATTTAGATTTTTTTACTTAAAGAAGTACATGTACGATAGAAGTTTAAATATAGGAAAGTTAAATGTAACAAAAGAAGACATCTGATTAAATAAAAACTATAAAGTTGAATAAGTGTAGTTCAAATGATAATATTAGATTAAAAACTAAGACATCTTCATAAAATAAGTCAGTATAACTCAGAATATCCTTCAGATATTTGACTTATTATTTTTTTAGATGCTAATGAACTGTTAAAATATGAGGTGCAAGAAATATGAAATCTTTAGATAATAATATAAACGACAATATAAATGATAATAAACTAAGTGCTTCTTCAAGTATTAGTTGTGATAATTTAAGAGTAGATTGTGAAAAGTGCTTTGGTCTTTGCTGTGTAGCTTTATATTTTTCATCTTCTGAAGGCTTTCCAGAAAATAAGGATGCTGGGAAACCATGTATAAATCTACAACAAAACTTTCAATGCAAGGTTCATGAAAACTTAACACAAATGGGACTAAAGGGTTGTACAGCTTACGATTGTTTTGGGGCTGGCCAAAAGGTAGCTCAAGTGACCTACAATGGGGAACATTGGAGAAAAAGTCCAGAATATGCAGAGGAGATGTTTCAGGTATTTCTAATACAAAGGCAACTTCATGAAATGCTTTGGTATTTAATAGATGGACTTAAGTTTCAGGAAGATCATAAGATTCAAGAAAAGTTTAGAGCTATTATAAGTAAAACAGAAGAGCTAACTAATCTTAGTGCTGGAAAGCTTTTAGCTTTAGATCTGGTTCCACATCGAATGGCAGTTAATTCACTGCTAAAGGAAACTAGTGAGATGGTTAGAAAAAAGGTTGGAGGAAGTAATAAGAGTACTCTTGGACGGAAAAAGGCCTTTGGTGGAGGATTAAATCTTATGGGAGCAGATCTTAGAAAAAAGGATTTAAGAGGACAAAATTTAAGTGGAGCCTTTTTAATTGCTGCAGACCTAAGAGGAACAGATTTATCAGGAGCTGACCTTATAGGTGCAGATCTAAGAAATGCAGATTTACGAGGAGCAAACCTGACTAATTGTATATTCTTAACTCAAGGGCAAATTAATAGTGCAAAAGGTGATTTAACTACAAAATTGCCGTACACACTTATAACACCACTGAGTTGGAAAAATAAATAATAATTTTTAAAAAGTAAGTGGAATCAGAAAATAAACTTAATCTTGTTAAAGAAGTTAAGGGGAGTGCATAGATAACTATTAAGTTAGCTGAGCACCCCTCCAACTTATATTTTAATCTGAAATATTTACTTAATTACATAAGCGTTTTGTTAAGGGATAGTATTTCCTTAATCTGATATATATCCTTATCACCTCTACCAGAAAGATTTACTATAATAATATCATTCTTAGATAGTGTTTTAGCTAGTTTAATGGCATAGGCTATAGCATGTGAACTTTCTAAGGCGGCAATGATTCCTTCTGTTTTTGAAAGTAACATAAAGGCTTCCAGAGCCGCATCATCTGTAATAGATTCATAAGTTGCTCTTCCTATGTGTTTATAGTGGCTGTGTTCAGGACCAACACCTGGGTAATCTAGTCCAGGTGCAATAGAGTAGGTTGGAAGAGGAGTACCGTTCTCATCTTGTAGGGTATAGCATTTAAACCCGTGTATAATTCCAGGAGTACCCTTGCATAATGAGGCAGCGTGAAGCTTGGTATTAAGGCCTTTACCTGCTGGTTCAACACCTATTATATTAACATTTTTATCATTTTCAAAGGCACTAAAAAGTCCAATAGCATTGCTACCACCACCTACACAAGCAATAACATAGTTTGGTAATTTGCCTTCAACTTCTAATATTTGTTTTCTGGCTTCTTTCCCAATAACACTTTGAAACTCTCTGACCATTGTAGGATAAGGATGAGGACCTACTGCTGAGCCAAGTAAATAGAAGGTATTAGCAGAGTTTACTACAAAGTCTTCTAGAGCAGCATCTACTGCATCTTTTAAAGTTGCAGTGCCACTACTAACTGGTATAACCTTAGCTCCTAAAAGTTCCATCTTGAAAACATTAATTTCCTGACGTTTCACGTCTACTTGCCCCATATAAATAACACAGTCCATATTAAATAGGGCACAAACCGTAGCTGTAGCTACTCCATGCTGACCAGCACCTGTTTCTGCAACAATCCTTTTTTTATCCATTCTTTTTGCTAAAAGCACTTGCCCTATAGCATTGTTTATTTTATGTGCACCTGTATGATTTAAATCTTCTCTTTTAAGATATATCTTGCTGCCACCAATTTTTCTAGTAAGTGATTCAGAAAAATAAAGTGGATTTTCTCTTCCGATATATTGTTTGTAATAGTAATTCAACTCATTAAGAAATTCCTTGTCTTCAATATACTTATAAAAATTTTCCTCAACTTCGTTTAATACGGTTTTCAACTGGTCAGGGACATAAGCCCCTCCAAATTCACCAAAATAACCTTTACTATTTTTCATTTTATTACCTCCTGTAAATAATAGTGGTGCTACCACCTAATTTGATATAACTCATATAAATTGAAGCTACATATTTATATAAGTTGTTTTCTCTGTTTTCTGTAAATTTGCCTGTTAAACTATAAAAATTGGTTTTAGTATTGGAGTAAGAATTAGGTCTTTTAATTGAACTTCATGACATATTGCACCACCACCTTTGGAAGTTAATTTAATGTTTTATAAAATAAAAAACTCCGTCCTAAATAAATTAGGACGGAGTAATATCCGCGGTACCACCTAAATTGCAACTAAAATAAATTGCCACTTATAAGTTCAAGCACTAACATGCTCTATCCATTATAACGTATGGATTACGGTAATTACTACTTTTCATAAATGAATTTCGGATTACTCCTCAGAGGCCCATTCACCAGCCATTATCGTACCAGGATTCCACCATCCCCGGCTCTCTTTAACTAAATCAGCTGTCTACTACCCCTCTTCAAAGGATTCAATGTTTTTACATATTACAATGATAATAACAATACTTGATTTTATTGTCAACAAATAAATTGATAATTCAGAAGGAAGTTCACTTATTTATATTTATATTAACTTATAGATGGATTCAGATTTGCAGTTTTTAGATACAGGGCAAATTAAAAAGATTTAACCTAAAGTTTATTCTATAAGGTAAGGTTTATAGCTAATTAGCTTCACTATTTAAAGCAACCCATGCAGCAATCACATCTTCTAATTTCTCATTTAATTCCGCTTTTTTAGAATAAAGCTTATTTAATTCTTCATAATTAGAGGCTGAGCTATCCATGAGGTTATCAATTTTATCAAGTTCTTCCTCTAAGGATTTTATGCTGTCATCTAGTTTCTCCAATTTAAACTTAGACTTATTAAAATCATTATTTGGTTTATTAATTGGGTTACTTGAAGCCGCTTTTTTGGGAACTTCAATGGTATTTGACTTTACTAGCTCCTGAATTTTGCTGTTCTTATAGAAATCATAGTCACCAGAATAACTTACCAGGTTGTTATCTTCTAGTGAAATTATTCTATCACAGACTTTATTAATAAAATATCTATCATGGGAAATGAAAAAGATAGTTCCTTTAAAATCTTCAAGTGCTGCCTCGAGAGTTTCAATGGAGTCAATATCAAGGTGGTTAGTTGGCTCATCTAGTATGAGAAGATTTATCTCATCATATAGTAGCATACTTAATTTAAGTCGAACCTTTTCTCCACCAGATAAATGTTTCACCTTTTGATAAGGAGTTTTTCCAAAGAACATAAACTTAGAAAGATATTCTCTAGCTTTTCCCTCTAAAATATCTCTATCTTCTCTGAAGCACTCAATAACAGTGTCCTCTTCATTATTAAAAACGATTTCTTGTGGCAAGTAGGCATATTTCACATTAGCTCCTATTTGTAAAATTCCACTATCTAAATCCATGTTACCTAAAAGCATTTTTAAAAATGTAGTTTTGCCACTACCATTGGGACCTATGAGAGCCACTCTTTCACCATAGTAAATGTTTAACTGAGCTTTACTTAATATAACTTTATCATTAAAGCTCTTACAGATTTCAGAACCTTTTATTACATTAGAACCTGACCTTTCTGTATTTTTAAAATCTAGTTTAATAGTTTGTTTTTTAAATACTGGTTTATCAACTCTATCAAGCTTATCTAACTTTTTTTGAATACTTGCAGCCCTTGTATAATGTTCCCAAGACCTAAGCCTCTTAACTGCACTTTCCATAGCTTTTATTTTACTTTGTTGATCTTTATAATCCTTAAATTGCTCCAGCATATTATCTTCTTTCTGTCTAACATAGTCAGAATAGTTTCCATCATACTGTGTATTTTGTTTATTTTCTATTTCAATAACCTTAGTAACCACGTTATCTAAGAAATACCTATCATGGGAAACCACCATAACAATGCCATTGTAGTTTCTAAGATATCCTTCAAGCCACTCTATAGAATCCATATCTAAATGATTTGTAGGTTCATCAAGAAGTAAAATATCAGGGCTTTCTAACAGGATTTTTCCAAGACTTACTGTGGTTTTTTCACCACCACTTAAAATATTAAAGTCTTTATTTAGAAAAGCATCATCGAATTTTAATCCTTTGCATATTTTACTTAATTTCTCCTCTATATCATAGCCGCCTTTAGTGATATACACCTCTTGGAGATCACTATACCGTTTTAATACTCTCTCCAGTTCTTCTCCATCTAGAGTAGACATAGTATTTTCCAGCTCTCTAAGATTTTTTTCGATGGTATAAACTTCTTCAAAAGCAGATTTTAATATATGAATAACCTTTAAGTTTCCTGGATAATCTGGAAGCTGATTAAGATATCCAACGGTAACTCCCTTAGGAATTTTAATCCAGCCTTTTAGCCTTCCATCACGTGAATCTAATCTATCATCTCTATCCATTGGTTCTATGCCAGCTAGTAGTTTTAAAATAGTGCTTTTTCCGCAACCATTCCTACCTACAAGGGCAACTCTTTCTTTATCATATACAGTAAAAGTTATATTATTTAATACTAAGTTATCTCCAAATCTTTTCATAATACGATACATTGTAAATTCAATCATCTATAATCCCTCATCTCATAAAATAATAATTCAAGTACTTAAGGCAATTAGTTGATAACTTACTAACTTCTAAGATTTCACGCTAGAAACCTTAGAAGGATTAATAAAAATTCATGAAAAATAAAAAGACCATAAGAAAGAATATTCTTACGGTCTAAAAATAGCTATAATTTATAAAATCAAAGATATATAAATATAATCAACCTTAAATAAAGAACAGGCTTATTTTATTCAACGACTTGGGATGCAGATTAAATTCCACCCTAAGCTTGCTTAAGAGTAACAATGGGGGAGAATAATCATTCAAAAGTGTCATTAAATAAGAACAGTAAAATGTTACCTTATTTAAGTAGTAGATTTATATAAAAATCTTGTTTAAAAATTAAATATATTTCAGTAAAGTAAGTTATCTTCTAAATTGCTAAATTCATTTAAAGAGCACAACAAAAAGGTCTACCCCAAAACAGGAAAAGACTATACTCCTTAAAAATATCTATTAATTTTAAAATAAAATTAATGTTAGCAATTAGCTGGTGTCATAACTTACGTCCTCCTTTATATTTAACAATACCTATATTTTACATTATATTCATATAATTGTAAATAGTTTAAATTTAATGTAATATTACTTTTATAAGAATGCTGCAATAAAAATAAGTAAAATATAAAAAACTTACAAAGTTAAACCATTTGAGATGTAAGTGTTAAGCTGATTTTACAGATATATGTTACCTAGGCTGGCCCTAGCCATATCTTAAATGCTATGGAAAAGGCAATCCTTAAATTTTGTAGTGATTTTTGTATAGAACCAGCTGATGGATTGGATGAATAAAGGGGGATTAACATGGAAGTAATCGAAGCCATTTATAAAAGAAGAAGTATTAGAAATTACTTAGACAAGAAAGTAGAAAGAGATACGATTATGACCTTATTAAAGGCAGCCACTGCAGCGCCAACAGCTGCTAATTGTCAACCTTGGGAGTTTGTGGTTATTGATGAAGAGGACAAGCTATTTGAGTTAAAAGATAAATTGGTTTTTGCAAGATACAATGCACCAGTTGCTATTGTGGTGTGTGGAAATATGAAACTAGCTTTTAAGGGGCCAGGAAAAGAAATGTGGGTACAAGATTGTAGTGCAGCAATAGAAAATATTTTAATTGCTGCTACAGGAAGTGGACTTGGTTCAGTATGGATAGGCGTTTATCCTGTGGAAAGCAATGTTAGTGCAGTTAAAGCATTGTTGAATATGCCTGAACATGTTATCCCTCTTGGGGTTGTGTTAATTGGATACCCAGCAGAGGAAAAAGAAGCAAGAAGTAGACTAAATGAAAAAAGGGTATATTGGCAAAAATATGAACCTGATCGTAAGCATAAGAAAAAGGACAAACCGGTTATAGGACATTATTAGAGAAGATGCACAAAAGCTATCACTGTTACAATGGGTGGTAGCTTTTGTGTTAAGAATGATATAGAAAGGATTATTACCTTTTATTTTGATGTGCAGAAACGTTAAAATTATATAGGCATCTTCAAAAAATAAATAAGTTAGTATGCTCGGCTATTTTGTGTTATACTGCGTCAACAGAACCCTTAGATAGCTCTACTATCTGCGGAACCTGTTTCATTGTCGGCACAAGCTTGCTTGTGAACACAAGCTTGCTTGTGACCTCAAAATATCCTTCACATCTTTGACTTGTTATTTATTTTCAGATGCCTAGAATACATAATTCATTGAATTTGTGAGGGTTAATTATATTGTAGGGAGTGGAATAGCTTTGATTGAAAACAAAGGTTTTATAGATGGTAATTATAAAAGAATATCCATTTTAAGTACTATTAAATTATGTGCTAGATATTCACCCATGCTTTTTATAGCATGCTTCGCTTTAACGGTGATGGATGGGTTACTAGTTCCTCTAATGCTGGTGATTGTTGGAAAGTTTATTGATTCTGCAATGACATTAGCATCCAAGGAGCCTCAAACTTATATAATGCTAAAAAATGCTATGTTTATGGGGATAGGCTATTTCTATATGCAGTTTAGTGAAGAATTAAAAATTTACTTTTATCAATTATTCGAAGATGCACTAAGAAATAAATTAAAGCCAGAAATCATAAAAAAGCAATTTTCTATTGATTATTTATTATTTGAGTCAACTGAAACCCAGGATTTAGTATTAAGAGTTACTAATAACATAGAAAAGAGGATCACTGAAATTCTCAAATGGAGCAATTTGATTATCTCTATAGCTATACAAGTAATTTCTATTCTATATGTGTTATATAAATATAATTGGTGGATAGACGTAATTTTTGTTTTTATTATAGTTCCAATAATTTTTCTGACTTTTAAGGGTGGTAAAGCAATCTATGAGTCAGAGAAGAAAGTGGGTTTTATAACAAGACAGATGAATTATCTATCTGATGTGTTGTCAAATAGAGAAGCTAGTGCTGAAAGAACCCTATTTAATTATTCGGATGCACTAAATAAAAGGTTTAAGGATGCCCATCTTTATAGATCAAATTTTAATACAAAGAAGCTAGCAAGTGAAACTTTAAGAATCAAATTATGTAATATAGTGATGAATATATTTATTATTTTAATTATTGTCTCTTTATCTCGACAAGTATCCAATAAACTATTAAGCGTTGGGTTATTTACATCAATATTAGGTAGCATGATAAATTTAACAAAAGTAATTTCAGTTCAAGTATCAGAACTTTTCTTTGAGTTTTCTTCACATAAGGAATATGTTAAAGACTTTAAGAAATTTATAGCATTGGAAGAAAATAAAGAAGTGTTTAATGATAAATATGAAAAGTTAAAATTTGAAAGTTTGCACATTAAAAATTTGTATTTCAAGTATAGAGACTCTAAAGATTATATAATCAAAGGTTTAAATTTATACTTAGAAAAAGGTAAATCATACTCTTTAGTGGGCTTAAATGGAGCAGGAAAAACAACTTTAATTAAAATATTAGTAGGTTTATATAGAGATTTTGAGGGCGAAATTTTAGTCAATGGTAAGAATATAAAGCTTTACAGCTTCAATGAACTAGGTGGTATGTTTTCCCTTGTTTCTCAAGACTATGCCAAATACTATGTTTCTCTAAAAGATAATATTGCCTTTGGGGATCATGAAGCTGACATTAATTCTGTTATAAAAAACCTTGAGCTGAGTGACTTGATTAATGATTTACCAAAGGGAGAAAATAGCTACTTAGGTAAAATCTATGATAATGGAATAGATATCTCAGGGGGACAGTGGCAAAGAATCGCTATAGCTAGAGCTCTTTATAAAGATGATCCATTTATTATTTTAGATGAGCCAACATCAAGTTTGAGTCCAACTGCTGAGAGCAAAATTTATAGTAATTTTTCAAAAGTAGCTAAGGATAAAACTTTATTGATGATCAGTCACAGGTTAGGTTCAACAAAAATATCAGATGAAATAATAGTACTTAATTGTGGTACCATTGCTGAGCAAGGTTCTCATGAAGAGTTAATGAGAAAAGATAATATATATGCAAAATTATTTAACAAGCAAAGAGAGATGTATTATGAATAAAGGAAAAGGAATGTCTAATATCAAGGTTTTTTTAAAGTTAATTAAATATACATGGCTAGCAAGTCCCCTTACCTTTTCGGTGCTTATAGTCGCTTCACTAATATTTAGTATTCTACGGTATTCAGAGATAGTAGTGTTACAATCATTATTTGATAATATATTAAAGGTTGCTAACGGATCCACCTATGACATTATGATAACACCTATATTAGCTATACTAGTTATCTTAATTCTTAATCCAGTTGCTGAATGGTTAGAGTTTTTAGCACAAGGTTATTTTTGGAGACGAGGCAATGGATATATGCAATCCCTGTTTCATAATCGTATAAATGAAATGGACTTAATTGATTATGAAGATGTAAAAAAGTTTGATGACATTAAGAAGGCAAGCTTAGGAAATCAAGAAGCACCAAATGGAATCCGTATTATAGTGCAAATATTGTTTTTATATTTACCTTTTCTATTAATAACAGCATTATATCTGATTTCTGTAAAACCTATGTTGGTATTTGCAATAGTATTAATATTTATTCCAGTATTAGTTTCTGAACTAATTAAAATCAGTGATAATTATGATTTTGAAGACAAAATAGCCAATAGAAGAAGAAAGACCGAATACTTCGAAGGTTGTATCACTTCTAAAGAATATTTCAAAGAAACCTTAGTTAACGGATCATTTAATTATTTCTATAGCCTGTTTGTAGATTCTAACAAAAAATTTAGCAAAGAGTTTGTTAATGTTAAAAACAAGCTTCTAAAAATTGCTATAGTTATGCGAGGTGTAAATACTTTAGGGTACCTCAGCACACTAGGTCTATTAATTTACTATTTATATAATGGTTCTATTTCAGTAAGTCAATTTGCAGCTGTTTATTATTCCATAGATAAAATCACCACTATGCTAAAGAACCTTATTGCAAATATTGGTGAAGCTCTTGCAGGAATTTCAACTACATCCTTTCTTGTTAGATTTATAAATGAAAAAAAAGAAATTGAAATTGAGGAAGAACTCTCTAAAACAGGAGACATTGTATTAAGAGATGTTTCTTTTATATATCCAAATGCAAATAAAAATGCTTTATCAAATGTAAACCTAAGGATAAAAGCTGGTACATCCGTAGCAATCGTTGGGGAAAATGGTTCTGGTAAAAGTACATTAACAAAAGTAATCATGGGTTTATATAAACCATCACAAGGAGAAGTGCAATATGATGGTAAAAATATGGAAAAATACTCTAAGTCCTCTAAATTCACAAACATTAGTGCTGTATTTCAGAATTTTATAAAGTATAAGCTACCAGCAGAGGATAATATAAGAATTAGCAATTTTTCCTCACAAGATTCAATTGGAAATGTTTCTTCACAGATAAATCTAAGCTTTGATGATTTAAAAATCAACAATGAAACTATTTTATCAAGAGATTTTGGTGGACAAGAACTTTCTGGAGGTGAATGGCAACGCCTTGCAATTGCACGTGGCTTATATCGTCCACATAATTTAATTGTTTTGGATGAACCAACTGCGGCTATTGACCCTATTGAAGAAGCTAACGTGTTTTGTACTTTTAAGAAATTAAGTAATAATAGGACTTGTATTTTTGTTACTCATAGATTGGGATCAACTCAAATTGCCGATAAAATTGTTGTAATGGAGGATGGCAAAATAGTGGAAGAAGGGACAAATCAAGAGTTAATTAATTTAAAAGGAAAGTATTATGGTTTATTAGAATCTCAAGCTAAATGGTATAAACGCTGATCTGCACTTGATGAGGGAAATTTATATGACAATGCATTTATAACTTAAAGAGAATTCTCTAACCTTTTTAGTGTTGAAGCCGTAGAGTAATTTGCGGCTTTTTTATTATATAGGAAATTCAACTTTTTTTGCGCTAGCAAAATGCCTGGAAGGCCTTGGAATTGTTGCTTTTGAGAGTTTGTGTAAAAAAATG
>NZ_JAGGLL010000019.1 GCF_017874425.1 Clostridium punense
CCTACAAAAGCGCAAAATTAATGATAGGGCTTTAGAGGTAATTAATTCCTTAATTCACTTAGATGAAGTAAGTTAATTTTGTTGTAAAGTGGTGTTAATAACCATTAACACAATATTTTTAGCTTATTAACTATGTTAATAAGTTGAAAAATCTATTTTTAGTTAAATTATTATAACCCCTTAAAATCAAAGGCTTTCAAGATTATTTCAAGATATAAAACAGTAATTTTATTTAAAAAATTTCACATAAACCTCCTCATTTTTAAACAAAATAACAGAATTTAATTGTTGCTTAAATTTCTGAGATAATGGGAGTATCTGTAAGTAATAACAGCTTATTGCTATATAATGTATAGTAATAAGGTATTTTAATACTTGTCCATCTTTTTAATGATTTGTATAATTTTAGTAAAATACCAATTATAGAAAGGATGTTATAATTATGAAACATTTAGTAAAATTATTTAGTGTATTAACACTAGCAATAGGCATACTTTTATCTATGCCTGTAACAAATGCAAATGCAGCACCAGCTGCACCTGGTGTATATTACTTTGGTGTAGATGGAATGGCAACTCAAGAAGCATTCAATAAAGGTAAGTTCATTCAATACCCTGGTAACAAAATTGAGGCTTCTGGACCAATATACATTAAAGTTAAACAACTAGGATATGGCAGTAGATTTATTAATGTGGATAAGGTATCAACTGATTTTAAAGAAGTTAACAGAGAAGCTATAACAGAATATAGCTCTTATGGCACAGTGGTTATTGGCTGGTACATTACTTATAAAGTTGATAACTTAGCTGATGGAACCCATAACATTGAATTAGGTTGCATTGGTAACATGGGTAAAGTTATAAGAACTAATGTTACCTTTAATAAAATTGCTCCTATAACTCCATAGCTGAAAATAGACAATAAATATATAGCACAATCAAATATATTTATTAGGTTGTGCTATATCTTCTAATAAATAATTAAAATTTAATATATCATAAATTTCAGCTAAAATGTTAATCAGAAGTTTATAATATTCAAAACGGGGAGGTAATACATAGTGAATATAACATCAAATAGTGTTGGTCTAAACAATTATTCAACCAATTTATTAAATATGAAAAATAATAAGTCAATTAACAAAAATATTAATATCCAGGTAAGTTACAAATCAGCTCTAGAGGAAAAAAAAATAAGTGAAGAGGAAGATGCAATACTCTATGAGCTTTATAAATCAGATCATTCTCTTCATACAGCTTTTACCTTTGAAGAGTGTAAGAAAGCTATAGTATCCTTTCCTCCGCCAACAGCACCAGGGTCAGTACGCAGAGCCTGGAGAGAAAAATGGGAAAGTGCCACTCCTGAGGTTAAAAAGGCTATGAGAAGTTTTGACTCTGTTTATAGTGCTTTTTTAATGCATAATGAAGAGTATAATGGCAATATGCCAAATGATTTAAATGGTTATTTTAAGTTTATGGGTACTATGAAGGGGTATATACAGAATCACTATTATAATGTTCCTGGAGTAAGTCATGAATTTTATGAAAGTCTTATGAATTTAACTAGTGGATTTGAAACAGAATTGATGAAGTATTTATAAAATCTATTGGATTAGTGTGTGACCAATTATCTTATTGTCCATTATTATTAATTATGGTTTTAATAAAGAAGCTGATGACACAACTAATATCAAAATAATTGTTAAACTTCTAATTATATAAAAAATATAGATTCACAAATTAGGATGGTATACTTCATTTATTAAGTAATGCCATCTTTTCTAAGGATTAACTAAACTTTAAATAATACAAACTTTGGCTAGGATTATTATACCTAAGTTTGTGTTATTTAAAACGGGGAGGTAATACATAGTGAATATAACGTCAAATAGTGTTGGTCTAAACAATTATTCAACCAATTTATTAAATATGAAAAATAATAAGCCAATTAATAAAAATATTAATGTCCAGGTAATTTACAAATCAGCTCTAGAGGAAAAAAAAATAAGTGAAGAGGAAGATGCAAAACTCTTTGAACTTTATACCGTTAGCCATGCTGCTCATGCAAATTGTACTTTTGAAGAGTTTAAAAACAGTATAGTATCCTTTCCTCCGCCAACAGCACCAGGATCAGTACGCAGAGCCTGGAGAGAAAAATGGGAAAGTGCCACTCCTGAAGTTAAAGAGGCTATGAGAAGTTTTAGCTCTGTGTATAGTGCTTTTTTAATGCATAACGAGGAATATAATGGCAATATGCCAAATGATTTAAATGGTTATTTAAAGTTTATGGGTACTATGAAGGGGTATATACAGAATCACTATTATAATGTTCCTGGAGTAAGTCATGAATTTTATGAAAGTCTTATGAATTTAACTAGTGGATTTGAAACAGAATTGATGAAGTATTTATAAAATCTATTGGATTAGTGTGTGACCAATTATCTTATTGTCCATTACTACTAATTATTGTTTTAATGAAAAAGCTGATGGTAAAACTAATACTCAAAAATTATTTATTTACTAATCAACTTTCTACATCTAAGTAGTTGGCAAATGTAGATTCACAAATTAAGATGGCATACTTAATTTATTGAGTTATGCCATCTTTTATGGAAAAATAAAATCTCAACGTATTTCATACCTTAGTACTTCCACCTGAAGTGCCCTACAAGTTCTACACCTTGAAAAATATAGGGGCATTCTGCAGCACTAGGTGTTGTATTATGAATTATATAAGGCACTCCTTTGCTATTTCTCTTATCTGATACTATAGCAACATGTTCATAGGGTTTTAGCATAACAATGATATCCCCCGGCTGCCACTCTTTAAGATTTTCTGGATCATTAGGTTTCATTTCTGTGGTTAAAGAAATTGCATGCTGCTGAAAGAACACCAGCTGATTAGGTACTCTTCTAAAATCAATATTGGGATCCTCTTTACCATCAATTCTCCAATATTTATCCTTGTTCTTCTTTATATCCTCATCAATAAGCTTCTTTAAATTAACATTAATGCCTTCAAAGCCTCTCCAGATCACATCAGTGCACACACCTTCACCCTCTGGTGGATATCCACCTACATAGTAAGCATCCTTATACTTTGTCTTATTTTCTGCTTCTTTTCTTGCAGCTTGAACAATATCTAATGGGTCAGGTATTCCATTATTATTTTTATCTACCTTAGAATATTCCTCAGAAACTTCAACTCTTTTTCCAATATGAAGTTCATTTTCAAGCCACCAAATAGTATTTCCAGTTCTTCCAATAACAAAATTTCTAAAAGGTCTTACTAAAATAAAAATGGTAGTAAAAATAAATATTGCAATGAAGAATAAAATTCCAATTCTTTTAAACACTCTCTTTATAGCACTATCCCTACTTACTCTTTTAACATAGTATTTGCCTCTGTATTTGCCCACAGTACTCCCCCTTGTATTATAGATTTTGTATGGTTGTCTATATATTATGACAAGTTCATGGAACAAATGCGTATATTTCCATAGTTTTTAAGCTAGTTCAGCAATCTAAAGCTTTTAAGTAAAACCTAAACTTAATACATTAAAGATTATAGAGTTTTTATAAATTAAAAGTTAAATTCTTTATGTAATAAAATATTCTACAAGCAAACCTTTTATAGGTTTGCCTATAGAATAAGCCTTGATTTCCTTATATGTTTTAAATATTCTTATTGAAAAGATACTGATATACACAGTATGATTTTTTGTCAACTAAGTGTTTTAATTTTTTCTATCAAATCTACTGGACTTATAACATGTTTTAATTCATATTTTTGTGACTTGTACTCAACTTCAATTGGTTTACTTGTTTCTATTACAGTTTTCCAAAAAACCTCAGGTGTAATCTTATCATTTGCATCATAAGCTAATACATATAATCCAGAGATATATGGAACTACCCAACTAAATGCACCATATCTATGAAAAGTATACTCATCATTGTAGTTTGGTCCTGCAACAGTTCTAGAATCCATTGGGAAATGTACGTATCCTGTATCCCATTCTAAAAATTGCTCTGGAGTATTTTTTGAAAAAACTGATCCTTCCCAAAACTTACCTGCTACATATGATGAGGTTTCATTAGGGTTATCTACTGGGAATCTTCCTAATCCCGAAAACTTGAATCCATGTGTTCTAGATAATGATGTAGAAATAACAAATATGCCTTCTTTACTAGCTTTGTCTACAGCTTCTAAAAACTCCTTATATCCTTTATCTTCTTGAGAGCATCCCATAGACATAGAAATAACTTTTATTTTCTTATTATCTGGTAATTCATTATTTAGATTTATTACTTTATCTATTGCATTTGCCACTTTTTCAAAATCCATGCGTGAATTACCCGCTTTATCTAGATAAGTATTATTAATTGCAAAATAATATATATCAGCTTTAGGTGCTACCCCTACAGTCTTACCTGCAGCGATTGATGTTACAGCTGGTCCATGCATGAGATTATCGGTCCTTGGATTATATAACTCTTCGTAATGTTTTATTCTATCCTGGTAATCTTCATGCTTATTTTTTAAAGGTGAATCTAATATTGCTATACCTATATTTTTCCCAGTAATCCCTTGCTTATGAAGCTTTTTAATATCAAGTCCTGGGTCTTTCCCCATATTTAATATTTCTTTTGGATTATAATCCTTTGGCATTTTATCTTTAGTTGGCCATTTAGTTGTAGTATCAAAGTAGGCATGAAATAGATCTTTGCTTCTATCATTTATATCTAGCTCTGATAAATCTTTCCCCTTTAAGTCAACTTGGTTCAACCTAACATGTAGCGGATCTGGGAGATTCTCATCAAAGGCAGGCAACTCATAAGATTTACTCAAGAAGGTTGAAACTTCTTTCTCCTTTGAAATCTTATTACTAAAAAAATATCCACTCCATAGTAAAATAATTATAGTTATTGATAACAATATATACTTTTTCATAAACCTCTATCCCCTTACAACACTACATATTTGTAATAAGGCATCTTCAAGAAATAAATAAGTCAATCTGCTCGTCTATTTTGTGCTATACTGCTTCAACAAAACCCTTTGATAGCCCCACTATCTGCGGAACCTGTTTCCTTGTCTGCACAGGCTTGCTTGTGAACACAAAATAGCCTTCACATCTTTCACTTGTTATTTATTTTCAGATGCCTAAAGAATGTAATGGTTAACCATAAAAGTGAACTAAACTCAATCTGATTGATAAGTGTAAAATGATAAATTAAAGGAACTAATTAGCTACTTTGGGGCATAGAAATATTTCTTAGTGTAAAATCTAGTTGTGTTTCCCACCCTCTTAATGTTTTAAGATATCTTTTGAAAATTACTTCTAGAGAATTTCTTTTACATATAAATTTCTATTATGAAGAATCATATTTTTTTACTTTTTCTCATTAGTAGCAAATTTGTTCATTAAATCTTGTATAATGTTATGTTCTTCTTCTAATAAGTAAAATTCCTTATCTTTATTTATATTTCCAGTGTACTTTTGTAATATAATAGTTTTTTCCTTGAAGCCCTTTGCTTCATAGCCATAATACTCGTATTTTACTTTTTCATATTGTATATTAATTTTGAATATAGGACTATCTAAATCAAGGTTAGGTGTAAATGGCTTCAGAGTTATCCACATAGTTCTTTCCTCTATTTTATCAATTTCTCTATTTATCTCTTGTGAATTTATCCTATCACTTTCAGTAAATTTATAATCGTATAATATTAGATTTATATTTGCTGCCTTAACCATATCCTTACTTAGTATAAACCGTTCCCCTAATTCAGCCTCTTTACTGCTATTATTTGCTGCCGGAGAAATATTCCCTTGTTTAATTGCATTAGCAGTATTAATGCCCTTAATGAATGAACCTATATATTTATTGCTTAAAACCCCAGTTGTAACCATAATAGTAACCATAGCTACAGCTGCAAATTTATAAATCTCCTTTTTGTTTATGACAAATCTATTTAAATGCCAATAATTCTTCTTAGAATATTTATGCTTATCAATACTTTCCATTACCTTACTTGAAACATCTATGCTTATATCATTCTCTTCTTCTAAGCCTTCTAAAAGCTTAAAAGTATTGTAAGTTTCTCTGCAGCTATCACAATGATTTATATGTTCTTCAAATATTAATTCTTCTTCATCTGACAAGATGTTATCTATATACTTAAACAATATATCTGTATTACAATTCACTTAAAACACTCCCTTCAATTGTATTGCTACTTCTGGTATTGCAGAGCTTTTTCCTTGCTCTATAGACCTTCATTTTTGCGGATTCTTCACTAACTCCGAGAACTTTACCTATCTCTTTATAAGAAAACCCTCTAACATATTTTAAGATTATGGCATTTTTTTGCTCTAAGGTTAATCCCTCTAGAAGCTTTAGTACTTCTAGCTTTTTCTCTTTTAAACTTAATGCCTCTTCAGGAATGTCTCTTTCACTGCACTTAATACTCATCATTGCTTCTTCTTTTTCTAACTCGAAAACCTTTTTCTTTTTAAAGTTATCATTTAAAGTATTAACAGCTATTTTAAATAACCAAGTAGAAAAGTTAGCTTTTCTCTCAAAGGTATATAGCTTATTGTAAGCTTTTATAAATACCTCTTGAGTTATATCCTCAGCATCTTCCTTACTTAAAGTAATTTTATATAAATAGTTATAAATTACTCCCTGATGCTTTTTAATTAGTATCTCAAAGGCCTGGCATTCACCTGCCAAAACCTTTTCTATTAAGGTTTCATCAGTAACCAAATTCATCACCGTCCTAAATATAATTAGTTATGTTATAAGAAAACATTTTCATATTTCCTTTTATAGTTTTGAATCCATAGATTCATTTTTAAAAGTTTATTCCTCAATAAACTATATAAATAAGCTCTAAATAAAATTTAATTATACTAAACAAATCAAATAGGAAGCTAAGCTGCTCAGTAATTCAAGTATAAACTGATATTGATTTTAATTATTTTAAAGCCTTTTCCAATTTGCTTGTTGGGACATATAGGAGGCACTTTACAATTTTACTTATAATGAATTACGCCCTTAGCTTCCTTTGCGAGCTTCAAACTTTACTAATTAGTGTTTTTTAAAAGCCCATAGCATTCTGTGAAATAATTAATATAGCTTTATGTGCTAAATTTGATTAATTATTTTTCTTAATGCTCTTTACACTTCTTAGACGAAGGAAATTATAAAAAAGTAACGGAAATTTGTAAAGTTTATGTAATCTTCTCAAATACTTGTACAATTTTACATTAATTGCATAGTTTTAGTATATATGAAAAAACTATAGCTATGGGAAAAAGATTTATTATTTACGGACTTGCTGGTTTTTGTGTAGAGGTTTTATGGACTGGTTTATTTTCCATGCTAAGCGGTGATGTAAAACTCACTGGTCATACTTATATATGGATGTTCCCCATATATGGTCTTGCAGTATTTCTCGAACCTGTCCATAACAGGATAAGACATCTTCCACTTATTTTTAGAGGAGGGTTGTATATGCTATTAATTCTTGCAGCGGAATTTGTTACTGGTATGCTGCTTAAATATACTATAGGTGTCTGTCCTTGGGATTACTCATCTAAGCCTCTTCAAATTTACGGAGTAATCACACTGGCTTACGGTCCAGCGTGGTTTGTAGCAGGCCTGTTATTCGAAAAATTTCACGATATGCTCCTTATGGTTCAGCGCAGTATAAGTGAATCAAAGGCATAAAAAATAAGCTTTAATACAAAGTTTATTTTCTCCTAAAAAAGCCCTAGATAACTTTAGCTTTTCTAATCTAATAGAAATCTAATGTGTTCTAGGGCTAATGAACTTATTTGTTTTTGAAGATGCCTCATTTCCTGCCACTAACAATGATTAAAGTTACAACAGTAAAGTCCCAAATAGCTTTTCCTTTGTCTATCATATCAATTCGCCTTGCAAATCTGCTCTCAATTAAACTTCTTAATTCTTCAATATCTTCCTTGGGAAGTTTATAAGGTACCTGCCTTATACCTATTTCTAAAGCCTCTAATTCCATTGCCCGTTCTGACTCTATAATTGCAATTCTATCTTTCATACTATTTCTACAGTCATCTATACAAGTTGGAATGGCTAGAGCATCAATTTTAATATCATGAAAGCCTAGTTGCTCAAATAGTAAAGGAAGTTCAATTGGCTTCATTTCATATTTGTCTACCTCTCTATTTTTATCTTCCTCTTCCCAATATTCATCTATAATCTTCCAGAGCTCTTTTTCTCTTTGGCTAATCTGTGGTCCATGTTTGGAAAGTGCTTTTATAATTTGCTTATGCATTACACTAATTACAGATACTGTTCCCCCTGTTTTGCAAATCCTTTTTTGTTCTAATAAGAATTCCTTATTAGGCACATGCTCTATAACAGTATGAGATGTACAAGCGTCCACAGAGTTATCTTCTAGTGGAAGTTTTAGAGCATTTCCTTCAATATAAGAAATATTATTTATTCCTAAATCCCTTGCTATATTTTTTGCATATTCAATAAATTTACTATCTATATCAATTCCAATTACTGTGCTTTTTTCTCCAAGCCATTTTGAAAGTTTTCTTGTAAGGGTACCAGGTCCGCAGCCTATATCAATCACTGTAATTTCTGATTTTAACCCTAGTGCCTCTAAAAGTTTATCTTTATAGCAATCCTTAAACCTTATATCTCTACTTAAATCCAAAGTCAAAGGTCCTTGCACACAATTTGACCATAAATTGTTCACTTTAGTACCTCCATATTATCCTGCTTTAAGGCATCTGAGAATAGGTAATAAGTCAAATATACAAACCTACTAACTTATTTGTTTTTGAAGATGCCTAAGTACTTTTAGAAAATCCTTTCAAAGCCTAAATAGCGACTTCCTTGAAAGTGGAGTTTACCCTTATCCCCTTCAATCAACATTCCATATTGATTTCCGCTCACAGCAAACTCCATCCTATCTCCGCTCTCAACCTCAAAGGTTACGTAGTATGTGGTAGAAGTTGTATGATGCATATGGTCTCCACTATTATGATTATGGTGTGTAACATTTTCCCTTTTTCCAACTATCCTTGCATTTACAGTTAATTTGGGTTGGCCGTTATTATGGCTCCATTCCTTTACTCCAGTTATTGCAGCTACAATAAAAGATCCCACTACAATTACAAAGATAATGATAAAAAAGATAGGAAACAAATTGAACATTAAATCCATAGCACCCTCCTAAAAAGTTTTATTATATTATACGCAGGCTGCTTGTACTTAGTACCCTAATAAAAACAAAAGAGTAAGGAAAATAAAATCCTTACTCCAAATTTATATAGTATTAATTACTAATCCTCAATTTCTTCTTTCTTAGTCATATTTTCTACGACTTCATTAATTAAGTTTTTATCTTGAGGGATGTTTTCTATTACTTCCTTAACTGAAGTTTTAGTTTCAATGTTGTTTTTAGTAGCAAAGTTGTTTAATATATTGCTTACATCTACTCCAGTTAAATCCTTTAATACCTCAAAGCCATTGGCTGCCACATCAGTTACAATCTTTGAAAGCTTTGAGCCACCTTGGCTACCACCATTGTCAATGATTGTAATCTTATCTACTTGCTCCATAGGTTTAGCAACGGAAGCCATAATTTCTGGAAGTCTGCTTACAATAAGCTCAACTACTGCTGCTTCACCGTATTTTGCCATAGCTTCTGCAAGTTTATCCTTAGCCATAGCTTCAGCAAGCCCTTTAGCTTTAATTGCTTCTGCCTCTGCAAGCCCTTTAGCTTTAATTGCCTCTGCTTCTGCTTGAGCTTCAATTTTCTTAGCATCTGCCTCTGCTATAGCTTTAATTCTAATAGCTTCAGCCTCTGCTTCTGCTTCTTTTATAGCTCTAATTTTGCTAGCCTCTGCATTAACCTCAGTTTCATATTTCTTAGCATCTGCAGGTTTTTTAACTTCTGCAACTAGTCTTTCTTCAATAACTAAGGCATTTTTCTTAGCAAGTTCTGCTTGTTGAAGTGCTAAAAGTGATTGGTTTTCAATTTCTTGAAGTTTATAAGCTACGTCGGCATTAGCCTTTGCCTTATCTCTTTCAGCACGATAGCTTTCAACCTTTAATGATTTATCTCTTTCGCTTTCAGCTATTTCTGTTTCAGCACTTAATTTAGCCTTTTGCCCTTCCCTTATAGCATTAGCTGTTTTGATTTCTGTATCTCTTTTTCTTTCAGCTTCAGCAATATCAGCATCTGCTTTAGATTGAGCTATTTGTGGTTTTGCTCTGTTTTCTAGGTATCCACCCTGAGTTGATATCTTAAGTATTGAGTAAGAAACAAGTGAAAGTCCCATGGACTCTAATTCTTTTCTTATATCATTTTCAATTCTTGCTTCAAAAGCAGCTCTATCTTCATTGATTTGCTCTACAGTTAAAGTAGAAACAATTCCTCTGAGCTTACCTTCTAAAATTTGCTCAACGATATTGCTTATAACCTTTGTAGTGTCTTGTGCTCCACCGCTACAAAACTGCTCTACAGCCTTTAAAATACTCTCTGTATCATTTTGTATTTTAACTACTGCTGTACCTATTATATTAACAAAAATTCCTTGCTTTGAAGGCGCTTCATTAATATCTGTCTTGATAGAAATATTTTCCAAAGAAATTGTGCAAGAAGTTTCTAAAATAGGTATTAATATACCTCCTCTTCCTGAAAGAACTCTCTTTTTTAAGCCTGTGATTACCATAGCTTTATCTGCTGGCATACGCTTCCAGAATAAAAGTATTATAATTAATACCGCCACCACTGGAATTGCATAAGGTAACACTTTAGTTAGAATTTCCAAATATATTGCCCCCTTTAATATTAAATTATTCCCCTAATATAATTGTATATTGTTCTGAATTTTCTTTCAACGAGTATTTAGATAATTTTCTAGAAAATAACATTTCATTTATTATTTAACCAATCCTTGTACCCTTAAGTCTTTTAATAATGGTTATAGCTCATTATATCTTTTAGATCTTTTCTAACTTTCTTTCTAACTTCTTCATTTTTAGGATATCCAATAGTAATTACTAGAGGCACTTCCTTTCCCCTTGGTATCTTTAAATATTCTTTAATCTCTTTTTCCTTAAACCAACCTATAATACAAGTTCCTAGACCTTGTTCAGCTGCTGATAAACAAATATGCTCTGTGGCGATACCTATATCAGTGATACTGTAGTCCTTTCCCTTAATAATACCTCCTATTTTTGAAGTAATATTAGGCTTCTCAAGTACCACCACTATAAAAGCTGGTACTTCTAAAGCAAACTTGTTCATGCGAATCATTGGGTCATAAACCATTTTTGCAACATCTTCAACTGATTTTTCTTCATCCACAAGGATAAACTTCCAAGGTTGAGAGTTGCAAGCTGAAGGTGCCATTCTTGCCGCTTCAATACAAAGCTCTAATTTTTCTCTTTCAACTTTTTTATCCATATATGCTCTAGTACTTTCCCTTAAATTCACCAACTCTTTAAAACTCATAATAAACCTCCAATTATATTTATAAATTGCCTATAGTTACTTATATTATAACAAAACTTCCTTTTACAATTTATAAGTTAGTACTTATATTTACTATTTAAATTTCTATTAAAATAGTATAAACTATATTTATGTTTTTCGTCACTTAATAAGTCCTTAGACAATAATTTTATATATAGAATGGAATAAAGACACATTATAAATATATAATCCTGTTTTGCATTCTCTTTAATATAAGTTCCTTAATATTATCTTATAATTTAAAAATAGTATTGCAACTTATATACTACTAGTAAAAATGCATCAATTTATAACAACTATTGTTATTGGATTCGAAAAACTATTTTTGTAATTTGATGCCCATATTTTAAAACTAAAGAATCATAGGAGGAAACAAATGAATAATCTTTTAGACCTAATTAAAAACAGAAGAAGTATAAGGAAGTATATGCCTGATCAAATAAAAGATGAAGAATTAAATCTTATCCTTGAAGCTGGTATTTTTGCGCCAAGTGGTCATAATGATCAACCTTGGTATTTTACAGTTATTCAAAATAAAGAAGTATTAGATGAAATAAATATTAAATCAAAAGAACTTATGAAAAAAGCCTCTACTGATTGGATTGTAAAAATGGCTGAAAATGAAAAATATCATATCCTTCACAATGCTCCAACGGTAATTATTGTTTCGGGGTTAGAAACTAACAATAAGGAACTTCCATACTGTCCAATGGCTGACTGTAGTGCAGCAGTGCAAAACATGTTACTTATGGCTGAAAGTCTTGGAGTTGCTTCTTGCTGGGTAGGCCTTACTACTTTCATATTTGAAGATGAAGAAGAAGTAAAAAAATTAAACCTTCCAGAAGGCTACAAGCCTCAGTTTGCTGTGACTCTTGGTTACTCTGCAATAACAAAAGAACTTAAGGCACTTCCAAGAAAAGAAAATGTAATTAACTATATAAAATAACAGCTTCAACCTGGCTTAAGTATTCAACATACAGTTGAACACTTAAGCTTTTAAATTTAACTTTAAATTTAATGTTAAATTCAAAAAATTAAAAAAATCAGTTTGCTTTTTATTTTATAATGTGATATACTTGATTAATTGACATGAAGCACAATTAATATATAATCTTTGTGTTTCACTTAGGAGGATATTTAATGAAAATTGGTACAGTAAAATGGTTTAACTCAGAAAAAGGTTTTGGATTTATTGAAGTTCAAGGAGAAGATGATGTTTTCGTTCACTTCACAGCTATCCAAGGCAATGATGGTAGAAAGAATCTAGAAGAAGGTCAACAAGTTCAATTTGAAGTTGAAAAAGGCGCTAGAGGAATGCAAGCTACTAACGTAGTTAAATTATAATTGTAATTAACAACATTTAAGGCATTTGAAAATAAATAACAAGTCAAAGATGTGAAGGATATTTTGAGTTCACAAGCAAGCTTGTGCGGCCAGGAAGCAAATTCCGCAGATAGTAGAGCTATCTAAGGGTTTTGTTGACGCAGTATAACTCAAAATAGACAAACATACTGACTTATTTATTTTTTCAAAATGCCTAATATATAGAATGTAAATTCCCATTATTTTATGGTTTGTTTACATTCTCTTTATATAAGTTGCCTTAGTGTAACAATTAAATATGGAAACAGTATTACGACTTGTATATTGTATGTTTCAAATGTTTTACCACCTGTAAAAGGGTGGTTTTCTGTCATATAAAGCTAATATTCTTAGTAGTTTCTTTACTTATAGTTTCTCATAATTACTCTTCCTAGTTTGTAAATATTATCTTTGATCATTTTCCTAGAGAAGTTTAATTCTGTTAGAGTTTTTATAACAGTACTACCTATTCTATAAGTTTACTATTTATAATTAAGTTATTACTAAGAAAATAAATTAATAAAGGGGCATATCTTAATGCAACGAAATTATAACTTAAAAAAAACCATATCAATTAAAAAATTTATTGCTGAATTTGGAGGAACTTTTACTGAGGCTATCAAAACTAGACTGTCAGATTTAGAAGTTCGTTCAGTATTAACGAGAAAAGATTATACTAACGTGTTAGATATAAAGCACGTTGAGCATACACAATACCCATGTACTGACGATAATACCTTAGATTGTGGTACAAAAGAATATTCTTTCGGAGAGTTTTTAGTAATAGATAATATGTTATACTACTCTAATAATTGCTTGGAAGGACCTACCGTTACTAAATCCCCTGTTTCAGACTTGATCTATGATAATTTAAGTGATGAAAATATAATTAATTTTGAAGGCATTGAAGGAAAGCAAATTACTGATGCTAATATTGATTATATAATAGATACTCTTTTAGACCACTGCTCAGATGTATCTCAAAAATACAAGGATACTATTGCTGAAATAGATAAATGTGCTGCTACTAAACTAAATCGTATCTCATTTAACAACTAACTTTTCTTCAATATTCATTTTTTATTCGTTTATAACCTTTCTTTTTAACTATAATCAATGATACTTTAAACCTTATTGATTACCTAATTGAATTCTAATAAGTACAAATTACTTTGCCATCTTTAAATTTTTACTAAAATGAAAACACCCTAAAGACAGATGTTTTCAGATTCTGCTTATAGGGTGTTTTTATTAATCCATTTAATTTTCAGCTACTTAAGAAGGGGCTGTAAGTCATATAAGCATGATTTTCTGTAATATACTCATCATCTACAAGTTCATCATACATATTTAAAACCTTCCTAAATATAATATTATTTCTTATATAGCCACCAAACAATCCAGTTGTTATAGCATGTTCTTTCTCATAAACCTCATATTTATACTTACAAGGTTCACTACTCCTCCACTGTCCTAAAAGCTTCTCACCTTTTACTTCCACAATTAGCTGATACTCACTGCTTGTTCCATTATATATTTCGAGATCTAAATAATTGTAAGAGCAGGTTGCCCCTGTTCCAAAGGGCTGAGTTCTATTAGAGTCTGGGAACACATCATGACTATGTCTATACCTTTCTGTAACCTTAAGAGGTGTATGAAGAGTCATCCAATAAATTAAGTTAGAGAGTTGACAGAGCCCTCCACCTACACCTGAAGTAAATGTTCCATTAGGACATAGTATTACCCCATCTAAATATCCCTTTTTATAGGTAGGTTTACCAATAAGTTTCCAGTAAGAAAAGGTTTCTCCTGGCTTAATAATAATTCCACTTATCCTATCTGTGGCTAACTTTAAGTTTGTAACCTTATTATGTTGAAGCTCCATGTCCACATCCTTTAATTTTCTTAAGGTTGGTGTATCGTAAGTAAATATCACATAAGTCCTTAACTCTTTGGATATATGTTTAGTATAAACTTTTCCGCTAAAATACCATTCCTTATATTTTTTCAGTGTATAATACTCTTTCCCTAAAAACAATCTTATTTTTGACCTTTTTATAGGCTTTTTTTCTCTAAAATACATACATCTCCCCCATATCCCTCCATGTAACCATTACCTATAACTAAAAACTGTTACTTTTTATCTGAAATTACGAGACAAAAGGTGGCTAAAGGCCCCAAAAATAATGATAAAAGAAACCAATTGAATCCAGACCTATTTTTACCCTGAGCTAACCCTGCGTTAATTAATGCTAGAGTTCCCCACCCCACATAAAATTCCTTATTCATTTTCTCCCCCTTTATACTTACACAAATGCTTATTAATACAATTATATAACGTAAATGAAAAATATTGTACAAATTTTCAATTAATTGTTTGTTGTTTAATCCTTCTATTTTTATATGTTAAAATTGCTGTCTAGTGTCTATAAATCACATCAAAAATCACGTTACTTGTAAATATTTATAATGCAATAATGATGCTTCATAAATATGCCTAATTCTGTTTTGCATTCTGTTTAATATAAACTGCTTAAAATTATTTATTTTTAAAAGGCTAAAGTTTTTTATATCTTTGGATTAAATAATATCTTTAACTGAATTATATATTCTTCTTATGCTTATTTCTATCTATAAAACTCCTCTTCTAAAAAGCTTTGAAATCGCCAATATATAAGAAAACCTAGCAAGCCTTTGCTTACTAGGTTTTAGTTTTACTCACCCAAAGTAAATTTACTTAATTCTTCTTTTAACTTCAGTGAAATTTCTTTTAGATTATTTGAACTACTCATAAACTCATTTATAGTAGCTGTAATTTCTTCAGTTGATGCAGAAACTTCCTCTGTACTAGCAGTTGATTCTTCTGATACAGCTGATATACTTTGCATTATAGAAATTATGCTATCTTTCTTGTCTCTAGTTTGTTCTGCTGAATCGCCTATAACCTTAATTTCATCAATTAACTTATCTACAGAGTCTATTACTGTATTAAATATCTCTTTAGTATCTTCTACAACTACATTTTGCTCTTTTACAATTTCTTTTGCATCTTCTATTGCATTTACTGCTGCTCTAGACTTCCCGCTTATTTCACTAATAAGTCCCTGTATTCTCTTTGTAGCCTCTGAAGATTGTTCTGCTAACTTTCTAACTTCTTCAGCTACTACAGCAAACCCTCTACCCGCCTCTCCAGCTCTTGCTGCTTCAATAGCTGCATTAAGTGCTAAGAGATTTGTTTGCTCTGAAATGCTATTTATGGTTTCAGTTATTAATCCTATTTCACCTGTAGTTTTGTTCATATCTGATACTACATTAGCTACATGAGAAGTAGTCTCACTAGTCTTATCAGCTTTAACAAGTAACATGTCCACTATTTCTAGACCTTTTTTACTAATCTCATTTGTATCTTGAGAAATTTTAATCATATTATTTGTTAAGTTATCTATATTTTCTATTTCATATCCTAGCTCTTCAAAGTTTTGCACCCCTTGTCCTATGTCTTGAGTTTGACTTGAAGCACCTATAGCTAGTGCATCAATTGCAGCTGAAACTTCACTTATGGCCCCATTCGTTTGTGTACTCATCACTGAAATATTCTCAGCAGCTGTAATAACCTCATCCGACACCTCTGTAGCCTTAAACATAAGCTCACTAATACCTTTTATCATGGTATTAAAACTATTACCTAAGTCTTCAAATTCATCCTTTGACTTAATATGTACCTTTGCTGTCAAATCGCCTTCTGATGCTTTTGCAAATGCATAATCTAATTTAAAAATGTATTCAATTATTTTCTTAGCCAAAAATCCTGATATTATAGTTGAGATAATACAGCTAATTAATCCCCACATCAGTACAGCTTTTCCTATATTTCTAACATCTTTCATCAATTCTTCTTGTTCAACAACTCCAACAATCTTCCATTTACTTTCTGGACTTGTAAAATGTACACTAAATTTCGAAGCCCCTTCATAATCGTATTCATTAAAACCACTTTCATTGTTCTTTATACTATCCCATACACTTAACTTCGAAGCGGTATCAGTTCCAATTAAAGTTCCATCAGCATGAGATATTATTGTTCCATTAGATTCAGCTATCATTACATATCCATTTTCCCCTAATTTTATGTTTGATAGTCTCTTAGAAACCTTGTTCATATCTAAATCAATGGCAACAACCCCTACTACCTCTCCCTGATATTCAACAGTCTTTGCAAGAGTTACTGTAGCATCACCATTTTGAGGATTTTTATAAAACTCATTTATAATTACTTTTCCTCTATTTTTGACAGCCTCCGTAAACCAAGGTCTTTCAGTTAAATCAATATTTCCTAAATCAGTTTGTGGATATATGTACGTCTTTTTACTAATGCTTGTGAAATATACATAGGTTATGTCTGTATTATTATCTCTAAAGCCTCTAAATAAGTCCATTAAAAACTTTTCATAATTCGGGTTACCTATTTTACCATTCATTTCAACTACATTTGTATTAGTTGACAATATATTTAACTGTGTTTTGAATGATGTAAAATAATTGTCCAACCCCCTGCTAATTTCCTGTAATGTTTGATTTGAGGATACTTCGAACCTATCCCTCATTGATTTTTTAGTATTTTTATAAGAAAGTGTTCCTATAGCTATAACTGGTATTAATGTTAAGCATATTAACATTGATACCAGCTTTACACCATACCTTGACCTAAAAATGGATTTTGCTTTTAAATTTTTTGCAACATTAGAGATTTTATTAAACTTAAAAATCTCATTTACTTTAAAAATCTTACTACTTTCATTTTTATTCTTTTTAATACTTCTCATTATGCTCTCTCCCAACCATGTCAAAAAATTATCAACCTTTACTATAATACCAGAATTTTGTTATAATTGGAATAATTCTTGAAAAGTTCATAAAAATGAAATATTTTAATATTTCTTGCTCTTTAAAGTATTATATGATTTTATGGTTAAATATACATTATTTATCATAATCCATTAGAAAACATCCTTAACTTTCAGAATTTATATACATGTAGATTGTATAAAGAAAAGTATGAATTATTTTTAGTAATTTTAAAGAATAATAGAAATTGACCTCTAATCTAAAGAAGATTAGAGGTCAGTAATTAATACAAGCTGCTAAAGTGTTCTTACTTGTTTTTATATATTTTTCCCTATACTACACCTTGCCCTATCATAGCATCAGCAACTTTCACAAAACCTGCAATGTTCGCTCCAACTACTAGATTTCCTGGGCATCCACAATCTTCTGCGGATATAATGCTCTTTTCGTAGATATTTTTCATTATTCCTTTTAACTTTTCATCTACTTCTTCAAATGTCCAAGCCATTCTCATACTATTTTGTGACATTTCAAGGGCTGATACTCCAACTCCACCAGCATTACTTGCTTTTGCTGGTGCAAATAATACTTTATTTTCAAGGAATGCATCAATTGCTTCTAATGTAGATGGCATATTAGCGCCTTCTCCAACGGCCTTAACTCCATTTTTTATAAGAGCCTTAGCAGAGTTTATATCAATTTCATTTTGAGTTGCACAAGGAAGCGCTATATCACAAGGGATATTCCATATGTCTTTCATATTTTCATGATACTCTGCTTCTGGATGTTCCTTTACATATTCACTAATTCTCTTTCTTTCTACTTCTTTAATCCTCTTAACAGTTTGAAGATTAATTCCATTTTTATCATAAACATATCCATTAGAATCGCTACATGCTATGACCTTACCACCTAGCTCTGTAGCTTTTTCCATAGCATAAATTGCAACGTTCCCCGATCCAGATACAATAACCTTTTGACCATCAAAGGACATTTTATTGCTCTTTAACATTTCTTTTACAAAATAAACTAAGCCATAACCAGTAGCTTCTTTTCTTGCAAGGCTTCCTCCAAAGGTTAAGCCCTTTCCAGTTAAAACTCCTGGTTCATATTGTCTTGTAAGCTTTTTATACTGTCCATACATGTATCCAATTTCTCTTCCGCCAACTCCAATATCTCCAGCTGGAACGTCCATGTCTACTCCAATATATTTATATAATTCTGCCATGAAGGCCTGGCAAAATCTCATTATTTCCCAATCTGATTTTCCTTTAGGATCAAAGTTTGCTCCACCTTTTCCTCCACCTATAGGAAGTCCAGTTAGAGAATTTTTAAATATTTGCTCAAAGCCCAGGAATTTAATTATGCTTAAGTTAACTGATGGGTGGAATCTTAGCCCTCCCTTATAAGGTCCTATGGCACTATTAAATTGGACTCTATAACCCCTATTTACTCTTACAATACCATTGTCGTCAACCCATGGAACTCTAAACATAAACACTCTTTCAGGTTCAACTATTCTTTCAAGAATGCCTAACTTCATGTATTCAGGATGCTTATCTAAAATACATACTAAAGATTCTAATATCTCTTTTGCCGCTTGATGAAACTCCTTTTCAAGAGGATTATCACGCTCTAGGTTGCTTAATACTTTGCTTACATATTCTCTTCCACTCATAGCCATAATTGTATTCATACTTTTTATCTCCTTTAGACTAAAAATTACCGCAATATTATTATATGTATCTAAATATTATTTATTACTTGGCAGTTTTAGAAAGTACTTACTTTTTTCCTAATCTCTTAACTCTAACTTAAAAGCAGTGATTTTATCTAAATTCACTAGTTTTTTAGTCTAACCTCCAAGGGTTATGTCTTGTTCATTGTACCAGTTTAAAGCATCATAAAAATGCTGTGGTTTAAAGTCTGGCCAATATTCATCTATGACATAAAAATCTGAGTAAATGGATTGAACAGGAAGGAACCCACTTAATCTTCTTCTCCCACCCCAACGAATTATTAAGTCTACTCTTGAAATATCATTGGATTGAATTTGATTAGCAATATTATTACTTTTAGAAGTAGACTTTTTAAGTTCATCCAAGTCCCATTTCCAGCTATAATTAACTAGAAAATTTACCCTAATACCACCTTTTCCAAAAACTCTTCTAGTGGTATAAGGAAGTAGTTCTTCTGGGAACATAGGCGACTTTGTATTCCCTATAACCAGTAATTCTGCATCCTCATTTGCAAGAATCCTAACCGCATTAATGCAAGCTTCTGTGAAGGCTTCTCTTTGCTCAGTAGGTCTTTTAGTATTATCAACAGTAAAGCCATAATAGGTTACTTCTTTTACCCCAACACTTTGACATAGCTTAAAAAGAACTAGCCCTGGGTCAATTCCTGCAACATAACCTTTTTCTCTTCCAAATCCTTTATTTTCTGCCCATCTTCTATTTCCATCTGGGATTATTCCAATGTGATTAGGTACTCTCATATGTTCCTCCTAAATTTCTTCATAGATTATTTAATATATTAGGTTAATGCTAAATTAATATTTTCATTAAAATTAATACCTATTAAATTATTTCTGTGCTCAATTTAGCAACATAGTTATGTATGTTTACACATTATTGATTATTGACATATTTAAAATAACTAATCAAAAACTTTCCTGAGTAATTTGGAGATTTATATTTATTCTTAATTGTTAAAAGTGGCTTTTTAAATAATAAAATAGTATGTTATCCACCATTTAATAAAGCTTCAGCTACCTGTATTGACACGTAGGCTGAAGCCCTATAAAACTAGGTTTTTACTGTGATTTCAAATCCACAACTCTTAGTTTTTTATATAACAAAAAACCTTAAAGTCTCATAAAAAACTTTAAGGTTTTGGTGCGTCATCAGGGGTTCGAACCCTGGACCCCTTGATTAAGAGTCAAGTGCTCTGCCAACTGAGCTAATGACACAAATATGTGGTGCGCCATCAGGGGCTCGAACCCTGGACCCCTTGATTAAGAGTCAAGTGCTCTACCAACTGAGCTAATGGCACACAAGTTTTGCTTACAAAGATATTGTACTACTTTGATACATATATGTAAATAACTATTTTAATATCTAATATATGGTTTTGAATTCATTGATAAATTATATTCTATGTAAGCTAATCAATTATGATTAATATCTATGTCACCAATTAACATTAGTTATTCAATGTTCTAAATTATATAAAAGACCCTAAATTAACTTTATTAAAAAATTAAATTCAGAGTCTCTATCTTAATGTTTATTCCATTATAGTGTTTTACTACTCATATCTTAAGGCTTCTATAGGATCTAGATCTGCTGCTTTCTTAGCTGGATAAATTCCAAAGAATATTCCTACTGCTGAGGAGAAAATTATGGTTCCAATAATTACTCCAGGTGATACTACTGGGGTAATATTTGCAAATTTTCCAAGGCCATAAGCTAAGATTATGCCTAGTATCATCCCAATTATTCCTCCAATAAGAGTTATAATTACTGACTCTGTTAGGAATTGAAGAAGAATGGTTTTAGTAGTAGCTCCAATAGCTTTTCTAATTCCAATTTCTCTTGTACGTTCTGTAACAGAAACCAGCATTATATTCATAACCCCTATACCCCCAACAATTAAAGATATGGCTGCCACTGCCCCAATAAAAGCTGTAAAGATTCCAAGCACTTTATTAACTTGATCAAGCTGCTTTAAAACATTCTCTGCTTTATATACTTCTCTTTCTCTATTTCCATGTCTATTTTCTAATAGCTTTATGGTAGTAATTCCTGCAGCTTCTATATTTTTTTTATCATCTGAAGTTATCATAACGCTACTAATTAAAGTATCATTTGGAAATAGTTGCATTACAAACCGTGTTGGCACATAAGCCATCACAGGCATATTTTCATCACTCATACCAAAGGTATCAAATTGACTTTTACTAATTCCAATGATTGTAGCCTTTTTCGAAGCAGTTTTAGGACCAACTGTTACAACTTTACCTACTGCATCCTCATACCCAAATAAAGCTTTTGCAGAAACTTGATCAATTATAGCTACTGCTTTTCCTTCTAAAGTTTCACTGGCATTATAATACCTTCCATAGAGCATCTCAATATTTTGAAGATGTTTTAAATCCTCACTTCCACCAATTAATACAACAGATTTTGATGCTTTCTCTGAAACTATGCTACCTCTCTTTTGAAGTACAGGTGTAGCATACTTTACCATAGGAAGTCTTTCTTTAATCTGACTTACATCTTCTTCCGTAATATAATCACTAGTACTAGCATTTGCAGTTCTCACACTAATAGTAACACTAGAAGAACCTATTTTCTCAAACTCACTAGTTATAGTTTTTTGTCCTCCCTCGCCAAGAGATACAATAGCTATAACTGAGCTAATTCCTATAATAATCCCTAGCATTGTAAGAAAGGATCTCATTTTATTTGCAATAATACTGTCTAGTGCCATCTTAAAGTTTTCTATAATATTCATGGTATCCTCCTCCTACAGCAGAATTCTATTTTTTACATCTTCATCAGAAACTATTTCCCCATCCCGAAAACGTACAATTCTCTTAGTATATTGAGCTACATCTGGCTCATGAGTAACCATAATGATAGTAGCTCCTTCATTATTTAACCCTTGAAATATCCTTAAAATTTCTTCAGTGGATTTAGAATCTAAGTTTCCTGTTGGTTCATCAGCCATAATAACAGAAGGATTGTTAACTATAGCTCTAGCAATAGCAACCCTTTGCTTTTGTCCACCTGAAATTTCATTTGGTTTATGTTTAACCCTATCTTCAAGGCCAACTCTCTTTAAAGCAAGAAGAGCCTTTTCTCTTCTCTCTTTTGGTGATACTCCTGCATAAGTCATTGGAAGTTCTACGTTTTCAAGAATAGTCATTCTTGGGAGAAGATTAAAAGCTTGAAAAACAAAGCCAATTTCCTTATTTCTTATATGGGCCAGTTCATCATCCTTCATTTTGGATATATCCTTATTGTTTAACAAATATTTTCCACCATCTAATTTGTCTAAGCATCCTAGAATATTCATAAGAGTAGATTTTCCTGATCCTGAAGGTCCCATGATGGATGTAAATTCTCCTTGCTCAATTCTAAGGCTAACACTTCTTAAAGCTGTAAACTTTAGTTCACCAGTGGAATAGATCTTTACCAGGTCCTTAACTTCAACCATAACTATTCCTCCTTCTTGCTTTCTATAACCTTATCTCCATCTTTTAAATCCGTGGTATTTAAAATTATAGCTTGATTTTCCTCTAAACCTTCAACTACTTCAATTTCTGTATCTGATTGAAGTCCAACCTTTACTTCTTTTTTCTTTGCTAACCCATTTTCAATTACAAACACAAAGTTTTTTCCATCCTTTTCGGTAACTAATGTTTCAACTGGAATTTTAAGTGCATCTGCCACAGTTCCAGTTAATATATTTACATCTGTGTCAAAGTCTACTTTTAACTCTGGCGCAGCTTCTAGTACATCAATGTCTGCGCTTAAATTCCCTTCACTACTTCCTCCAGTAGCCACCATTGCCGCGTTACCTTGCTTGCTAGCAGATGGGCTAATGAAATCAACCTGACCTTTGTAGACTTTATTATTATTTTTCACTTCAGCATTTTGTCCTACCTTAACTTTTTCAGTATCGAATTTATTTAGTGAAATAGTTAATTTAAGACTGTTTAAATCTTGAAGAGTTACTACTGCCATATTTGGAGTAGACATAGCGCCTACTGTTCCAGCTAAAGAGGTAATTACACCATCAAACTCTGCCACTATTCCATCTTTAACTGCATCATACTTGCTTTGTACTGCATCTAAAGAAGTCTTTGCTAGAGCTATTGAATTATCTAACTGCTTCACCTTTTCAGAGGACATACTTTGCATTGCATCTCTTTGTTGTTTTAAAGTTGGAACTTGAACCTTATCCTGAGGATTTGTACTTTCTTCTAGTTCCTTTATTTTTTTATCAAGTTCTGTTTTTTTATCCTCTAAACTCTTATTTTGATTAACAGCATCTTGTTTTTGCAACTGAGCATTGCTATATTGAATTTCTGCTTGTTTAAGCTGAACATTTAAATCAGATGTGTCGTAAGTTACAAGAACATCACCTTTTTTAACAGCATCTCCAACTTTCACATTTACTTTATCAATTTTAAGTCCACTTCCGAAGTATTCCTTAACATTTTTAGATTTTACTGTACCTGATGTGGATAAGTATGAGTTTAACTCTCCTCTTTGAACCTTATGTAAATTAACTTGTTTTCCTTTATTTCCTTTTGAGTTAAAAGCTGCTACTCCAAATATAATAGCAATCAAAATTATAACAACCGTTATTACTAAACCTTTTTTCTTCATTTTAAAATTCCCCTCACTTAATTTATTGTACTATTACCTTCTAATACTTCCTTCAGTGTTTCTAAGCCATCAATTATTTTTTTTGAATTTTCCTCACTACAATCCTTTAAAAGCTCCTCAAAGTAATTCTTTATTTTATCTTGAAAATCTACATTTATTTTCCCAAATTCCTCTGTAAGTTCAACCCTAACTACTCTTCTATCCTTTTCATCTCTAATTCTTCTCACGGCCTCAATTTTCTCTAATCTATCAACAATACCTGATACTGTGCTGTTTGATAAATTAATCTTTTCACTTATTTCACTGATTTTCATAGATTTATTATTACAAAGTACCCCTGCTACCATTATCTGAGGTGGAGTTAATCCTATTTCACAAAAATATTCTTTAAAGTTATCTTGAACTAATGAATTTATATCCCTTAGAAGCTTGGAAATAGCTTGGCCATTGCTTTCCTTCATTACACAAATCCTCCTATCCTATTGTAAAAATTTATAAGTAGTCATATACATATACATATACTATAGGCCTATATGATAGATTTTATTTTATCCGCCCTTAAAAGGCTTAGAGTAATCAGAATAAATTTTATGTATAAGTTATGTCTTAACTCTAATATCCTATAGATAATATCCCATAAAGTATTTTCTATAATAATATTTCGTATACGAATATTTTCTATGCATATATTTTCTATTATAAATGTTTATATCTATTAGTCAATAATTATTATTTACTTATCCCTCTATTAAAATTAAAGGAAATCTAGTTATGTTTTTTTGATTATTATGTTATAAAACTTTAAAGCAATAAAAATAACGCTTGCAATTTTGCAAACGTTATTTATATTGCTTTAATTTATATATTGTTAATTTCTATAAGTTCGTAATTAGTTGTTCCTAATCCTATTTTTTCTGCGTGACTAAGGGAATTTCTGCCCTTTTCAAAAAGCTTTTGTCCGCTATTTTTTTGAATTAAGTCTAAGCATGCTGTATCTAAAGCTACAGGGTCTTTTCCAGCAAGAATACCAATATTAGCTGCGATTGGCTTCATAGCTGTACCAGCACAATCACACTCTTTAGTAATATTATGAACAAAGGTAATGTATATGATGTCCTTATCCTTTGCTGCTCCATAAGCATACTCTGAAAGCTTCTCAAAAAAATGAGAGCCTCCCCAAGTGTTTTCAATTGCTCCTTGAGGACATACAGCAATACACCCTGCACAACCAATACACTTATTCTCATCAATTACTGCTACATCCGAAGTTTCAATGGCATTAAAGTTACATTTATTCACACAAATACCACAAGTGATACATCTCTCAGCATCCACCTGAGGAGATATACCAGAGTGCTGCTCTAACTTTCCACCTCTCGCAGCAAATCCCATAGCAAGCTGTTTTAATGCCCCTCCAAATCCAGCTTCTGCATGTCCTTTGAAATGGCTCATAACAATAAATTGTTTGTACTTTCCATAACCTTTACCAATTTTACACTTACTTACATACTCTTTATTTATTTCTACTTCGTCATAGTCTGTTCCAATATCTCCATCTGCAATTATAATAGGAATTTGCGTGAAACCATGTGCTTTTGCTGTTGCAATATGAAGATCCGTAGTAGTTCTTGAGCCTCTATATAGCACATTAGTTTCGATGTAAGATGGATCTACGCCATTTTCTTTTAGATAATTTATGGTTTCATCATAGCATTTAGCTGGAATAAAGGTTTTGTTTCCTTTTTCACCAAAGTGAACCTTTATAGGTACTTCTTTTTCAAACTTATGTCCAGTTTCTGATACTACTGTTTTTAATAGTTCTAAAGCCTCTTTTCCAAGCTTTTCATAATCAGACTCTGAATTTTTAATAAAAAATACTTTACTCAAATTAACAACTCCCTTTATGTAGAATTCCTATGTATGTTTTAATATTTCCCTTATTTATATATATAACTAGCTTAGAGTAGTAATACTTACAAGCTTTAATTATTATTATATACCACTGTTCTTAATAATACCAATATGACTATGAAAAACCTAATTAACTCGTGAATTATTTTCATATACTAGGGATATGAAAGGATAAATATTTATTGCTTGATACTAAGTAAGCCAAGTATAATAGAAAAATATTTTTCTATTATACTTGGCTTTCAAATTATAATTGAAATCTACTCTACTTTTTCCTCTTTAAAGTTGATCTTAATCCAATCTCAGTTTTATTTTTAATTTTAATTACATTGTTCCAGTGCTTACTTATAGTTAGTAAAGTAAGAATAAAAACCATAGTTGTGCAAACCATAGGGTAATTAAAGAATGTAATAATTGTAGCAACTATATACGTAACTATGGTTCCAAGAGCTATATAATCTGTAATTATTGTAGTTAAAATAATAGTTACTCCTAGTATAAGACCAAATGTGGGGTTAAGTCCTAAAAATATACCGATAAAAGAAGCCGTTCCCTTACCACCTTTAAAGTTCATATAAAAAGGAAAATCATGGCCAATAATTACCCCTATTCCAATTATAAATAACAGTATGTCATTATACTGTAAAAAGTATCTTCCAAATAATATTGCTAAAGTCCCTTTTAAAATATCAATAAGGGCTGTAATAGCTCCATATTTCCAACCTAGCATAATAGTAGCATTTGAAGCTCCTGAATTATTTGATCCTCCACTTCTTATGTCTATACCTTTTGCCATTTTCCCAAGGGTATAAGCTGGATGAACTAACCCAAAACAATATCCAATTAAGAGTGAAATGATAATATGATAAATTCTCATAACAGCCCTCCTTTTAAATCTAAAAGTAGATTTTGATTCCAAAGATTTTAAAGTTCCAAATCTTAATTTCACAATCTTATAACTTATTATTTTATTTCTAGTAACTAAAATAACCTATTTTTCTTTAGTATAATGCTTACTATATTCTATGAACCTAGTATGTTTTCCGCATCTAATTATACCATGGATTATTTTCTATAATAAATAAAGTTATATGCTTATTTATGATTTAAAAATCGTGCTGAATAAGTTTAGTCAATAAACATATAAAATAAAGCTTTATTATATACTAAAAACCATACAGCTTTAAATATTGCTGTATGGTTCTTAGTAATCATAAATTATTACTGAATAGAATATCCTGTATTCTCAATACAAGTTTTAATTTGCTCTGGACTTGCTGGTGAATTGTATTCAACCTCAACAGTTCCTCTAGAAAGGTCTATAGCAATTTGTTGAACTCCTTGTACTTTTTCTAAAGCATTGTGAAGCTGTGTTTTGCTTTGCGAATTTGCCATACCTGAAACATTATAATGCACATTTTCCATAGTAACTCTCCTTCCATACAATAACTTTTTATCGCTTTTTTAACATGATATTTTCATCAGTTATAGTATGAATTTTGATAAGTGTTTTTATCCATGAAAGTTATACTACATGAGAACTCTGCTCCTTTAATGGAAGTAGTATTGTTATCTTTGTACCCTTTCCAACTTTGCTTTGAACTTCAATATTCCCCTTATGGGTTAAGATAATCCACTTAGCAATGGATAATCCAAGGCCTGTTCCTCCACTTTCTTTAGTTCTAGATTTATCCGCACGATAAAATCTATCAAAGACATGTGGTAAATCCTCCTTTGCTATACCAGCTCCTGTATCCTCAACTTCTAATACTAACTTATTATTTTTAACATAGGAATTTATTTTAATAATTCCCTGCTCTTCTGTGTATTTTATACTGTTATCTATAAATACTCTTAAAGCTTCTTTTAATAAGTTTCTATCACCGCTTATAATCACTTCTTCGTTATACATATTTAAAATTTCGTGATTTGGAGCAATTAACTTTGTTTCTTTAACTACATCTCCTATTAATTCATTCATGTTAAGGTCTATCATCTCAACCTTTTGAGTATGCTTATCACTTCTAGCTAGAAATAGCAATTGCTCAACCAAGGTTTTCATAGCTTCAGCCTCGGATTTTATAGCACCGATGGCCTCATCTAGAACTTCTTTATCTTCCTTTCCCCATCTATCTAATAGATTTGCATATCCCTGAATTACAGCAATTGGAGTCCTTAGCTCATGAGATGCATCTGATACAAACTGATTTTGAGCTTCATAGGTTCTTTGAAGCCTATCTAACATATCATTAAAGGTTTTAGCTAAATCCTTTAATTCATCCTTTGAGCCTTTAACATTAAGTCTAGTATTTAGATCTTCTCCCGAAATGCTTTTTATAGTATCATTCATGCTCTTAACTGGAAGCAATAATTTTTTACTAACCCTTCCTCCAATTGGTATTAAGATTAGTAACAAAACTATATTTGATACTATAGTAATGGCGAGAATAATACCAATATACTGACTTACTTCAACAGTATTTTGCACGAAACTAATGTAAACCTTGCTCCCATCAGCGGCTATATTACTTGCTTGTTCGTGAATAAAATATAAAAATCCACCTACCACCATGGCATTTGAAAGAATTAACAAAGTAGAAAAAATAAAAACATAAAAAGTTGTGATTTTAAAGCTTATGGAAAACCGAAGCCTATCATTTATATATTCAAATCCCTTTACCAATAACTTTGGTAGAAGTGCTATTATATTCATTAATATTTTAAAAACTCCTAAAACTGCATCTTTAATTAAGATCTTTAATTCATTATTTTTCTTCATACTTTAACATATATCCCACCCCTCTAATGGTGTGAATGAACTTCTTGTTATACTTATCATCGATTTTACTTCTTAAATATCTAATATACACATCTACCACATTAGTATCCCCAAAGTAATCAAACTCCCAAACAGCTTCAAGAATCTTATCCCTTGAAAGTGCAATATTTTTATTCTTTAAAAGATATACTAATAGGTCAAATTCTCTTTTAGTTAAATCTATTAACTCCTTATTATAATCAGCAGTATGTTTTTCTAAGTCAATAGAAAGATTCTCTAACTTTAATACTACTGAGGTAGCTTCATCTACTTTTTTTCTTTTTAAAGCTACTCTAATTCTAGCAAGGAGCTCTTCAATAGCAAAAGGCTTTGTTACATAATCATCTGCTCCATTATCAAGTCCCATAACCTTATCCATGATATCATCTTTAGCAGTAAGCATTATCACAGGAACTTCTGAGCTTTGCCTAAACCTTCTTAAAACTTCAATACCATTTAAAGATGGTAACATTATATCCAAAATTATCAAATCAAAGTTCCCTGAAAGTGCTTTCTCCAGTCCTTCTCTACCATCATGAGCTTGCTCAACCAAGTACCCCTCATATTTAAGCTCTAACTCCACAAAACGAGCAATTTTAACTTCATCCTCTACAATTAAAATTCTTTGCTCAGCCATTTTAAATCCTCCACCTACAGTTTAATTAGGTATCATGAAAATAAATAACAGTATCCTCATCTAGCTCAAAATATCCTTAACACCCTTGAATTGTTATTTATCTTCAGATACTTAAATCCTCATCCTAAAATCTTTACCTATAATTATACTTTAAATTTACTGTAGTGGATATATGGAAATGACCTACATTTTCCATGTAGGTCATTTAATTAGATATTATTCTCATTTCCATTTTCAGGTGTAACAGTTTTATTCTCTGTAAAATCCTTTTTAACATTATCAACAGTATTTGCTACCTTATCAAAAACACTGTTTACTCCAGCACAATCTCCATTCTTACCTTGAAACTTAACTCTGTGACCTGTAAAGAAAGCAATTAATAATCCTATAACAGTTAAATATGGTGCAATAACTGTGATAATAACTGCTGCTGTTACTGGAATACTAAAAATCGTATTTTCTCTCTTTCTTATCATAAAAGTTGTGTTGTTTCCCTTCTTCACAAGAGCTTTAAATTTGTCCCACAAAGATGGTTTTTCTTCATATTGAGTACTACTCTTAAATTTCTTTTCTCTTTCTAAATATACTAAAGCTTCAACTATATCATCATTACATATTTCTAGTGCAGCTTTTGCCTCCTCATAACTCACATTAGCTCTTCTTCTTACCTCATCAATATTTTCTAATCTTACTGTCATCTTTTATTCCTCCAAATAATTTATTGGTTTCTCTCAACCTTATATTCTTATTATAAGAGGGCAAGATTAAGGTAAAATTAATGAAAGATTAGAATTAGATTAGAAAACTAAAAATCCATTATGAAAGGAAAAGCTTTTTTCCATAAACTAAATCCAGTAGTAAGCATGAAAATAGCTATCCTACTGGATTTTACCTTAACTTTTAATTCACTTATTAAAATCTATGATTTATTATTAGAAAAACCTCCAGGATTTTTACTTATTTCCTTACACATATTCAATAATACATTACAGGCATTTAGTAGGTTTTCTTTTTTAATTTTATCTATAGTATCCTTATCTGTATGATAATTCTTATCAACCCCATAGGCAAAACATGCTGCTGGTATTCCTACCGATTGAAAAGATGAATGGTCACTGTTTGGTTGTTCAGTTCTCTCAGTCTTTAAGCTGAACTTATTTATACAACTTACTGCTAAATCAGCTGGTAAGGATTTAACCCCTTCATCCATTGTGTGAACCATTAATGTATCCCCTACTCCAACCATGTCAAGATTAAGCATAGCCGCGATGTTATCCTTCTCCTCTAAGCTTAAAGATTCAACATAATGCTTAGAACCAACTAATCCAATTTCTTCTGCCCCAAAAGCAATAAACTTAACATCACAATCAAGGTCTTCTTTAGATAAAACCTTTGCTGCTTCCAGTACTGTTGCTATTCCAGAGGCATTATCATTTGCTGCTGGGGTGTCAACTCCATCATAATGTGCCCCAACTACAATATGTTTACCACTATTTTCTTTTTTAGATTTCATAGTTGCAATTATATTTGTAGAGGAAGCCTCCTTAAATTCACTATCAACCTTTAAAGTAGCTTTTAGGGACTTTCCTTCCCCAAGCTGCTTCACAAGTTTTTCTGCCTCAGGTTTTCTTATAGACACAGCTGGCATATTGGAAAGTTGTCCTAAGGTAGCTGTTATAAAGTCCTCATTAGCAGGATCATAAAAAATAGCTCCCACAGCACCTTTTTTAAATGCTCTTTCCACCTTTGTTTTAAAATAATCTTCCCCTCGTTTCATAAGCACAACCTTGCCTTTAACATCTTTATTTTCAAAATCAGTATGGCTTCCCATACCTACATTAACAAGTTCGGCAGTGACACCTTCCTTTGGGGTACCTTTAGTAAACTGTAAAGACTTTGAGTCAATTTTTTCATTTCCATCTTCCCCAATAGTAAGTTCAGTACTGTTGCACAAATATGAGGTTATTGGAAAGCTTTGTTCTGTTACCTCAAATCCCAATTCCTGAAATTGTTTTTTTATATATTGTGCTGTGTTTTTTTCTCCATCAAAGCCTGTAACTCTTGCATTATCAGTAGCTGAAAACTTTTCAATTGTACTATAAATATCATCTGATGATATTTTTTGTGTAAAATCAGTAAAAGTAATGGAATCAAAATTAACTACGGCCTCTGAAATACTTTTCTCTACTTTCCCCTTGCAAGCCGTAAATGATAAAGTAAAAAATAGTGCACATGTCATAGCAACGAGTCTTTTACTCTTTTTCATTTTACTCCCCCTCAAAATAATTACTCTATTATCCAACTTCCTTTACATAATATACTTTGTATATCAATTTATATCCATATCTCTAGTTGTATTTAATTCATCTATTCTCCACCTTTTAACTACCCCATTTATCCCCCCTTCTTTTTCCACCTTATTAAGCTTTGTATTTTCCTTTATAGTCAATTCCTTAATTTATTTTATATATTCTACATTTCTTAAGAATATTCCTTTATATGTTCTAAATGTTACATATTGTAAACAATTTGAATTTCCTATGAAATTTCTATTCTATCTCTAACCAATGTACCATTCTATCTTTCTGAAACCCTAACCCCATAGCTAGCTTCATTGAATTTTCATTACTTTCTTCTATGTGAACAAAAGGTATTTTTTGTGCACTTTTAACTTTTTTTATTAAGTCTAAAGTTACTGCTTTTGCATATCCATTTTTCCTATACTCAGGCAAAGTATGTAAAAAACCTATTGCTCCATCATCCTGTGTCATTCCCCAAGCTACAGGATTTCCGTTTATACGTACACAGGAACTTATTCCGTTTGTTATGCGTTCTTTTATATAATCAATGGACAATAACTCCTTGTAATCAGAGTTATCATAGATAAACTTGCTATCTTCTAATGTTAAATTTTCAGTTTTACATGTAGATTTAGGCAAATCTACATCCCTTGTTAATATCAATCTTGTAGTTGATAATTTCCATTTTACTTTAGCTTCTTCTGTCAAAATCGGAAGCATCCAATCCTCAATTATGGCGAAACACTTATCTTCTTTTGTCAATTTACCTTTTATTAGCTGAAGTTCATTTTTAGATTTACTGCTAATATAACTCCACTTTCTATCACTTGTCCCTTTAATAAAAACAGAGTCACCAACTCTTTCAAAATGGTGAATAGAATAACTTTCTATAAAATTAATAATATTTAAATTATCATATTGACTCTTTTTTAAATAGTCTAATATTTCCTTCTTATTGTTCATCAATTTATCCCCCTAATATTAATCCTTATTTTTTTAATAATCTCTTATATATTATAATTATAAAACAAAAGTTTTATTGTGGGCATAAAAATGGCTCACATTTTTCATGTGAGCCATTTCAATTAAGTAATGAACAATTATGTTTCATTTGAAAATTCTGATGGATAATCCCCCTCATAAAAAAAATGTGGAAATTATCCCTCTAAAATATCCTTAAATAATATTTTCCTTATTAGTTTCTTCTCTATGACTTTTTTCCTCTGTAAAATCCTTTTTAACGTTATCAACAGTATTTGCTACTTTGTCAAAAACACTATTTACTCCTGTACACTCTCCATTTTTACCTTGAAACTTAACTCTGTGACCTGTAAAGAAAGCCACTAATAGACCTCCCACAGTTACATAAGGAGCAATAACTGTTATAATAGTTGCTCCAGTTACTGGCATACTAAGTACCACATCTTCTTTCTTTTTTACCATAAACTTTGTGTTATTCCCCTTTTTTATAAGTTCTTTAACCTTTGTTCCAAAAGAAGTTTCTTCTCCATAACAAGTATTAGTTTTAATTTTTTTTTGTCTTTCTAAGTATACTAGCGCTTCAACTAAGTCATCATTACACATTTCAAGTGCTGCTTTTGCATCCTCATAGCTTACATTAGCTCTTCTTCTTACCTCATCAATATTTTCTAATCTTACTGTCATTTTTCATTCCTCCAAATAATTTATTGATTTGTCTCAACCTTATAATCCTATTATAGGAGAGTAAGATTAAGGTAAAATTAATGAAAGATTAGAATTTGATTAGAAAATAAAAAAAGTTTGCTAAATAAACCAGCAAACTTAACTTTCAACATTTCCTATTATGTTTTAACTTCTTTATGGATTTAGTACTAAAGATATAAAACATGTCATTAGAGCATATGACCCATAACATGATATATTTCTTTTACTACTAATCTCTTCCTAGATATTCTTCAAGACAAACACCACGTTTAGTTATTTCCTCAGCTGCTTCTTTTCCTACATACCTATAATGCCAAGGTTCATAACCAATTCCAGTTATTTCACTTTTATTAGAAGGATATCTAAGTATAAATCCATACTTATAACTATTCTCCATAAGCCAAATTTGCTCTGGTGTAGTTTCTTGATTTTTGTCTAAGTTTTGATTTTTTGAAGATACAATATCCACCGCTAATCCTAGCTGATGTTCACTGGTACCTGGTACCGCAACCCAATTAGCTGCTTTTGCCCTTGCTTCTTCTTCAGAATGTCCCTCAGCTTTATACTTGTTAACATCAATATCGAAAAGCTTTATCTGATCTTCCTGAGTTCTATAGGAAGCACAAATGTAAGGTGATAATCCTGCTGCTCGTGCATCATTCATCATATGCTGCAAGTCAGGATATACCCTTTCATCAATAGCATGTCCGTTACTTAAACTTACTAAATTAACTGTATATCCTGCTGGAACTGGATTATTTCTATTTACAAGTAATAACTTCCACTCTTCATTACTTTCATTTGTGGAATCCTTTGGCAGGGCATCACTATGAGCTGAAGTGTTTTTTCTTGCTTCAATATCTGCACTTGTATTGGATTTTTTTAAATCAAAGTACTGATTTAAATAAGGTAATACAGTGTTTTGACCTTTGCTTATTTTGATTGTGGCCATTGCACCAAGCAATATGACAGTACACAACATTAAGAGCATTATAAAATTTGTTGGTCTTTTTATCCCTTTATCTTTAGAAAAAATTTGCTGTTGCCAAGTATATCTTTCATCTCTCACAGCATATCCCCCTTCTAGCTACGGGTTATATGTAGCTTATTTTGGAATTTTAATACCTCAATAAAAGTTAACAAAACTTTACTTTCAGTTGAAAACAATGTTTATCTGTAACACATCATACTACATTTTGAAGGGTATACGCAATAACACTTTAAGGATAATTTAATAATTTATGGTCAATATTAAAAAAAACTTTAATGCTATACTATTTAACTACTTCAAGCCCACTAATTGAAACCTAAAAATTGTATTTTTTTCCTTCTCATGTAACCTGCTTTTCCATATACACATTATTCTAATTTATAACTTTTATACATTAACAAATAATTAATCCTATAAAAAACATTTAAGTAGTTCTTATTATTTTTCATTAAATCCTCTTTTCACTAATGTAAATTTGAATTATATCTGTTTGTTTTAAAGCATCCCTTAAATAAAAATATGTACATTTTCTTCATAAGCTATGATAGCCTTATGCCTTTTAATTGTTTCATATTTTATAGCACTTTTTGCAATGAATTACCCACTATTAGCAATAACAATTAGCTTTATTGGGGATACACTATAAATATAGTAATTTAACAAAATATATTTTTATTTCATTAGATCTATATATAAAATACACTTAGGATGATGATATTTGGAGGCGAAAGTATGATACTAAAGAATTTATTAAAGAACTTGAATTATAGGATTATTCAAGGTAATGAAAATATAGAAATAGAAAGTATAGGTTGGGATTCAAGAAATGTGGCGTCAAATTCCTTATTTATATGTGTTAAAAATAAAAATGTTGATAGGCATGAATTTGCAACCTTAGCAATTGAAAAAGGGTCTACTGCATTAGTTATTGAACATGATATAGAGAATATTCCTGAAGATATTACAGTTATTAAAGTTTCTGATTCTAAGAAGGCAATGGCTAGTATTGCAAGTATTTTTTTTGGTGAACCATCTAAGAGGTTTAGCCTCATTGGTGTAACTGGTACTAACGGAAAAACCTCAGTTACTTATTTCGTTTCAAAGGTTTTAGAAAGTGCTGGCAGGTTAACTGGAATAATTGGAACAATTGAAAATACAGTTGGTGGTAATGTTCTTAAAACTGAAAAACTGAATCCCACTACTCCGGACTCTATTGAACTGCAAAAGTCCTTTAAAGAAATAGCAGAGGCTGGAGCCTCCCATGTGGTTATGGAGGTTACCTCTTCAGCCCTTGATAAAGAAAGAGTTCATCAATGTGAATTTCATATTGGCGCTTTTACAAATCTTACCCAAGATCATCTTGAAGAACACGGCACCATGGAAAATTATAAAAATGCAAAGCTTAAACTCTTTAAGATGTGCAAGAGGGCTTTAATTAATAATGATGAATCAGTTGCTGAAGAAATAAAATCAATATCAACTGGTGAAGTTTATACCTATGGTATAGAAAAGGACGCAAACTTCAAAGCTTCAGATATAATTTATGATTTGAATTTTGTAGAGTTCACCTTAAGCTTTAAAGATGAAGTAAAAAGAGTTAGATTTAATATACCTGGTAAGTTTAGCGTGTACAATGCTCTAGCAACTATTGGAATATGTTATTTATCTGGCCTTGATCTTGATACAATAATTCAGGGCTTAAAAAGTATTACAGGGGTTCCTGGAAGAATAGAAAAAGTACCAAATAATAAAGGTATATTAACTGTTGTTGATTATGCCCACTCTCCTGACAGTCTTGAAAATATAATAAAAGCTATGAGGGAAATTTCTAAGGGGAAAATAATCACAGTATTTGGTTGTGGCGGTAATAGAGATAAAACAAAACGTCCTATAATGGGAGAAATAGCTGGAAAGCTTTCTGACTTTGTTGTAATAACTTCAGATAATCCTAGAAAAGAAGATCCAGTAACAATTATTGATGAAATTGAACTAGGCACATTAAAAACAAACTGTGCTTACTTAAAAGTTGAAGATAGAAAAGAAGCTATATTTACTGCTTTAGATAAAGCTAATTCAGGTGATGTAGTAATCATTGCAGGAAAAGGTCACGAAACCTATCAAATCCTTGGAGACACTACTATACATTTTGATGATAAGAAAGTAGTTATAGAATACTTCAGTAGATAAGAATTAAAGGAAGCAATAATTGCTTCCTTTAATTCTTATTATGCTTATTTTCTTCTTTTTACTTGTCCATATAATCTATATTTGTACTCACTTCATTATCCATACTCTCAAGCTTAATTTTATTAGTGCCCCTAAATCTTATAAAAATATATATTGCCATTATAAATAGAATTCCTGTGGTTAATAATTCAGTTTCAAGATTTCCAATATATGGTGAAGCAACGCTTTCATTTAGCACTAAGTTTATTGCCACTTCTTCCTTGCTCATTAATATCTCCTGAGTTAAATTCCAGGTTAAGTGATAACCTATAGCCATCATCAAAGAGTTGCTTTTATGAACTATTAAGCAAAGTAAGGCTCCAATTATTCCTGCATTAATAAGTCCTACCCACATACCTTCACTTCCTGAATAAGTACCAAAATGTACTCCTCCAAATATCACTGATGAAACTATTAAAGCAATAACTGTGGAATATTTCTTTTCTAGCTTTAAAAATATATATCCTCTAAATAAAGCTTCCTCAAATAATGCTACAGCAAGGAAACCAATTCCTACTGGTATTGCAAGCTTTATTGTGTGTCCTAATTTAGCCCCACTAAAAGTCACTTCCCCATAACCTAATGTAACAACTAAAACTGAATACATTCCAATAAGTACAATCCCTAAAATCAGCCCTTCTAAGAATAGCTTCATGCCTCTCTTATCAAAATGAATTAGAAAAGATCTTAATCCTTCATCTCTTGTAGATTTTCTTATGATTAGAATAATACCAAACAACATAAAATTAACAATAGCAGTTGCTATACCATTAGTCGCCATAAAAATTCCCCCTTAAATCCCCATATATTAATAAACCATAACTATAAAGAAACTAAAATTAAGACATAACTTACTTATTGTACGTACCTCAGTTTCCTTAAAACTTTTTAACATTAATAAAATAAAGTTTCTCTAGGAAAGTCCATGAGAACACCTTCCTTTAATTAAAGTTATATTGTGAAGTTGCTTGTCTACAATATTCCATTATTTATTCTAGAAAAGCTTTTTACTTAGTAATTCCATTCTCCAAAATATATTCTAGTAGTGCTTCACAGCCTTCTACAATATCCTCATAGGTTTCATGAAAATTCCCTGTATACCAAGGATCAGCAATGTCTCTTGGATTACTAGAAAAATCAAGCAACCTTCCAATCTTTTTATCCTTGTCCTCACCCACAATACGCAGTGCATTCTTTATATTATAGCTCTCCATGCAAAGAATATAATCATACTCTTCATAATCTTTTTTAGTAAGTTGAACTGCCGTCCTTCTTTCACAAGAAACTCCGACTTCTCTTAGCTTTTTTCTCGTTCCTAAGTGAACATCATTTCCTATTTCTTCTCTACTAGTAGCAGATGAGGCTATATGAAACTTGTCTAAAAACTTTTTTTCTTTTACCATATGGCGAAACACAAATTCTGACATAGGACTTCTACAAATATTACCATGACATACAAACATTACTTTTATCATATTTTTCTAAAACTCCTTATCTAGAGTGATTAACCACTGAAACATTTGTTAATGTGGCTAAACAACTTTCTAACTTAAGTTAAATTCTACAATAGCTCTTAAACTTTTAAAAGGATGAAAGTGCGATAACTTAGTATCAGCCTTATTTTTCTTGCAGCTTTTTAATATAAGGCTCAAAATACGTTCCTATTTTTACAACTTCACCCATAACAGTGCTGATTTTTTCTTCCTCTAAGAACCAATTACTTTCTTGAATATCCTTCTTATCTGGAACATATGCAACATAAAATTCTATATCCTTTGGAAATACTGATTGATAGGTTAATAATGCACGTCTTGAATGATATGCCTTACAAACTAATATAGCTTTTTTTACAGTTATATTGTTTTTCTTTATAACCTTCCAAGAGAACTCTGCATTTTCAAAGGTATGTGATGCTTGATCTTCCTTTAGTATTCGCTGTTCTGGTACACCTAATTTTACCCCTATGGATTTTAAAAATTCCCACTCTGAGTTATAATCTGGTATTTTAGGATTATAGTGACCACTTGGCAATATATATGGTGCTAACCCCTGGTTATATAATTCTGCTGCCCTCTCCATCAATTGGGGATGACTTCCCCCTGGCACTAAAATTATATCTGCTGGTTTGATTTCCGTTTTTACAAAAACTAAATCCGTTATACAATCAAAGGGATAATTCATTTTAAAACCTCCATTTCCTTAGCTATTTCATATAACATTTTAAATTTTTACTGATTAAATGCTTAGTAAAACTTAGCTTAACATCATAATTAAAGCTTGTCTAAATGAATAGCTTTATCCTAAGCCATTACTGCTAAATAGGAAACTTATACTCAGATATTTCGCTGAAATTGCCATGAAAACAGTAATATACAGTATGTGCTTTTTTTGAGTATACTAGCGAAAATGTTGTAACCCATTCCTCATTTCTTTGACTCACAGAATTTAGTATATTAAATGCTTTGTTAATATCTAATTCCTCTACATTTGATAATTCATTAGAAACTTCTTGGTAACGAGGGCAATTACTTTCAACATTTTCATGTAAATGGTCCCATAAAGAAAAGTTTGTCATAACAAAAAATGGTGAATCATTTACTGTATTATTTATATTTCCACGTCCAGGTTCCACTACCCAAACATTTGCATTTGCATCACAAATCATATTATGACAGCTCCAGTCTGGTGTGTTAACAACTTCAATATTAGCTAAATATTCACCTAAGTTCTCAGGACTAATAACTTCATTTATAATATCTGTAATGAGCTTAGTTGTATGAGTAACTTTTTTGCTTGGTCTTCTATATAAACCTTTACCGTTTGAATCTACAACAAGGCTATTGAAAAACCTGCCACTGCTATCTACCCCAAAGGAAGGATATTTTCCACGTCCACCATCAACAAGTACTGTGAACCACTTAGGATTCTTAGTATCTATTGCATAATTCATTCCATTGTTATCAAAATTCATTCCTATAATTGTGTCTTCTCCTCTATAAATAAAGCTTGTACACATAAATATCATCTCCTCGTATGTTAACTGTTTATAATAATAAATTTACTTTTCTCCGTAAGCATACATAACTGGCATATTAAAGCATATCCCATCCTCTTTCTGAAAGTTCTCAAGTTCATTAAATACATCATTTTTAAACTCAGCAAGCTTATCTAAGCCTAAAGCTTTTATTTGTTCAAAAATCCCTCTTACAGCATTAGCCCACATCTCCATCCACCACTGTTCTTTACTTTCATAAATAACAACATTATTCTCTTCATAAATATTGATGTTTTTAAAGCCTTCATCTCTTAATATCTTTAATACTGTCTCCACCGTACTAAATTTGGGTACAGATTTTTTTGTATTGCTACTAATGTTTTTGTTATCATTATTAATATAGTTACCAATGATTTTAGTCAACCATTTTTGTTCTTCTTGCACTCCCCATATACTAAAGCCAGCCTGCCCACCAGTTTTTAAAACCCTTTTTACACCTTGTAGTTTATCTTCACTTAACATAAGGTATCCAAACCCAAAACCACAGAAAACATTATCAAAGTAATCTTCTTGAAACTCTAAATGTTCAGCATTCACTACCTTAACATCTGCATTACTGATATTCTTGCTTATAATATCTTTATAAGTTTCTCTAACCATTGCCTCTGAATTATCAATACCAACAACTTGTCCAGTTTTACCCACTTTATCTATTGCTGGAAATAATGAAGCACCTCTCCCCATTCCAATATCTAACACTTTTGCTCCACTTCCAATGGTTGATAGTTCCACTAACCTTAATCCAAAGCTATCCCAATACTTTGGTCCTACTTTTCCAAAGTCTAATGCGACTTTATCCCATAGATTAGTGCCACTTTTGTTTTCTTCACTCATTTTTTCTCACCTTCAACCTTTAGATTTTCTAATATCCTTTGTATCTTAATAGTGCAATCAATTTTTCTGTTAATAGGTTTTCTCCATGAATCAGATAGTGGAAAATAAATTTTATCTTTAACTAAATTTCCCATATCCCAAAATCCATCCTCTGATACATTATTATTTATCCAAGTTTTAAAATACTGAAGCTTAGTTTTAGCACTGGTATAACTGCTTAGCAGTTCATGGGCATCCACATACCTACTTGTAATTTTTGAATGAAACTCACTAGGAGGTATTATGAGGCTTTTTTCGTAGATGTAATATATTCCTTTTTCAGAGTTTATTATGTAATCTAAAAACTTTGATTCAATTTGTGAGGATAACATGCCTCTAAGTATAGAAACAAGGTAAAAACTTTGAAATCCCAGCATATGCTTTTCTTTTGATGCTTTATGAACTTCATAATAGGCTTCCTTATATGCATTGTGGTTATATTCCCCTCCTGAAAAACCATGAGTAATAACTTTTGCCCAATCCTCAGCTAATCCCTTTGCTAAATTATTGGAAGGATCAAATATTAATATCCAGGTTGCCACAAATAGTTTTGTCACCACATTCCAATCATGCTTTTTTTCCTTCCTATCTCTCAAATCTAGTTCTCCACGTAAGTATTTCTCCATATAAACAAGTGCTTTTTGAATAACTTCATCATTCTTATCTAGTCCAAGCACTAACAATCTTCTTAATGCTTGTTCAGTGGTAATTAGTGATTTAGCAGACTGACTCAGGCTATGAAACTCTCCCCAGGACCCATCTTCCCATTGAAGCTTTACGATATCCTTAACCCACTTTGATTGTAGTACTGCTTCCTTAGCCTTTATTAAATCTTTACTTTTGCTATTAAATTTCATTACATCACGCATTAAAAGATATTTAGGTATTGGATCTAAATCATATTTTAAAACCTCATCCACTTTTAGCACCCTTAAGTCCCCCTTTTGCTTACTTATGCTGCTATGCTCTCTTTTTTACTTTGCCTATAAAGTAAATAAATACATATTCCACTAGTAAAAGTTACAACCCAAGTAAAATTTTTTTCAATATGTCATTTAATACCGAATACAAATTTACTAGTGAATCACTCCAATTAGTATGAAATTCTCTCTCCATGTTTTCATCAGCATTATCAGTAATAACTCTAATTGAAATTCCTGGAATACTGTTTAGGTTCGCAGTTTTAATTACAGAAGCTGTTTCCCAATTACATGCATGTGCTCCTAACTTACTATTTAACATGGTTCTAGTTTTTATATCCTTTATTGTTTTTTCGCCACTCGCAATATTTCCAAACTTAATTCTTTGATTATCAATATCTTTCAAACAATTTATAAATTTATTATGATACTCAATTTGCTCACTTAACACATTATTAAAGATAGTATTGCTGGTTAAATCATCTTTTAGATTTTCAAAATCCTCAATTTCACAAATGTCAAATTCATATATTTCTCTTGCAATAATAATATCATTGTAATTAAATTCATCACACAATGACCCTGCACCACCAACATCAATTGCTAGGTCGCAACCTAACTTATCAATAAGAAGTTGTGTTGCAGATGTACACTGTATTTTTCCTGGTCCCGCAAATATAGAAAACACTTCACTTTCATTATATTTTCTAGAGCAAATAGTTCTTCCATTCAAAATTATTTCATTGCCTAAGTTTAAAATGTCTTTACACTTATCATATTCAATTCTACAAGGACAAATAATAGCTATTCTTGAAAATAAACCCACCACATAATCCTCCCAACCATAATTCTTTTCTGAGATATAATCCTTTTGAGCATGAATAATGAATTTAGACTTTGCCTCTTTATATTTACTTTGATTATAAAGAGTATGTATTTCACTCTCCATGACCCAGTGCTTTTCATATCTCATAACATTTCCTTTAAATTAAATTACATTTAATTCCCCTTTTCTATAACCCCTCATACTAATTAATTGCATAAACTTATAAACTGTTATTTCATCTTTAATCTAAGCTTCTCTGCCTTTTTAATACTTTCCTTTAACCATATAGGAGCGCTTTTATTTTCTAATATATCCCTGCTAGGCATCCAATATATTTCACTAACCTCATGAATTGACTTGCATTTCGCTTCTCCAGTTTCATACTTGCATAAAAAAACTATATCAATTATCACTTGTCCTTTGTCTGATATAAATGATTTGCTCTCTAAATAATGCATTTCATTTGTAACTTGAATTCCAACTTCCTCCATAATTTCTCTCTTCAAAGTCTCTTCTAAAACATTAGCTTCAGAAGTTTTTATTTCAACTTTCCCACCAACCATAGATAAAAGCCCTGGAGAATGTTCTTCTTCTTCACTTCTTTTTATAATCAGCCATTTATCATCTTCATATATGGCTGCCTCTACATTTACAATGTACGATGTATTATCCATAAATCTCTCCTTTTATTTCATCAAAGCTTAACCTGGTAAACTTTTAATATTAATGTATCTTATAGTTGTATTACCATTACATTTTCATCCCACATTATTTCCCCATTTTTTTCAAAGCCCACACTTTCATATAGCTTCTCTGCAGATACATTTTTGGGTGAAACTGTTGTATAAAACTTTATATTTCCATATTCAATTTTTATCAAGTCAAGTAATTTCAAAAGTGCCTTTTTTCCTAAACCCTTTTCTTGAAACTTTTTATCAACCATGTATCTAAGTAACATTGGTTTACCCGTATCTTCTTCAATCCCATATAAAAGAAATCCTATCAGTACATTATCTTCATAAATACATTTCGAATGCCAGTTATCATATAATAAGCTTATAATGATTGAATTATAGTTCGGTGCTACAATTCCTTCTTGTTCTTTATAAACTTCTAAACTGTTACATTCATACCAATTTTCTTTTGTTACTTGTTTTAGTAAAATCCCCATAAAAACCACCCCTTTTAACTATTGAAAATAAAATATCTATAATTCACCATTACCTTAGAATCGTCAATTACATATAAATTTAATTGCTTCACTTAATTTACAAGACAAATCCCTAGGAACTGCATGTCCTATACCTTCATTTACTATGAATTTATATAAGAGATCACTTTCCTCAAAAGTATTCATCATATCCTCTAGTTCTGATGAGTTCACTATTACTTCCCCTTCCATAAGGACAGCTTTTACCCCTCTTTTAGAAGCTAATCTAACACTTTCTTTATTGAATGACTCTGTTAAGCCTGGACCAAGAGCAATAAACCCCTTTATAGGTATATCATTATTCATAGTAACCTCCATAGCAGCAATAGCCCCACCAGAAAATCCTCCAATTACCACACAACCATGGTCTATTGAATACTGCTCTGATATTACTTTATAACACTCTTTAATTTCATTTCTCGAAATTAAAAGGTTACCAGTCCAACCATACCCAAGTTGTATTAGTAGTTGCGAAGATTGAATATAAGCAAAAATAAAATCATTGTTTAAAAATTCTTCTGGCTTCCAGTACTGACTAAATTCATCTATGCTTCCTGGATCTCCGTGTAAAGCTATAACCAATGGGTACTTCTTTTCTGAAGTATAATCCTTTGGAGTATGAACAATAAACTTAGACTTTGCCTCTTTCCCAGCCTTTTCTAAATTTATGTTGTTTTTTTCTTTTAATTTTACATACCTTATATTTTCTTTCATTGGAAGCATTTCAAAAATATCATTATCACAAGCTAATCCTTCACTAACCAGTGATTCCATAATGTTTAATGCTTCTTCAAACCTTTTCTCCAAACAATAAAAAATAGCTTTGGAAGTCCTTATATTAAATTCATATTTTTCGTATTCATCCTGTATAAGATATTCTGATGACTTTTCTAGTATAGTTAATGCCTCTTTATATCTACTTTGATTATAAAGAGTATTCACTTCACTCTCCATAATCCAGTACTTTTCATATCTCATAACATTTCCTCCAAATTAAAGTGCACCACTTAAATATTTTTTTCATATGCATCTATAATTTCTTCAGTTATTCTTGCCCTATCTCTAGCTAAATTAATATTAGCCTTTTCATTTTTTCTCTTTCTCATTTCTCTTGCCAGTATGCTTTTATTAAGTCCCGTTTCCCTTGATACTTCTGAAAAAGTGCTGCCTTCTTCTATTGTATCTAGTGCCTTTTTTAATTCTAGTTCTGTATATCTTTTCATTTAATTCCTCTTTTCTATAACCCCTCATATTAAGTATTGTATATATGTTCACTTATAAGTAATTAACATTTAGTCTTATTATCCTTTTCATTACCATGTTTAAAGTTGCCAGTTACCTTTGCCATAACTAGTTGAGCTTCTTTTGTATCTGCGTTTTGTATTTTCGCCAAAAATTCTTCACTTTTTTTCCCTTTTAATATGGTTACTTGTTTACCATGCCAGTAAATAAAAACCTTCTTATCTTTAGTCACCTTATATGAAAATGGTTCCCCATCAAGAATATTTCGCTTGTCCACTTCACTCTCTTTCACATATTCCACCCTTTCTTATAATTGATTATTAGCAGTGTCTTTTATTTATTAAAGCTAAGACAATATCTATAATGCTGATATTCTTTTCCTCTAAATAATTCTGTAGAATAACCCGACCTAGTAAACCCAAGACTCTCTGCAAGTTTCACAGATCTTTTATTTTCTATATAAATAGAAGCACCTATAACTTCAATCTTCATCTTATCTTTAGCAAATCCAACAATTTCTTTAATTGCCTCTTGCATATATCCATTTCCCCAAAACTGTTCCTTTAGATCATAGCCCACATCAACAGTGGAATTTGAAGTATTCCAACAATGAAATCCACTAGTGCCCATTTTTACACCATCTGACTTTCGTATAATAATCCATCTATGTTGTAATCGTGGTTCAGGTTCAAGATAAAATTCAATAATTTCATCAGCACCACTAATATCTGTCAATGGCTCTGCATCGAATTAGTATTTATTTACTACTTCATCTGAAAACATATCCAATATAAATTCTCGATCACTAGCATCTATATTTTTTAATATTAATCTCTCTGTCTCTAAATTTGTAAAAAACATAAATTATCTTTAGCGAGAGAGTGTATAACGAATACTAAACTCTCACTAAGACTCACCTCTTTTCCCTTTATACTATTTTCTCTATATAACATATTAGTTGGTAACTGATTATATATGAAAAAGACGTAGCTATACTTAGGCTCATATGATTTATAAATTGAAATTTATAGGTCTACTTCAATCCCTAATGTTCGGCACTTCTCCAAAGCTTCTGCGTGTCCGTTAATTGCAGCCTTTTTGTACCATTCTTTGACTTTTTCAGTATCCTTTTCAACAACAACGCCTTCAGCATAAAATAACTCTGCGAGATTATTCTGAGCATCTCTATCGCCATGTTTTGCAGCACGTTCTGTCCAATAGAAAGATTTTTCTAAGTCCCTCTCAACACCAAGTCCGTCATAATAGAAATATCCAACTTGACATTCAGCCAGTGGATAACCATTTTTAGCAAGTTTCAGATGACCTTCAAAGCATTTTTCATACTGTTTTGTCAAAAAATATTTCTGAATCAGTTCATTGCACTCATCAAATTCTTTACATGGTTTGTAATAATTTTGTGACATATTATTTCTCCCCTCAATTACGATTTACTGATTTTTTAAATAGCAATTTGTACGTCGCAATTATTTACCACTGCAACTTAATTCGTCCTTACTTATAATATAAAACCAACCAAACTTCTTATTTTTATTGATTATTTATGGCTTTCTCTTACAGGTAAAATCATTTCTGTTGTTTCAGTACCAGCTAAAAATCCCATTTGATGATAAAACATTTCTGCATCATTACCTAATGTTACAAATAGTCTTAGTGTAGGGTAGCCTTCTTTTAATACAGTTAATGCCCTTTTTAGCATGTTTCTAGCTAGTCCTCTTTTTTCAAAGGATGGCTTTACAGCTATATCATACACATTTGGCCAATCTTCCCAAATGGAAATTAAACATGCGCCTACTAGTTCATTAGTTTTCTTTTCATAAATCAGTGTAGACGCTTTGTTTACCAAGGTATTTTTCAGGTTTTTAGTAAAATAAAACTCAACAGATTCATTCTCTTTTTCAAAACTTGTTCCATCTTTACTTTCATTACTAAAGGCTTCAGCAAATAGCTTTGCTATATCACTTTTCTTATCCTCTGTTACTGAAACAATTTCATAATCACAATCCCAAGTTACATGAAACTCCTCAGTAGGTCTAATCATGCATCTTCTAGACTCTCCAATCTTAAAACCTGCCCTTTGATAGTATTTAACTTTATCTGGTTTCACTGCCCCAACATAAATTAGTTTGCTATTATCTGAGTAAGTTAATAATAATTTTTTTAACTTGCCTATTATAATGTCATATTCATTATGTGGTGGTTGAAGAAATAAACAGTTCATATAATTAAGATCTAGTAGTACCCCACCAATTCTAAAATTATCTTTCTTAATCCAAAAACATATATCACAGTCTTTTAAAACTGAACAATAAGCATCAAAGCTCTGCCTAAACCAAACATTTACTTTAAATATTTCATATACAGCAAAATATACTGAAAACTCCTCCCACTGAGCCTTTTCAATACTGTACCCATCCTTCAAATCATATTCTTTCAAATTCCTTGACCAAACTCTCTCCATGGTGTGCCCCTCCTATTTTAACAACTACTAAATAGCTGCTTCCTTAGACCTAAAATTTTCACTACAAAAATCAATCCAACTTTCTTTATTAAAATTAGAACACATACCGTAGCTTTGAAGCTCATCAACCCAGTTTCTCATTCTTAAATAATCTATTTCAATTTCCTTATGTGTCATAATGGTCATAGTTTCAATGGTCTTCTCAACATCATTACCCTTTATATAGCAAAAAAGACACTGCCATATTAAACTCTCTTCTGTCTTTGATGCAGCTTCTAAATACTCTCCCCACTGATGCCATTCAGACTCTGATAAATCTTTTAAATTTTCAATTGGAGGAAATGAAGTAAAGGAATAGTAATGATTAACAAATTTAAAGCCCAATTTTTCCGCTATTGCTCTTGATCCTTTATTTGAGTCCACACAAAGCCAATGAATTTTATCATAGCCTTTGTTAAAGCATTCTTTAACTGTTGCAGCCACTACTATCTTTGCAAAACCATTCTTTCTATATCTATCATCGGTGTGTATTCCAATTGCAATTTCCTTCTTAAATCTACAATCACTCATTGACCAGCTTACAATTGTCTTATCATTGTGTATCATATATCCTGAGCCATACTTTTCAAAGTTTTCATCATCCCCAAAATTCTCTGCCCATTCTAATACATGTTCTAGATTTTCAAAGGTACTTTTCCTTAATAAAGATAAATTCACTTTTTCTAAAATATATCCCTGTCCTAAGGTGTATTTACACTCTATAAACTCATTTTTAGTTAAAACATAATGCCTTCTCTTATATTTCTTAACAAAAGAATTCTTATGAACAGTTGGTATCTTGTCCAACCATTCATTAGAATCTGGAGTTAAGGGTTCCCAAAAATCCAATTCAGAGGCTATCTCTGAATTAAAAACTTCATCATCTACACTACCAGCAATTAAATTGCACTCACTAGTCTTTATTAACGCTACCGTTGGATTATCAGCATTATTTACATATATATCCCCTGGATTTTCGCCACTTATGACAGAAAATACTGATAATTCATCTTGTAATTTAACAAGCTGTGTAATTTTCTTGAACTCATTATTATTTAATTTAATCATTCCATGCCCCCAATTCTTATATTACTTCTCCATCTGCATTAATAACACTTAGCTCTGAATAACCGGTTTCCATATTTATAAAGTTTTCATATTCCTTTGTGTTTCCATGCAGAAACTCATTAAAAAATCTCACAGTAACTTCACTAATAATATTGTGTGCCCTGTCTATAGACAATCGTCCTCCTAAGCATTCTTCATACTCTCTATTTTCTAAGACTGGCATATCTGAAAAAGTCATATGCTCAGAATGACTTAGCTTTACGAAGGACTTATAACCTTTTACATATTCATATAAATCTTTCTGTGTTTTCGTTATTATAGATGCTTGTTCAATTGATTCCTTAATTCTTTTTTCGGCCTCTTCTCTGTCTTCCATATCCTCATACCAGCTATGACATTCATCAATTCTTAATTTTTGAGAAGATGCATGTCTTTTTATTAGTAAATGTGGAGTATAAGAATTTTCACCAGCAGCCACTCTTTCAGACACCCTGGTATTATGCAAACATCCTTCAAATAAAGCTACGGCTTTTATTCTTGAGTCATCAGCAGCAGCTTCAAAACATGCCTGTGAGCCTAAAGAAAATCCAATAACTCCAATACTAGAAATATCCAACTTACTCTTAAAAACTTCATCTTCTTTATTAATATAGTTAAGTTCATCCATTAAAAAAATTATATCTTGTTTCCTTATGCTTATTAGGTTCCTCCACATATTAGGTGAATTAAAATCCCTTAATTCATTTGACATCTCTACAATTTCTCCACTTGGCATAACTGTAAATTCAGTTTCGTAGATATGCCCTAAAGTAATTACTATATATCCTTCCTCAACCAGTTTTTTTATAGTAAATATTGATGAATCTCTATCACAAGTAAATCCAGGTGAATAAATTACTACAGGATATGAGTAATTTCCCTTTTTCATCGGAGCATCTGTATAAATATTAGTTTCTATGCTTCTTATGTAACCTTCATCTACCCCTGAGTTTTTCCATTCATCAATAAACCTTTGCTCCTGTGGATTGTATAAATCTATATAAAAAGCCTGTCTATCTATATTCCAATTATCATCTACTGGATAAAATACACTTATAATTATTTTTCGTTTTTCCTCACTATTACTAACAACTTCTTTTCTATTTGAATCTGATAGTACCTTTACCATTCTTCCAATTCTCATAAACGTCTCTCCCCGTTATCCTCTAATCTTAAAGCTCATTTTAAATTTTATTTAATCATACAAACTAGAAAAGTTTAAAAGTTAGCCTGCTTACCTATGACCATCTAGCTTAGCCTTAGCAAACCCCATATAGGTCATTGTTGCTCCTGCAGATATCTGTGGAATTTCAAAGCCACAGTTTTTATAGAAATCATAGTTATTGGGAGTTGTATGCGCCCACCAATTTCCATGAGGCAATTTTTGTAGGCATAACTCTACAAGTTTTTTTCCTATACCTTTCCCACGATATTCTTTTTTAACTACTAAGTCTTGTATTGTAGCAGTCATAACTCCATCTGACACTACTCTTACCATGCCTATGATATCTTCCTTATGCCACACAGTGAAAACCCACATTGAGTTTTTAAAGCAAATTTCATACTTTTCATCTTGCCATTGAGGTTGACTATTGCTTGCCCAACCAGCTTCCACATACATTTTCTTTATATCGTCGCCTTTTAATCCATTGGCACCCTCTCTAATAATCATGCCTTTATAATATTGGTACATAACTATTCCCCCTTAAATGCTTTTTTCCATTTAAAATTTATAAATAATCACTATTTACTACCTACTGCTTACTTGTCTCTTAAAAATTAAAATTTTCACTGCAAAAGTTAATCTAACTTTCTTTAGTAAAGGTGAACACAAATCATTGAGTTAATGTTCGACAATGTAGTTTCAAATTTTTATAAACCTTTTAAACTCTTAATTATTATTCATAAAATCACTTTCTAGCAAAGCATATATATGACTCCCATACCAACTGTTGTTAAGTTTTCTCACACCTCTTATAGTACCTTCTTTTTTCATTCCTACTTTTATCATAACTTTCTCTGAACTACTATTTGCATCATTACAAAGAGCTTGTACCCTATGAACCCCTAATTCAGTAAATGCAAATTTTAATACTTCTCTTGTTGCTTCTGGAGCATATCCCTTACCCCAATAGTCTGGATGTACATCCCATCCAATTTCCCACTCATTGATAGATTCATCTATTTTCCAAAGGATAATCCTTCCTATAAGTTCACCAGAAGATAGCTTTACCACCATAAATCTGTACCTATCCCTTGATGTTTTATATTTATCTTGAAGATTATCTCTGAATTTTTTATCTATATACTCCTTTGAAGGCATTATATCTGATTCATACTTAAGACAGAGTTCATTAGTTTCTAATGTTGAAAAAAACTCATAATCACTTTCTTTAAGTTCCCTTAAAAATAATCTTTCTGTAACTATTTCCATTTTACACCTCTATAATTTATTGAATACAAGTTAAAAGCATTCATTTGAATAAAACTCAAGGCAGAATTAAATCCTTTGTTAGTATTCTACTTTCACTAACTTATAGTAAAAACAGTACTAGGATTTAGAATTCTGCCTTGATTACTTAATTGCTTAGTAAATTATCTTCCTTAATTTTACCATATTTTTCATTAGACTGCCAAATTTATAATATTATACTATTGATCATTAGCTTTTATCTTTGCAAACTCTAGCTAATCATTAGAATCTAAAGATGACTCTATATTATAGTTTCCCTTCAAATATCCAATAAGATGGGAATGAAAAATGTATATTTTCAAATACTAAATTTTTATCTTCCTTTGATACTACTGCTGTAAGTCTTAATGGAGAAGTGTAAGCTTCACCTGAAGCCCCTTCCCTTAAAGAGCAGGCTACAGCTTTGTGTGCAGCAAATATTTTTTCCTTAGATTCAACATCACTACTAAATAAATTGCCTAGATCCTTTAAAGTAAGTTCTGCCAGATTATCTTCACTTATATTTTTCTTTAATAATCCAGTAGCTTCAACCCAAATAAGTTCCTTATTGTTTTGAGCAATTGCATGGTCTAAGTCTAATGAAAGAGTTAAGTCACCTTGCTGAGAGAAAAATTCACTTATACTATTAACTCCAAAGTGTTGGTTGTTTTCAGTGCCTATAATTGAAGGTACATTATATTTTGCAAAATATTTTTTCACTACTTCCTGTGAAACTTCACTTTGTCCTATAAGTTCAGTTTCTAAGGTTCTCAAAAAAGCTTTTAACTCTCCTGTAATCTGATTATTTTTATATTCCTTAACCTTGTTATTTTGATTATTGTAATTCTCTATAAACTCCTCTGAACTTTCAAAACGTTCATCTGGGAAATTAGATTTTGAAAGTGAAAACTGTAGGTGAGAGATTTTCCACTTACCCCCATCTTTTAAAAGTACTCCACTTAATCCCATTGGCCATAGATATTCTCTCTTCTTTCCTTCACGTTGATGGTAAGTTAAGGTTAAAACTTGGTTAATAAAAGCCACCCTTTGCTTTGGTGTAATCTTGCTATCTTCAGCAATATTTTTAATAAAATCAACATAGCCATCATATCTTTCTGGAGTGTGCTCAAAGGAATAACTTACAGTACCAGTAGTTGAAAACCAAGCAGCTTGATTTTTCATAGAAATATGGGCATCTTCCCAGTTAATGTTCACATTTCCCCAATACTCCCAATCACCTTTAATCAACTCCTTAACTTCTTCACTACCTAAAAATAATTCCCCAGTTGCAGTGCCTAAAACACAAGTATCTTCTCCCTTAATAAAAAGCTCTTCTACAAAGGTTTCCACCTTTTCTAAATTTCTCTCAGTATATCCCTGTTGAAACTTTTCAAGGACTTGTCTTATTTCTATATGTGCATCATTGCCATTATTACACTTTTCCATTTTCTCTAATTCCTCATTTATATCTCTATCTAATAAATTGATTCCAACTTTTTTCATGATTAATTCCCCCTTTTATGAATCACCTTATAGACTTGCTAAAAACATTCTTTGTCAGCTCATAATCAACTGACGATTGTAATTCATCAAGTTGATTTTTCCAAGAATTATAATTAACTCTAACCTTACGAAAACCTAGTTTTTCATAAACATGCTGTGCCCTTTTATTATTTAGGTTTGTATCTAATATTACCTTTGAGTAGCCAAAGTCTTCAAATAATGAAGTAATAAGCATTTTTAATAGCCGTGTTCCAAGGCCTTTCTCTTGCTTATTCACATCACAAATTTTAATTCCTATTTCTACTATGCCATTACCTTTATTTCGATAATTCATTCCACCAATTGGCACATTTTCATACTCACAAATTAATGTGCGACTACCTTCATCTGTATCTTTTGAAAGTTTTTTAGCTATTTCTTCATCAGATATAGAAATCCCCTTTGGAAATCCTGCATGGGCCATAACCTTACCATCACGCCACCATTTTCCTAGAATTGCTGCATCCTTTAAGGTTGCATTTCTAATAATTAAATCATTTTCTTTAATTAACATAACAAATTCCTTCTAAAAATATAATATTGATTTTCTTACACCCATACCGCTAAATATTCTTCTTCATATAATAAGTGTTATATTCAAAGGGACAATTCTCTAATACTCCGAAAATCTCATATCCATTTTTAAGATAAAAATCCTTTGCTTGAAATTCAAAAGTTTCTAAGGTTATCATTTTGCACCCCATTTCCTTTGCTGCCTTTTCTGCTTATTTTAAAAGTTCAGAACCATAACCACTAGTTCTACAGTCCTCTTTAACCCATAAAATATCTATATGGAGATAATCCCATCCGTATATCATACTTATAAGTCCTGCTAATACTTCTCCACTTTCACCCTTTATGACTCTATTTATTGGTGTAAAGTAAGGTTCTCTTATTGGCGGAACCTTGGATAAGTTATAATCAACCAAACTATTATTAACTAAAATTATCTCTTCTCTCGTACCTTCTTCAATAACAAAGTTTTCATTTTTCACATCTCCAAACTAATTCCAAATTCTTCTCTAAGCTTCTCAAATCTATCTCTTTCAGGAGGCATAATTTCAAAAGTAGGGTTGTACAAAAATCAATTCCCCCAATGTTCTTTTGTTGTTTTTGTAATTTTAAACCCATTATTCAAATAAAGTTGAACAGCCTCTTTATTTATATCTGCCACATACAAGATAATGTCCTTAACTCCAAGTTGTTGTAAATAGTTAATCCCAAAGAGTAAAAGCGTCTTCCCATATCCTCTTTTTTGATACTTTTCATTTACAAAGAGATGATCTATTATATTATCATGTATCTCCACAGAGCCTACCATTTCTTCCTTAATGAACATAAGATAAACTGTATCCTTCTTTTTTATCATGTCTTCTCTTGTGTAAAATTCATCAGGGTCTAAATTTGTAGCTAAACTTAAACTACGAAAACAATCACAACAAATTTTGCGATAATCCTCATAGTAATCATCACAATAATTAACTAAGCTGACATCAGAACTTACTTCCCCACCATAATATTTCATTTCATGAACTATAACTTCACTCATTTTCTCCCAGCCCCCTTTAGAATGTTACTAATCTTTTTATAATATAATTTTCATACAATTCACCTTGATAAAAACCATATTGCTAAGTTGCATGTTCTCTCAACTACCTTTGGTAATGCTCTAATTCTTACATTCTTTATACCAATAAAAAGTGTAATGTGAATGTTGCTGAAATCCTAAGTTTTTATAAAACTCATCCGTTGATATTACATAAGCTTTTTTAGCCCCTAATTCTTTACATCTTTTTAAACTTTCTAATACAACTGCTTGTCCAATTCCTTTTCTTCTATATTCATTTACAGTACATACAGGTTCCACATATGCATAATCCGTACTTTTATCATACCAGCAAGCACAGAAGGCAACCCAATTATCTCCGTCCTTAGCAACCACATTTAAATAAAAGTTGTTTTGAGGTGCTGAAAGCATTTTTCTAAACTTTGCTATGGTTTCTTCATCTTCAGGTGCATCACCTTCATGATCAAAACCATGCCATAGTACTTTATTATAGTTAAAAACATCATCTAAGCTCTTAACATTACTAATCTTTATATTTTCAGGAATAGCATATTTAAGATCAACTGTTTCTAGATTTACTTGTAATATATTCTCTTCATTTTCATTTACTTCGAAACTATTTCTTTTTAATAATTCAATTGATTCTTTATCTGCATCATTAATTGCTATTCCAAGGCCATTTTCATCCATATAATTCTCAATACAATATTTCAGCATGTATTCTTCTAGAAATTTATACCTTTCATCTGCAAGAAAAATTGATTCACCTAAAAGATGGTCATAGGTAGCTATTCCAATTAATTCATTCTCATCAAACCACATTCCTATTTTATCTGATATACTATTATCAAATTCAGCATGATGAATCATCCATCCCCATCTAGCCCAATTCCAATTAATGTGCTGTTCACTCTGCTTTGATATTTTTATAAGAAGCTCACTAACCTTAAAATAATCATCTTTACAATAATTTTTAAATTTTATATCCATATAATCATCTCTCCCCACTCATGGATTCTACCCTTAATATCATCTTTATTAATAGAAATCTCTTTCATTACTTTTACCATATAATATATTTAAAATCCCTCTAGTTCACCATAAATTACAAAAGACTTAAGATTTACAATGAGGGATGACTCCATTATTCAAACTTTCTTACTTCTGGCATGCCCTCATTGTAGTCCGAATACTGAAGATGTTGAACAAGCCATTTACCATCTTTTCTCACCAATACTCCCGAAAACCTCATTGGTACAATAAAGGTCTCACCTTTCTGCATCTCGTACATATACCCGATAGTATCATTAAGAGCTTCCAACAATTTATGTTTAGGTGCCTCCTCAGAGCTAAATGTATATTTATTTGAGGAATTGACCCAGCCAAGCATTGTTTTAGCGGTTATATTTCTTTCTAAAAATGCTTTTGTAGTAAAATAAGCAACATCCCCATTAACTGAAATCAAGGCATTTTCTACATTAAACTTAAAGTCTCCCCAGTACTTCCAATCAGATTCAACAATTCCTCTAGCTGCCTCAACCCCAAGGCAAAGCTCATCTGCATCTGTACCTATTACTATTAAGTCTTCATTGAGCAGGAAAACTTCCTTCATATATTCATCAACATAATTTACATCTCTTTTTATATATCCATCTTGAAGTATTTGAATGGTATTTCTTACTTCTTCATACTTAGCCTTTGAATTTACTTCAGGCATTTCAAATATACTTTTAATATAAGTTTCATCATCTAATCTATCTGGCCATGTCTCAGAATCAAAGGAAAACTGCATCTGATGGAACTTCCAAGCTTGATTTTCCTTTATAAGCACACAAGTAAACCTAACAGGCCATATATAATTTTCACCTTTTTCTATCTGTCTTAATGTATTAGCCATTTGACTTGCTGCTTTAAGGGCATCTACCTTGCTTCTATCTTCCCTGTCTAATAGTTCTTTTACTTTCTTAATTGTATTTTCAATATATTCATCCTCAGTTATTGTGTTTCTAATAACCCCAAGAGAAACTACCCATGCTACATTTTCATCTGCAAAAATTTTAGCCTCTTGAAATTTGAAATTTACATCCTTCCAATAGTTATTTTCATTAGCCAGATGAGATTTTATAAGCGTTTTTATATCCTCAGTATTAAAACACCACTGCCCCATGCTACTACCAAGTACTGCAAGATCCTCCCTTGAAGAAAATTCTTCGTCTACATAATTATCAACCTTTTTAATATCTTTACATTTGTATAGCTCTTGAAAATCTCCAAGAACTTTCTTTACTTCTTCAATTGAATTTATATTTTTATATCTTTCCATGATTAATTCCCCCATATAATTTATTTTTGCACTTTAGTCATTAATTAAATACATATCGTTGATTGTTTTATTTTTAATAAATCCTATGTGTTCATAAATTTTCAATGCTGGATTATTTCCCATTCAAAATCAGATATTAACTTGACTGTTTCTTTATATCTAATCTTGAAAATGCTCTAATTCTTCTGGTTGATATGCATTTGTCCAATGGTATGGCTGCAATTCATTTAATGATACAAACTTCAGAGTATTGTCTGGAGTAGTAACTCCGACCTTAACATCTGTTCCCCAAAAACGTAACCGCTCTTGGCAAACTCCACAAGGAGAAAGTACCTTAAATTGACTGTTTTCATCATCTCTCACAACACATAAGCAATGAGTCACACGGACGTTATATTTATGAGCTTCACACATTGATCCTACTTCAATGCATAAATCTACGCTGCTATTTGCTGTTTCAATTGAAACACTAGTAAAATATTGTCCATCCTCTGAATGAATTACTGCTGCTCCACCCCAGCCCTTTGGATATCTTTTTAAAATAAGTTCAGTGGCTCTTTTATACATTTCCTGTTGTATTATTTTTTCCTGTTCCATGTTATCCCCCTAAAATATTTGCTTATTTTGTTTCTGCTTTTTTTATTATTCTTTTCCAAAAGCCTTTCACAGTTTAATCTCTAATTAATAAGATTCAAAATTAATTTATTTGCTTTGTTACTTCTGATACTGCCCAACCTTGGTGTTCATGTAAAAGTTCTATACACTCATGTGGGTACATCCAAATTAAGACTTGATCTTTTTCCATTGATTCTAAATCATCATTCTTAATAATTACTTTGAAGAAAAATCCAACAGGATGTCTATATTGATTGAATGCTTCAGAAAAATAATATTTGGATGCTTCTCCAATAAATTTATCAATAAATATACTACATCCTAATTCTTCATTGAACTCTCTTACTAGGCATTCTTCTAGTTTTTCTCCATCTTCCAATCCTCCCCCGGGCAAAAAATAACCATATTCATTTTTAAGTACTGCTACCTGCCCAGCATCATTAAATGCTACCCCATATACTCCTTCCCTCCGAATATAATTTATACCATCAATCTTTTCACCAAAGATTATTTTATTTTTAAATTTAATAATCATAGTTTCCTCCACATAATTTTACTTATGGTATAATAACCTATTTAATGATCCCTAATAATTTTTTAAATTTCCATGTACCTATACCCTCTAACTTCCCTAGTTATTAGGTTTGTGTATGCAATTACTTTTAATTAACATAAAAGAAAATTTATAAATTTAACTCCAACCCATCATAAGCAATATGATATCCATTTTTATTCACTAATTTGTCCATTACTTCATGAATATCATTTCCCTCATGTGATATATGTGTTGCATAAATCATGCTGTTTTCATGTATTATTTTTTCAATTTTCATTTTTGTGATAATATCAATTACTTGTCCTGAATCTAGATGTCCTCCTGCATTAAAACCTTCTCCATATGTATGGTCAAGTATAACTACATCAAGTTCAAACCTTTTTAAAGTATCCCATGCTCTATCAGATAACCTTAACAAATCGGTTCCATATAAAATACTTTTTTCATTGGAATTAACCACATATATTAATGAATTCTCACTAATATCATGTAAAGATTCTACGGCTGTAATGAAATATCTACCAAGCTTAATACAATCCCCATTATCCATATACCTAATGTCCATAGACAGTCTACGTTGCCAATCTTCATCAAACAAATTGGCATCAGGCTCCTCAGCTTTGAGCCGTCTATTTAAGGACTTTATAGTCCCTTTAGATGCTAATAAACTAATATTTTCTACATTTTCTGGTGCATACTCCTGAAGACGTGTTATTAAATGTCCTGCATCAAAATGGTCAGAATGTCCATGGGTTTGTAATATATACTTAACCTTTGTCAAATCAATATTGTACATAGAAGAAGAAGTTGGAACATCTGGTCCTAAATCAATGAGTAAATCTTCATTTATAAGCAAGGATGACCTTTTTCTAATATCTTTTCCTTTTTTAGTTCTACCATTTTTACATACTGTACAATTACAAAAAACCAACGGACATGATGTTGCAGCAGAGGTACCCAAAAACATTATTCTCATATAACCCCACATACTTTCTACTTTAAATTTTAAGTTTTCAATTTTCACTAAACTTCATATATAGCAAAACTTAAATACATGCATTTAACTATAACTGGATTCCTCTGCACCACCCTTTGATCCTCTCACTTCAATTCATGTCCAAAGTTTAGATTCAAGATTATTCTTAGCTTATTTCCTTCTCCGCCACTTCCTTATTTGAGAAAGTTAAATCATTATTCCCATGATAGAATTCTTGTGCTTGCTCATTAGATGCCGTAAATAAGAAAAACTTACTTACTCCTTCACTTTTGAAATAGTTCTCAGCTCCATTAAGTAGCTTTTTTCCTATGCCCTTACCACGATAATCAATTAAAGTGTATATCCACTCCACATATCCCATTTTTTCAAAATCCACAAGGCTTAACATTATTGAAATATCACATCTTCCGATGACAATATCATCCTGTTTTGCAATTATGATTTTAGTGTTTTTTAATTCTTCAAGCTTTGCACTATGCAGTTTTTCCTTATAGCTAACTTCATCCAATTCCCAACCAAGAACATCTGGCTCAGTGATTCGTGCTTGCTTTTCAAAAATGCATATTCCCTCTATATCTTCGCTTGTTGCGGATTTAATAATTAAATTTTCAATCCCCATCATTTTATCCCCCATTAATTTCCTAGCAATATTCTCTGTGCTCCGATTTTTCGCATGTATTACTTATACTCTTTAAATACATTGTCTTTGTTAAGCCAAAACATATCTCATTATGATAGCTTCCATTCATATAAATGCTTTCCTTAAGTAAACCCTCCTGGTCATACCCCAGCTTTTTATGCAATTTAATACTACCCTCGTTGGTTTCTAAAACAGTAGCTGAACATTTATTTAGTCTTCTTTCCATGAAGCCATATTGCAAAAGTATCTTCATTGCACTTATCCCATAACCTTTGCCTTGATATTCTTTAGCAATCCTAAGTCCAATTCCAAAGGTGCCGTGTCTTTCCTCATCTAAGGAAAAAATTATTCTTCCCACATGTACACCATCTAGGGTTTCCATAGCAAAAACTGTTCTGCCATCTTTTGTTTTGCAATTTTCAACTTCCTTGCTATACTCTTTTGCCTCTGAAGCTGTTGGCGGAAAACTAACTCTATATCCTGCTAACCTACCTAAGGATGTATCAAATCCAGTATTATAGAGGCACTCCCAATCTTCTTCTCTCCAAGGTCTTAATCTTATCTTTTCATTTTGCCAAAAATAATTTTCATATGCCGCTTCTCTCACAAAAATTCCCCCTTAATTTAAAATCAACTATCAACTTTCTTATATCTATTATTCCAGGTGTTTAAACCTATCCCAGAATAAGTCTTTATTAAGTTTAAATGTCAGTCCATGGTACCTACTCCCTCTAACCTCTCTACAATTCATTTCACTAGCTACAATCTTAAATCCACAGCTTTCTGCAAGACTTATCATTCTATAATTACCTGACCAAGTTTGTGTATATATATCTGATAAAAATCCTGCTTTTAACAGATATGAAATAAACAGAATAAGAGCTGACTTCCCCATGTTTTTACCTCTATAACTTTTGCTTGGAATATCAATCCCTACTGCAAGTCTTTCTTTATTACCGTCAATGTTATAAGATGAAACCCAACCTATATGGCTTCCTTCTACAGTACATATCTCTAGTCGTCTTCTTATTTCTGGAACTGTTTTATTTAATCTTTTTAATAAACTATTTTTTAGATCTTCAATATTTACTTCTTCTTTTTCCCATGGAGCATCCCAATCCTGCCACTCAACTTCAGTGGTATTCCATATGATATAATCATTGATATCCTGCATACACATATCTCTTAAAAATATATCTCCATTAAATATTCTAAATTCACTTTCTGTATTTTCATTTTTCATTTCCAACTTATCATCCCTAATCTTAAATTTTAATCATTACTTAATGTCATTTATAAGGCTATCTAAACATTGATAACTAACAATATCCACATTCTTACTTTTAAGTAAGTTTATAAAATATCTTTCATGTGATTTTATCAAGCTTATAAATTCAATTAAACTTGCATTATTTATAGCAGTTAAGAGTTTTGGAAATCCATTATAACTTGTTCCAGTTTCATTTAAAAAATCAATAATAATATTTTCCAATGATGCAGTTGCTAATACCACTGTTTGATAATCTCCAATTTCACATGCATGGATTATTTTATTGTAATAGGATTTTTCTTCTTCATAAAAACCATTAAATACCTTTGTAAAATCTGATGGCATAGTTTTTGGAGTTTGAGAATCAATTAACGCTTTTGTATTTATGATTATTTGCTGAGATTTACAGAGTAATTCCTTACAATCATAACTTTGCAATATGTTTTCGTAGAGCAAAGGAAAATCCATAGGAACAAAGTTCATATCACAAATTTCAGACATCAACTTACCCCAACCTCTTCTTACAAAAGTACAGTTTAAAAGCGCAATAGCATATGATAAAATGCGAAGTATTTCTATTGCTTTTAACTTAACTCTATGTAAGTCATTACTGTAACTAAGCATATCAAAGTAAATATTATAACTTTTTTCTAATTGAACTATTGCCTTTTTACGAAACTCAAATTTGCTAATTTGTTCTCCGATTTTTTGTAACTCCCTAAATCTTTCTAAATCTTCTTCAGATGAATAATACACTACTTGCGAACCTACGATAATAGAAACATTTTCTTCGTTATAATTTGCCATTGAGGTAGCTCTATCCCAAGATAATCCCCAAAAATCAAAACTGATATCATTTAAGATAAAAGTTTTAGCTACCTGATAGCCACGTTCTGTTTTAGGAATGAAATAAAAATCAAGGTCAGATTTATCATGAATGTCGTTATATACGTATGAACCACACAATGCAACAATTGATATATCATCAGGATAATCCTTCCTTATTTTTTCAATGAACGCCTCTGCAACTTTTATCAATTCCATAATTTAACCCCCTTATAAAATTACCTATCAACTTTCATACATCTATTATTTCATCTCATTTTATATTGGCTTCATAATGCTTTTCATTAAGTCTCACTACTTCAAGTTCTTTTATATTTTTCTTCAGCTTCAATGCTAAACTTTCAATTCCGAAGATTTCTGTGAAAGTATGACTTCCAACGACAAGATTTATCCCTTTAAGCTGAGCATATTCAATGGTATATAAATTACATTCACCTGTAATGTATACATCGCACTTATTTTCTACAGCTTCCCTAATGCAAGCTGTTGGTCCTCCATTACCGCAGAGTACACCCACTCGCTTAACTCTTTTATTATTAAACCTCCAAGATTTAACGGGTTCTTCAAGTAGATTTTCAATACTTTTTACTAGTTCATTGAATTCAATTTCTTCATCGTATTCAGCGATTCTACCGAAATATAACCCTTCCCATTCATGAGTTTTTTTTACATTTCTTAAATTTAATTTTTTTACTAAACTATCATTTGTGCCAAAGTTGCAGTCATCAAGGGGTAAGTGATTATAGTAATGACTTATACCATACTCTGCTAACTTTTCTAAACACGCCTCTTTTAACCCATATATTTCTTCCCATGCAGGATGGTGTGTCACCATCATATCAACTCCATGAATTCTTGCTTCCTCTATAGTCTCCAAGGTTAGGTTAACACAGTATCCCATTTTTTTAACTTCTCTATCTGTATGGTACGTAACCCCAGATTCACTAAAAAAGACTTCCTTATTTGCTATATCAAAAAGATCATTAATTCTTTCAACAATATGTGAAACATCCATATACTACCTCCAATTTATCAAACTTTATATACTCGTAATCCTTAGTATTGTACATTGATTATCTAATATAAATAAATGATTAAACTCTCAAATATAACTCTATTTAACTTCCATGCTACTTAACAAGAATTATTAAGTCACCAAGTGTTTTAAATCCATTTTTTTCATAGAATTTTTGTGATGGATACTCTTTTTCTGTGTTTAACATTATTCCATTCATTCCTTGTTCTTTAATATTTTCTTCTATTGCGCTTATAAACCAGCTTCCGATACCCTTGCCCTGCATGTGATAACTAACACAAAATTCATCAATATAATATTCAAACCCGTTTATCCAGGGCTTTTTCATTCCAATACTTAAAGCTACCATTTTATTGTCTAGCATAGCTGCATAACCTACAAAATAGTTATTTTTAAAATGATTCTCAAAAAACTTCACTACTTGTTCTCTTGATTCGTAAATATCATTCCACGGTTCTTTAGTGAATGTATCAATAAATAAATCCACACATTCATCAATCATATGTTCTTGTATTTTTAATAAAAGAAATTTTTCCATTTTACTCCTCCTCATACTGCTTACTTTTACTCTTTGCATAGCAATAAATTAAAAGTTCTTTAATGGTAGAAATTATTATAGAATACTCAATATTTTCTCAATAATTTCCTTCCCTAAAATTACATTATGGCCTGATATACAAGTATCAAAATCCATATCCATATACTTTAAAAGAGTGGCATGATAAAGCTCTTTTTCACAATAAATATTAGGAATAATTTCATCAAGATTATCCCCAATATTATCACTTACATTAATCACTTTTTCTTCCTCATCTATTACACTTATGGAATCAATGGTATGCCCTGGTGTGTATATAATTCTTATTTTATCTTCTGGGAAGTAAAGCTCCTGTTCAAAAACCAAGTTAGGAAGATACATTTCTACTTCCCCTTGGCAATACTGCTTATTCTTATCCATCATCTCTTCCCATTTTGATTCAATGATTTCTCTACATAATTTATGAGATATAATTATGCAATTTTGAAATGAACCATTTCCCCACACATGATCCCAATGATAATGCGTATTTATTACAATAATAGGTTTATTGCTATCTTTTATATATTCCCTAATTGGCTCCATACTTAAAGAACCTAATCCTGTATCAATGATATAATTATATTTTTCGCCCATAATTAGATGAATATTTAAATCCCACCCTAAAGAGGTAGTATATGTAAATAAAACACCTCTATTTTTTATTTTTTGGATTTTCATAATAATTCCTCCTGACTTACCCCTAAGGGTATTAACCATTTATATCCTTATCTATATGTGTGTTCTGAATAGCATGAAATCTCAACAAACCCATTTCTTTCATAAAACCTTTTAGCAGCAGCATTTGTTTTTACCACTCCAAGTCTTACTTTTTCAATAGCCTTATTTTCTTTCATATTTTTTATACAGTGTGCTAACATATAACTTCCATACCCTTTGTTTTGATATATTGGATTTACAACAAAATCCATAATATAGTTCTCTTTTAAAATGTAAGCTCCAATCAATTCCTTATCTATCCAAAATGAATAAACTTGGTTATGTTTATTCAAAGTGTTAAGTTTTTCATGAAATTGTTCTTGATTTTTAGCATAGCTATTTATTTCCCAATGATTATCTATATTTATTTGATAATATGCACTATCAAATAAATGAACATATTCTTTTAACATACTTCTTTCAAAGCCTTTAACTGTTAAATTACTATTTTTTAGTTGAGGTATTTCTTTATTTCCATATTCAAGGTAGTATCCTTCAATATCTATTTTAAAGCCTAACCTTCTTACTAAATTAATTATTTTGAGATTATTTCCATATACATTAAAACACACTTCTTTTGAACCTATTTTTGAGGTATATTCATTAGTTTTATTTTTGATTATCTCTAGAATATCTTCTATGTTATCTTCATTAAGAAAAGATGCATAAAAAATACAACACTCCTCACTATTAACTTTTATAAATACACCACTGTTTTTATCTGTAATCAAAGAGTATAATACCTCAATATTTTTAAAAGAACTTTGTACATAGTCCCTTGCTTGAGGGGATATGTTTCCTATAAACTGCAATATTTCTTCTTGTAACATTACATCAACACTTCCAATACTAATTATTCTCTGGACAAGAAGTAGTACTCTAATACTAGTTACTAGCTAATCCATCTAATACTTTTTAAAATTAAACCCCAGTAAATCTATTTCTTCATCTTTATCTAATTTTTTGTCATAGTTTTTTCTTAGTTGAATTAAATTTAAGTGGTCAAATCCACATTCTTTGTATAGTTTGATAGCACTGGTATTACGTGGTATAACATCTACAAACATTGCAACTACTTCTTTCTCAATCATTAACTCGTCTAATTTTTCCATAGCAAATCTACCTATACCCTTACCCCTATATTGCTCTGATATAAATATGTCTTCCAACCAAGCTACATTCTGACCGCCAAATCTCACATAGAAAAATCCAACTGCCTCATCATCTAAAAATACATTGTAAACAGTTCCTTCCTCTTTCCAATACTCTAAGGTTTCTTTGGATTCTTCATCTGTTTGCCAGTATTTTTTAGGAGCATTATTCAATTTCCTATGGTAATTCATTAATTCTGTAATCATTTTAGCTGTAGTTAAAAATAAATCCTCTGATAATTCCCTAATATTAATATTCATAACCTATTCCCCCTATATAAACTCTTTCTATCCCCAGATTTAATACAAAGCTAATAGCAATATGTTTAATAAGTATCACATATTTAAGTTAAACTAATTTCTCTTCTGGTATTACCATAAATCCCAAGTCTTCATATAGCCCTACTTTTTCTTTAGAAGTTTGAAGTACAACAAACTCTATATAGTTTTTATCTTCTAATTTTAAAGCTTCTAGTATAGTGGCTTTTTCAATTTCCTGATTTTTAGCTTCAGCTACAGTTGAGTTAAAGTAAAGCCCGCAAATCTCCTCCTCATAAACTAACGTAGCTATTGCCGAAACTCCACTTCCATTTAAGTATCCTATCCATAAATTAAATAATGAATTTTCTTTAGTAACTGTATTAAGAAGTTCATCATTAAACTGTTTATATTTCTCTTTACTACAACAATAACTTGAAGCTACAATTTCACACCATTTCTTTATATCATTCTTACTTTCAGCCTTTTCAACTTTAAAACCTTCAAGTTCATGTTCTATTTTCTTTAATTCAAAGGTGGCATTATATAGATGTTTTTCTGTGAAGTCTTGAAGGTTCATAACCTTTTTAAGCTCTGGTGAAAGCTCATTTATTAGGATTTCTTCTCCCTTCTTAGATAACTCTACAAAATCATTAGGAACTCCTACAATTATTCCAAACCATTCACATTTTCCATGGGGAATAAATCCACACTTGTTAGCAAGTCCTGGAGACATGCTATTTCCTTCAACAATTTGTAGATAAGGAATCTTTCCTCTTTTAATGATTTTTTCTGCAAGATCAATGGTTACATCCACCGCATAGCCCTTTTGTCTGTGCTCTTCTTTGGTATACATAATTCCCATAGAATCATCTTTATGAATTAATACCCAACAAGCAATATCTCCATCCACATATACTGCTGAAGAAGGTCTATTTGTTATATTCTCCCTTATTTCATGAATGCTCCAAGGTGACCTATAAGTGTAATACTTATCAACTACTTCAGCATCCTTTATATCTATATCCCTAACAGGAGTTTTGATTAAGCTTAAATCTAAAGCACCTTCAGGTAAGTAATAAAGAGTGCACTTGCTTTCCCATGAATTCATAAATCTGCTTCTAATTTTTTCTGCTATGGATTTCTTGAGTCCTGAGAATCCAAAAAATCCTTCAGCAAAGTGACTTTCTAGCATTTCATCTATGAATCCATCATCTTCTGAGTATATATAGTTAAAATAATCCTTTCTAACCATTACTCCCTTAGGAGCTTTTTCATCATCCACATATATTTCTGCATCAGGCATGTTATCTATTACACCTAAAACGTTTAAATTATAAATAAGATCACTTTCTAAAAAGTCTCTTATAGCTTTATTCATTTTTACCTTAACTAACATTCTAAATAACCTTCTCTTTCCACTTGTTTCTTTTGAAATAAACAACTATAATTGCTGCTTCAATAATTACAGATAGGGCAACTGCTATCCACACTCCATTAGTTCCCATGTTAAAAGTCTTAGCTAGTAAATATGCAATTGGTAACTTTAGCACCACATTTGCAATTAGGGAAGAAATCATAGGAGGAAAAGTATCCCCTGCTCCCTGAAAAACTCCTCCATAAATAGTTGGGAATATAACAAAAATTACTCCAAGATAAACTATTCTTAAATACTCTGCTCCAACCTTTATAACCTCATATTCTCTTGAAAATATTTTCATAATCCCCTCTGGAAAAATGAAATAAGGAATTGCAAATAAAATCATATTAAAAACTGCCAGTTTCATCCCTTCTTTTATGATATTATCGCAGCCATGAATATCTTTTCTTCCAAGGCTCTGACCTACCATAATTGCAATGGCTGTAGATAATCCAACAAGAAATATAAAAGTATAGTTAAATAATTGCCCTCCTGCTCCAAAGGCTGCTGAAGCTGAATTTCCCCCTACTTCATAAACTAGTCTTACCATTAGCATCCCTGTTATAGGTCTTGCAATTTGCTGTATGCATGCCCAGCTTCCAATTTTTAAAATTCTTAAGGTATTACTTAGCTCTAACTTCATAGACTTAAGAAAGCCTATAAAACTCTTATTATAAATTCTTTTAATTAATAAATAAGTTATAGCTACTAGTGAAAACACCATAGATAATACAGATGCCCATGCAGCTCCTGCTATTCCCATATTTAAAGGAAACATAAATAAAGGTGTGAAGATTGCATTTATTATGTTTGATGCCCCAAAAATATAAAGAGGTGTCTTGGTATCTCCAAGAGCCTGCATAATTGTTCTTGCTGCTGAATTTAGAAACACAAATACTGTTCCTATAAACATTACAGAAAGATACTCTTTTGCAAATCCTGTAATTTCAGGCCCTGGATTAAACATAATCCTTATTATTGGTACAGTGTAGATATAGCAAAGAACACTAAGAATTCCACCAATAATTAGTGAAATTAGAAAAGCTTCTCCACTAAATTTTCTAACAGAGTCCATATCCTCTTCCCCATAGCTTCTTGAAACTAGAGCTATAACTCCTGCTGAAACTAAAGTTGAAAACACAAACACCACTGAAGTTGCAGAGTTAGCTATGGATGATGCTGCAAGTGGAGTAGTTCCAAGGATAGATATAAACATCATATCCACTGTTCCAAGTAAACTTTGTAGTATCATCCCCACCATCACTGGCCAAGATAGTTGAAATATTTTCTTTAAGTCTGACGTTGCTTTAAAGTTTGTTATTCTCTTAATCATTTTATCCCCCACTTCTCATACTGCTTTAAAATTTTCTTTATCATCCTAATCCCCCCATAAATAATTTGAAATATTTTCCATTGTATAAGGAAGCAGAGTTACTACTTATCTTATACATGAGTCCCACCCTGGTTCCCTTAAGGCTTTTTGAACCTAAATAAATTAAACCTTAACTAAGGAAGCCTGTATTTGCTTAATTTCCCTATTTACTTTTTAATAATGTTCTCCTATGAATTACAAGTATGGCAGTAGTAACAATCAAAAAATAAAAGACTATAAGAAAGCACCGCCTTCCTATAGTCATAAATACCTATTCTATTTTTCAAAATTACTTGCACATAAACAAACCTAGCAAAGCTAAGTTCATACACTTTAAGAAACCCACCAATAATTTATATAGATAAATTAAATTAGGCTTCTTTAAAGTATTTAATATGTTAAAAACATCATATTAAACCATAAAGCACATAATTGAAAAACAATATAATATTTAGATTCTATAAAATGACTCTTTCAACTTACTATAAAGAAGCATCACAAAAAGACCTAATAACTAGGTATGGAAAAACTTCTTTTAAATTTTCAATTTTGAAAATTACTAGCAAGTATATCTAATCATTAATAGAACCTCCTTAAATAAACACAAATTAATTTTATTAACTACTTTGGAAGAAACTCTAATTCAAACAAATGTACTTTGTCCCATGAAAGCTTAGTTTTAAGCTAAGAATTACCACCTAAAAACCATGAGATAATTCCTCTTCCAAATAATCACTAAAACTTATATTACAATTATATACATTGTTACTAATTATATCAAGAATTATTTTCTATTTTTTCAAAATATTCTTTTATAGTTCAAAATGCATTTATATTTCCAAGAGATAAAAATCCTTGTCGTTATAGGATAATTCACAAAAAGTCAAAGTGATATTAAGATAATTAATATCACTTTAACTTTCATACAAGGCTATTAGTAAATACTACATAGTTTGGTTGTATATTTCTAAAATAACTCATCTAATAATATATAATAATCAATTTTTGAATAGTCAATTTTATCTAAGCCATATTCCTCAAGAAACACTGGAACCATTTCTTCTCCTAAGTTTTTTTTTATAGATCTACACCCTATACCTATATCTTGGTGCCTATCACTGACTCCCCCTCTACCCCAGTCAATAAAGCCTGAAATATTGTAGTCCTTATCTAATATGATATTAGGTAGGCAGTAATCCCCATGAGTTAACACACTATCCTCACTATTAGGCCTGTTATATTGTAGTTCTTTCAATATTTTCTCTGGAGTAATATTTGGGTCACTACTTTTTATATCTTCCTCATCTACTAAATGATTTTCCACATTATATTCTGCAATTTTTAGTTTAGTTTCTAAACTCTGATCAAAATCACAATGCTTAATTGGTACACTATGAATTACTCTTAACCCTCTTGCTAAAGCTTTAGCTACCTTTACCTTATCAGTGTTTTCATCTATTACTGAAGAGTCTTTGCCGCAAATTTCGGACATAAGGAAAAATTCGTATTCTCCACTATGACCATGATATAGAACTCGTGGCACAGGTAGCTTTCCATTTATCCAATTTAGTAAATCAACTTCATAATTAAAGTTTTCAAATTTATTGCTACTTACTTTCAAATACCTATTGTCTTTTCCATCTTTACCTATAACCTTGTAAACCATAGTATCTGAGCAGCCTACTTTGTTTTCTTCATATCTACAACCTTCAAGAAGCTCTTTTAGCTCCTTTGGAAAGCTGCAAATTAACTCATCTATTTTCATAAATTTAAATCCCCTCTTATGTTCTTCCTTTATATTTTCAACCTTTTATAGCCCCTTATTTTACACCTTAATAAAAGCTTAAAGATAATAAGGGTGAACTTTCCACTCACTTATTATCTCTTTTTTCTACTACCTTATGACTTAACATTGAGACTATAGCTTAGCTTAATTAAATTAACATAACTTTTCTTTTAATATACTTGCAATCTCTTCAGTAGCTTCTTCAATAAATTTGTCCATTTCTTCCTCTGTTAAGTATATGAAGTTTTCTTTGGTCTCTTCATTTTCTCCTAGGTAAAACTGAGTTATATACTTAACTTGCAGTTCAAAGGCACCCTTTGGAAAATAATCTAGATAATCTGGAACTTGTCTAACATTTTTAAACACTGTAAAAAACATGGATTGTGGATTTTTACTTAAATATAAATAATCTAACCCATACCAATCCTTTTTTATTGTCCAAATAAAGTTTGGATCCTTTTCTAGGCCCTCACTATAAAGTGGAAATTCTTTTTTCTTCTTATAAAGCTTTGACCACTGAATATCAGTCAGCAAGTGAACGTAGTATCCTAATAAAAAGGAATATCTCTCCTTATCTTCTTTAACTTCTTCACTATTTAAATACTTATTCCAAAACTCTTCTGCATCAAAATTCTTATTTTCATCCATCCAGTGAGTAATTTTCTTTGGAGGGTCAAAACTACTCCAATCTTCATTTGGCACCCCTGAATCTGGCCCAATATTTCCAATTAAAAATGGAGTTGCCTCCAAGTTGAAATTCTTTTTAATATTTTTTCCCCTACTCTTAAATGTGCAATCCATGTTGCCATAATACTCTCCCCCATTTATTAAATTATTTATATTATTATCTAAAGAAAAACTCTATGATTCTAGCCGCCGGCACTAATAGCACCTGACCTAGTAAAGTTCCTAGAAGTTTTGTTCCAATAAGTACTATTACTAAGGCTTTAACATCTCCATATTCCCGTTTTCCTCTCATTGCCTCATCGGTTATCATTGCAGCTTTTGGGTCAACAAAAAGAGTTAATAGTATACTTGCAATTCCATTAATCATCCCTGAGGATGAAGAAATTGCCACCCTCTTAGCTGGGTTAAAAGTCGATGCATAGAAAACTGATAGAACTCCTATGGTGTAAACCCCTGTTATGAAAATATTCATTAATAGCAATCTTTTAGGAATATTTTTATACCTCAGGTTCTTAAGCATATTTCTTGAAGGTGATACAGTATTCTTTGCAACTCGTTTAATGTTTGCAAGACTTAAAGATTGTACTACTAAACTTGGAACAGAACCTGTCTCCTCAAGTTTTGTAACTGCTTTAGAAAAAACTCTTAAAAAAGTAGGTATCAATAAAATTCCTATTACAGTTCCTATAGTAGTTGCAAATACAGTATATCTAATTTCCATAATAGGATCATAGCTAGCGTTAATACTTCTATCAATAATTAATCCAATCAGTGGAGCCTGAACCATGTTAGCTGTTCTTGCAATTAAAACTATGATATTGAACAAAGACATTGATAGTGCAAAGTTTCCGCTCTTAACAGAATTTAACCTAACAGAATAAGCTAAGGTGTCTACTACATGTATAATAATTGTGAAAAAAATCAACTTCGTAAGTAAATCAGAATTCAAAGCCATTGTAATCTCCTTCTAATATTGAAGATTTTACTTTTTCTTTGAGTACTAATAAAATCTTCTTTAAATAGATTATTAAAATTATAAACTACTTCATATTCCTTTTGTATAAGTATTGCCAAATTTCTTACAGGATATTGTTTTATTTCCATATTACACTATAATTATGTTTATGTACAAGCTGAAATAATTTTAAGCCTACATCTTATCTGAAGAAATATATGCTATATACAAGCTTAATCTTCTAATAAAGCCTTACTTGTTATGTTTGCAGTATATAATTTATATGTGTCTAATCTCCGGAACCAGCATGAATACTATATCTTCTTATCTTCTTTTATTGTTATATTTATAAGAAGATAATTTGATTTCTTTCAGCTTTTGAGGATACAATCCTTCTTATCCAGATGTAAACTGTCAATTAATATGATTTATTATTAAGCTTAGATATGCTTTTTAGGAGGACATTATGAAAAAAATTTTTACTAATGAATTTATAGAATTTAATAAGGTTATATTTAAATATTTTTTATTTTGCTTTTTTCTTTTCTTTACTTCCTTAATTATTACAAAGTTTATATTTACAAGAAATCCAGAAAATGTGATTAGTATTTTAGATAATCAAGCTTCACAACTAGCTTTAAATGATACAGCCTTCAATGTATTTGGCCAGATTTTTATTAATAATTTAATTGTTTGTTTTTTTACTATATTGAGTGGATTCCTTCCCTTTGTATTTTTACCTGTCATAGCATGCATTAAAAATGCCTATCCTGTAGGCTTGATCCTAGCAGGTATGGATGCTTTAAAAAAAAATTTATTTCTGATTGCTTTAGTTGCATTGGTTCCACATGGAATTTTTGAAATTCCAGCAGTACTATATTCTTTTAGTATTGGAATTCACCTTTGCTTAAGTATCACGACTTCAATAGTAAAAAAAGTTCCAACAAAAAAGTATATTGTTGAAATTAAAGATGCTTTTATTTTTATTATATTACCCATGTTACTTATAGCTGCTTTTATTGAGGCTTTTATAGTACCTTATCTTATGAATGCATTTCTTCTATAAACCATAATCAACTTATGACTTTTAGTTAAGGTAATATACTTAATAAATTGCTATACTTTTGCTTTCATCTAAAGTAACACTTATTTGAAGAAAAATAGCAAATTCAACATAAAAAATTTGTCCATTTGCAATAAGAAACAGAGTGTGTTAATAAAATTAGCACACTCTGTTTCTTGCTATGTTATCTTGACCTCGTTCTAATGAAAATAAGAGATCCTTATTCTTTTTCATTTTCATCTTTCAAAGCCTTTTTATCTTTATAATTATCACTAACTTCTTTGCTTACTTTTCCTACTTCATTTAAGATTCTGTTTTCTATACCTTTTATTCCTTTTGTTAATTTAATATATTGTCTATCAACAAAGGAATTTTCATTTCCAGTAGGCTTTAAGTATCCTTTTTCAACCTCTAGCGTCGTTTTAGTTTTACCAAAATTACTTACATTGCTTAATTTGTTTTTAGCTGAAATTAACTTCTTTAAACTATCTTCAACTATTACTCCATCAATATTGTCATTAGAGTTTGTTTTGTTTCTAGAGTTAATACCTTCATCTCTTTTGCTTTTTTCTTCTATCTTACGCTGTTTTTCTAAGGCTTCTTTTTCTTTTTCCATTAATCTTATTTGTTGAATTTCAGCTTCTATTTCGGCAATTTTTTTGTTTATATCTTCAAGTTTTGCTCTTTTTTCCTTAGGATCCATTTCTGTTTCTTGAAGTTTTGTTTTTTCTTCCTTGAAACCTTCTTTTAGTTCCTCCAAATTTTTTATTATTTGATTTGAGGTTTTTTCTATCTTTATACTTTTTCCCTCTTCTGCTTTTTCTCTCTTTTGATTATCTGAAGCTTCTTTAAGCTTAACATACATTGGGTTACTCCAATTATTTAGTCTTTGAATCTGCATATAATCTCCCCCTTTGCTTATATTATCGTGTCAGTTGTGAAACTCTTTACCACTAATATAGTTAATTTTACCATTTATTACAATACTGATGAATTTATCAATGCTGTAACATTTACATCAAATTAGGAGGGAAAGTGTTTGCTTTTCAATCTACAATATCTAATAATATATTGAAATAAAAGATTCTATACTACTAAAAATAATAAAAAATTAAACCCCTATCCTCTAAAAAGGATAAGGGTTGTAGCACTTTAGTACATTCTTAATAATTCTCTACATATTTTCAACAAATTGAATTTTTAAACCATTTGGATCAATTACATAGAAAAATTTTGTATGAGGATTTGGTTGAATAGGGCCATCCGCAATTGCTATGCCTTTTTCTTTAAGAAAACTAATCATTTCATCCACTGAATCTACTTCAAAACCCCAAGATATATCTTTTCCTACATTAATATCTTCATTGTTTTTATCGCATATTAATTCGATCTTTGTTTCTCCATCACCTAAAAAAGCAATTTCAACGCCTGGGCCAGCATTGAATCTCCTATTCACCTTAAGATTAATAATCTCCTCATAAAACTTAAGTGAATCTTCCATGTTTTTAACCTTTAATGTACTCCAACAAAATTTCATTATAATCCTCCTAAATTAATAATCTTATGGAATTTATATGGAATCAATGTAGGCTAGATTTATACACAAACTCTTCCTTGATTCCATTAAAATCTTTTGAGTATGATAAAATAAATTCTCTTCTTCAATTCCTATACAATGTTAGGTGTATATAAGCTTATTGATTTTTACTATACTTAATATTAACTCAAGGTTTCTACTGCTCTTTTAGCCCAAGTTGAATCCTTAAATATTACTCTTCCAACTCCAATTAAGTCTGCTTTATCCTCTGCAAGAAGTTTTTCAGCAGCCTCAGCATCTACAATTCCACCTGTTAAAATCACTGGAATTGAAACTTCTTTTTTAATAGCTTCTGTTAGTGGGTAAAAATATCCTTGTTCTGTTGCATTTGGCATCACATAGCCTAAGAAGCCTCCAGAAATATCAATAATATCTATTCCTGCCTTTTCAAAGGCTTTAGCTGCCACTATGCTATCTTCAACCACAGTTCCACCTTCAATATAATCAGCTGCGCCTAATCTTAAAAGTATTGGGAAGTCCTCTCCAACAGCATCTTTCACAGCTTTAATTACTTCAAGGTGAATCCTAATACGGCTATTCACATCTCCGCCATATTCATCTGTTCTCTTATTGGAAAGTGGAGAGAAGAACTGGTTAAGTAAATATCCATGAGCTGAGTGAATTTCTACCCCATCAAAACCAGCTTCCTTAGTACGTCTTGCTGCCTCAGCAAAATCTTTTATTATATTTTTTATATCTTCCTTAGAAAGCTCTTGAGGTATTTCTCTATCTTTAAAGCGAGGATTTTCTGTTGCTGAAGGCCCTACTGGAGCTATTCCTGTAACCTCTCTAGTTGCTGCCCCTCCTGCATGGTTAATTTGCATTACAGCCTTTGAGCCACTTTTTTGAATTATCTTTGCTAACTTTTTTAATCCTTCAATATCACTATCCTGAGCAATTGAAAGCTGACCATTGCTTGCTTTTCCCTGCTGATTTATAAAACTATGTTCAATAATTATTAGGGAGATATATCCTCCCTCTGATTTTTCCTGATAATAATTTAAAATCTCCTCACTAACTTTACCATCACCTTGAGATTTAGCTGTAGCCATCGGTGGCATAACTAAACGATTAGTAAGTTCTATTTTTTTAGTTTTTAATGGTTTAAGTAAATAACTCATGTTTCATCCTCCATAATCTTTTACTTGTTTATATATGGCATCTTCAAAAAATAAGTAAGTCAGTATGCTCGGCTATTTTGAGTTATACTGCGTCAACAGAACCCTTAGATAGCTCTACTATCTGCAGAACCTATTTCCTTGTCGGCACGAGCTTGCTTGTGAACTCAAAATATCCTTTACACCTTTGACTTGTTATTTATTTTCAGATGCCTAATTAGATTGTCCATTCTGTGAAGAATTACATAGATAAATTATTAAAAGTGTAATTCCCCCGTGGATCATAACGCCTATTCCCCATGAAAACAAAGGCCACACAAACCATAAGTAGCCATTCCATGTAAAAAAGTTTACAAAGGCTAAGAATCCGTTAACTGCAATATATACTGCTAAATGAATAAAAAATAATATCTTAACCCAAGTTTTTAATTTATTTGTTCCATCTTTTTTACTTCTACGATTTTCTCTCTCCCATCTCATCTTAATTCCCCCATGATTTTAATAAGGCATCTGAAAGTAAATAATATATTTATATACTAATCCAATTTATGTCACAAAGGAATAGATTATAATACTTTTTTCTAAGAAATCCAAATTAAACTTAACTTATTCAGGAGCCTATGTTTGCTCCTGAATCACTTCTAGTATTGCAATCTTTTATTGTTATAAATTATAAAGGTCTATTGCTTTCAATAGCTCCAAAATGAAATTGCTCTTTAGTTTTATTTTCTTCTTCACTAAAAGGAAAAGGCTCACTTCCTACATCTGAACCTTCTGTTATATGGTTTGTCATTCCATTTAAATTGTCTTCAACTTCTCTTATGGTATAGCTCTTATTTCTTCTGCTTAAATCTCTTTTCATAATTCCTACCTCCAGTTTCTCTTTTTCTTATTATCCATTAAACCTAAAGAATCTATGTATAAGCACTTTTATTATCTTTAGAAAAACCATTTTCAATAATTCTTTCATATGAAATGAAATCTTTAAATTTTTCATTAATCTATTAATGAGTAAGTTCTTTTCCCTCCCAATAAGAAATTTAAAATATGTTTATAACCTATATAGCATACCTACTATTTCCTTGGTAAATACTAAGCTTTAGGTAGATTTTATATATTAAAGCATCTTAAAAATAAATAAGTCAGTATATTAATATTAGTTTATTTTAACTTATTATTTATTATCAGATGCCTAAAGGAGGTTTTCTCTTATGGGAAATATATTAGTTGAAGGACTTTCTGCAGTTACTACTTCCTCAGAAGAAGTACTTTCAGATATTATGGTTTTAGAATTTAGAGTAGTTAATGCTTTTTTAGTGGGAAATCCAAAGATTGAAAATCCTAAGTGGGTTCTTGTTGATACAGGCCTTGAAAACTCTGGAGATTATATTCTAGAAATTTCTAAGGAACGTTTTGGTGAGGATAGTAAGCCTGAAGCAATTATTCTTACCCATGGCCATTTTGATCATGTAGGCTCTGTTATTAAACTATCTAAGTATTGGAATGTGCCTGTTTATATTCACCATCTAGAACTTCCTTACATAACAGGTAAAAAGGACTATCCAATTGGAGATCCAACTGTTGGTGGCGGAATGGTAGCTGCCATGTCAAAAACCTTCCCACACACAAGCATCGATTTAGGCTCCTATGCTAAAGAGCTTCCATCTGATGGAGTTATTCCTGGAATGCCTGGTTGGAAATGGATTCATACCCCTGGTCATACTGAAGGACACATATCCTTATATAGAGAAAGTGATGGTGTGCTTATTCCTGCTGATGCTTTTACTACAGTTAAGCAAGAATCTCTGCTTTCTGTTTTAACTCAAGAGGAAGAAATTAGTGGTCCTCCAGCCTACTTAACTACAGATTGGAAGGCAGCTGAAGCTTCTGTAAAACTTCTTAAAGAGCTTAATCCAAATCTTGTGCTTCCAAGCCATGGAAAACCAATGGAGGGTGAGGAACTTAGAAGGCACTTAGATATGCTAGCTAAGCATTTTGAAGAAATTGCAGTGCCAGAGCAAGGAAAGTTTGTACACTAATTTACTAATTGTAAGAAATTGAATTTATAACAAAAGGACTGTCTAATATCGCATAAAATGCAATATTAGACAGTCCTTATCATCATAAAATCATTGCTTCTATGAATATTTAACTATTCTACTATGGTGTAACTATCTACTTTCTAAACTATAAAGGTAATCCTTATCCTTATGAGAATTACTAGAAATTAACCACAACATATTTTTATTACTCAATAACTCCTTCAGGTATAACTTCTTCAAAAGTATCTTCTGTATTCATAGATTTAATATTTACTTTTGTAGGCATAAAGTTAAGTTTTAGAACCTTATGAGGATAAGTTATTGCTTGAGTTACAATATCGCCCTCTTTAGGTTGTTGTATATTAACCTGAACATTTAAAATTCCTTCACTATCCTCTAGATTTACTACCTCTAAAGTATAGCCTCCTGTATTCTTCTTACCTAGACCAATATAAAGATACACCTCATTGTTTACAGTTATTAGCTTATATCCCTTTAGTCTTTTTATGCTAGTATAACTTGTTCCTAAAGTTTTTTCTGCTTCACTTGGATTAAGATAAATCACCTCTAGCTTATTCACAGTTATGCCTTGGTTTTCGCCTCTTTCAGGCTCTTTATTTTCTAATTTTGTACTTGTTGGTTTTTCCATGTTATTCTTCTCCTTACCTATTATTAATACAAAGGTTGGAATCAATATAACTAACAAAACTACTAATATTATTAAGGATTTCTTTTTCATTTTACTTCGCCCCTTTATACCTTCTACTTTACTATTCCGCTATTAATACAATTTTACTTATATAGAGAAATTACTTCAACATTCAAAGGATTATCTCCAAGAAATAGTCTCCCTAAAAGAGGTAGATAAGTCTAATATACTTTAAATATCTAGGGTATTCTTAATGTGAACAAATTTCACAGCCCCCCTACTTATCCTGATTTATTTTGCCCTTTCTTCTTTATATTATTTACGATAATTATTATATAATAGTTAGTTTAAATAATGCTTTTAACACTGAGTAAAATAAAACTTCATCCTATAAGTCTATATATTCTTCAAAATAAAATAAATCCTTCGGCTAAGCTTACCAAAGGACTTATTAACTATCAACAATTTACTGCTACTTATTCAATTACAGGTACTAAAAATGAGGTAACATAAAGATTACTATCAGTTCTTAGAGCATGCATCACTCCTGCTGGAACTATAAAAGCTTTTCCAACGGTTAGCTGAACTTCTCCATTCTCTAAAACTCCAAAACCTTCTCCCTTAATACAATAAAATATTTCATCATTTTTAGGGTGTTTATGAAGAGGTACATTTTTTTCTGCATTAATGTGATAAACATTTGTAACTACACTTGCTTTAATATTTTCTAAATCCATATTATCTCTCCTCATTATCATGTTATAATACACAATTCTATCAAATAATTATGTATATGTAAATTGAATAAATATCTATTCACTTTTATGAATATGCTTCTATCATATTTAAGTAATATGATGGATTGCAAAATCATTCTTAGTTTGTTTTATAAAAATCATTATAGAAAATTAATTTAGTAATCTATAATACTTGCTTAATAAAAGATAAAGAGGAGCATTCTTAAATAACAATTTAAGAATCCCCTCTTTTTTATAGGATTAGCTTAATCCCATTGCTTTTCTCTTGCTATTTATATGAGTTTCTATATCTTTAGCAACTTGAACAGGGTCATCTCCTAAAGCAACCTTGCCACCAGTTACTCCTTCTACCTTATTAGTTAATAAATCAACTAATTCTGGAGCTCCTGTGATAAATGGTACTGGAGATAAATGAGTATATGCTCCATAAGCTACAGCAAACACTCCATCTATAGTAGCCTTTTGTTCCATCCATTCTGGTGCAGTTACAGCTATTGGTAGGTCTGGTACGTCTACATTTAAGTGATCTGCTAACGCTGTTACAAGCATTGATATTCTTCCAGTATCTGTACAAGTTCCAAAGCTTAATACTGGTGGTATTTGTAGTGCATTACAAACTTCTCTTAAGCCTTCTCCAGCCATAGTGTTGTTTGCATCTAAGTTACAAAGCCCTGCAACCTCTAGAGCATGGTTTCCACATCCACCAGCAACCACTAATATATCTCTCTTAATTAATTCTTTTGTAAGGTTTACTGTCATCCAGTCTTGTGGACCATTTCTTAAAGTTGAGCAGTTTGCAAGAGCTACTACTCCTTTAATTTTTCCTGCAACTATTACATCTACAAGTGGCTCTAGTTTGTTTCCAAGGGCTCCTAAAACTGCTTCTGTAGAGAATCCAGCAATAGCCTTAGTAGTCATTTGAGGAACCATTGGTTTTACGCTATCTTTTCTCTTTTTAAAGTTTTCTATAGCAAGGTCTATTAATTTATCTGCCATTGTGTCAACTTCTGATGGGTCATAAGGAATTTTGTGCTCTAACCCTGGCATATCTATAAGCGTACTTACTGCAACTAAAGTAGCCTGATATTTCTCAGCATACATATCTATTGCTGGTGGTGAACAGTTTTCTTCCATAGCAAATACATCTACAGTACCAGTTGCTAGAAGTGGCTCAATTGCAAGCCAGTTACCCATAAGCCCTACGAATATATCATCTACATCAAATCTTTGTAATAATTCTTGACCAGTTTCTATAGAACCTACTATACGAAGTCCTTTTGCTCCTGCTGCTCTAGCTCTATCTTGAACATCCATTCCTCTAGCCTTTTGCATAGTGGCAACTCCTGCCCAAGGTTGATGTCCATTGAATACTATATTTACGTATTCAGGGTCCATTATACCAAGGTCAACATTAACTTCGTGAGGAGTTGGTGTTCCAAATAATATATCTTGAACCATTTCAAGACCTATTTGAGTATTATATATTGTAGCAATACCAAGTCTTAATGCCTTCATAGCAAGAGACACATGGCTTCCATCTACATTTGTTAAACAGCTTGCTACACAGTTTTGCTCTTCATGAACAGTTCCTGCTGGGTAGATTCCAATTTCTCTCCATTTTTCTTGTCTTTTCTTTGGAGCAAAGGCTTTAACCATAATGTTTTCTTCTTCTACCCCAATTCTTTGTTGGTCCTCAAGTAAAACTGCAAGTTCAATTGCCATGTCATTTACTTCTTGATTAGTATCTATACCAACTTTTTCACACATCCATTTTAACTTGTCAACATCTTTAATTGTAAAAGGTGTTTTTCCTTCAGCTGTTGCTTTTAGTGTACGGAAAGCTTCGTAAGCATGGTGGCTGTAAGTTCCAGCTCCCATAATATTATGTAATAAAAATTCTCTCATGGCCATAGCATCAGGTCCTATACCACATACCCCTTTAGTTTGGCCGCCCTTCTCACTTATTCTACAAGGTCCGTTAGAACATAATTTACAGCTTAGTCCCTCTAGACAGAACTTGCAACGAATTTTTTCTTGAAGTGCATATCTATCAAATACGTTAGACATACCATCTTCTCTTATTCTTTTTACCATTTCCTCTACTGAATCATGGTAACTTATACGGCCCTCAGTTTTTTCTAATATAGTTTCACCCATTAAAGTTTCACTCCTTTAGTTTTTTCTGTACTAAGTTTTCCCATAGAAATGTTTAATTATGTATAAGAAAAAACATAAATACATTATTATCTAGCTTAGCACCTTTAGTTTCTCAATAAATATTTACACTTGAAAACCTCAATACAAATAAATTTTTCCTTTCAATATGTGCTTTGCTTGAGATTATACATAAAGTGTGCTCTTACTGCTTTTTCATTTCAAAGGTAGTTTTAGCATCTATAGTAATTGGCATTGTAAGTCCCTGCGGTGCAAAATCACTAGGTTCAAAAACTATGCTTCCTGCCATCTTTTGAGTTGAGTTTCCACTTTCAGCTATACCTGTATTTTTATTAAGTTTAAAGGTTCCACTTTGATTTCCGCTTAAATCATATCTAGCTCTTATTCCCATCATATCCATAGGCTCAGCACTGCTAGTTTTTATATCTGAAGTCATATCTATAGTTAATAGGTTTCCTTGCTCCTCTTTTAAATTGTATTTGCTTGTCATAGTTATTGGATATCCCATGTTTATAGTTTGTATATCCTCCCAAGTATCTCCTACTTTGATATCATTTTTAGGATATATCTTTGTAACTTTTGAAAAAGATTCCTTAAGAGCTTCATCCCCAAAATTTTGCTCCAAAGCCTGCTGAATTGCCTGCCTTGTTTGAGGATCGTCAACCTTTAAATTGTTTAACATATCACTCATAAGCTTATCTACTCCTTGAAGTTCAATAACATTTCCTTGTTTATCTACTTTCATGGTAATTGATTTACCTATGATTCCTCCATAAACTGCTGCTAAAGGATCATCCGCAACTCCACCCTTTGATGAGTCGTATTGAATGTTTTCTCCGTTTCCAGTAATATTTACTGAAACACTATCAAAGGTGGTTGTAATAGTAGACACTCCCTTATCATCCACTGCAGACACATCATAGGTGTACCCCATATTTATATTTTGATTTGTTTGAAGATTTTGCCCTTGTAGAGTTTGAACTATTTTCTGCTCAATAGTTTGCTGAACCTTATACTTTTCTCCTTGCTTTACATTAAAACCTAAATTCATTTTCTTAGGACCACAGGAAGTAAGGATTAAAAGGGACATTACTAATAGAAAATAGATTGAACCTCTGTTTTTTAACTTCATAATTTCTCCTCCTCTTATTAATGCTTTTCATAATTAGTTCTCTAAAACTTCATTCACAGACTTACTCAGAAATAAAAAATAGCTAACATCCTTGCTAGCTATTTTTAGATGCCCTTATAGAAATAGTTTCTCAAAGCACCAATTAATATTCCTTTTTAAAAGATTTTTATTTAAAGTTTAAATTATGGATGAATCATACCACTACCTCTTCTTCTTTACAAAATTTATAAAGAATTCAATGCAAACTCCTATTCCCTTATTTTTATATATAAGGCATTTTCAAAAAATAAATAAGTCAGTATGTTTGTCTATTTTGAGTTGTTATTTATTTTCAAATGCCTAAAACTCAATTTTCTATGCCATATAGTTTACTTCTGAATTCCTAGTAAATCCTCTACTCTATCATTCATATAAACATAAGAATCAAAGACTCCTTGATTATAAAACTCAGGTCCAAGTTTTTCTATAATAAAATCTACCAGTAATCCTGCTGCTAAATCTCCTAATTCTTCTTCTCTTTCATTATCAAAATAACGTTGTATCTCTGAAATCATATCCGCTCTTTTTTCTTTAGTTATATTAATTTTATTACTTTTCTTCATTCTTAACTTCTAACCCCGCTCTTTCTAATACTTCCTTTTTAAAATTATCAATTCCTATTCTGTCAACGAAAAATCCTAATTTTTCACCATCTTCGGCCTTTTCTTTGTAATAGTCAAATATGGTGTCTACTAACTTTTCTGCATTCTTTTCGTCTAAATCTACAGCTACAACATCTGCAAGCCTTGGATTATAACCAGCTGACCCTCCAACGGTAACCATAATTCCTGTTTTGTCAGCTATGACTCCTACATCTTTACTATATACACTTCCACAAGCATTTCTACATCCTGCAACTCCGATTTTTGTTCTACAAGGCATTTCTGCCCAATGATATTTTCTAGATAATCTCATTCCCATTCCAATGGTGTTATGCTTAGCTCTTTTACAGAATCCCGCTGGGCACATTTCTACATTTTTAACGGAGTTTTGTGTTTTTACTGCTGGCACCATGCCAAGTTCTTCCCATATTGCAGGAAGATCACTTTCCTCTAAGTTTGTAATTAGTATTCTTTGACCTGAGGTTATTTTTAAAACCCCATTATATTTTCTTGCTACTTTAGCAATTTTCTCTAGGTTATCAGGGCTAATAAATCCTCCTGGTATATGTGGTGTAATCCCAAATTTTCTTTTGCCATCTCTTATTTTTTGTAGATTTCCGTAGTGACTCACATTAAATCCCTTCCTTCTCCAATTCTTATTACTTTTTCACCTTCTGTATCATAGAGACTTTTTATTGTAACATCTAGTTACTTATTTTGTCCTCAATGATAGTATAATTATCTATGAAATAATTCTTTAAATCTGTGTTATATTTAGATTTTTCTTGTAATATTGTAAGATTATTTTACCATATCTATAAGCTCACTTAATAGCCTTATATGTATAATAAATGTCAGGTTCTAATGCATAAATGGATTCCTTATTATAACCTACGTATTAAAGGAAGCTTTCTTTATGTATTATGGACTAGAAATGTTTTTCCTAGATATATGTATTGAATTTTAAAAATATAAAAGCTAGAGTTCCCAACTTAATGGTAACTCTAGCTTCATACTCTAATAAAATTCTAGAAACCGCAAAAGAGATTTCTTGTAGTTTTGTAACTTTTTTGTGAGTTCTATGACACCCCTGTACCTATATTTTTTAATTCCCATTGTCCATTTTTATATAAAGCCTTGTAGGTTGGAATAACTGCTCCTAAATTACCATACCAAGAAGTGGTTTCAACTATTGCCTCATTTCCCTTAAATTCTCTTAAATCCAAATAAAGCAGTGTACCATTAATAGTTGCTGATATTTGATTATTTTTCTTTTCATTAATTATAAAAAATGTCTTATTGTCTTTAATATCCTCAAACCAGTATACCTTTGGCGATAACACCTCTAGCCCTTGTCGTACTTCTTCTTTGGACTTTTCACTAAGTCCCTTAAGAGTATCTTTTTTTATTGCAATGAAGTCATTCCCTCCATTTGCTATGTTAAATGCATCTTTCATCACAGCTATATACAATTTAACTCTCATTTCTTCTTCCTCAGGATTTTCAATGCAACTAAGTTTTTCACTTACTTCACTCTCTACTATAACCACACTAGCTTGAACAGCTTTATAGTCTTTATTTATGCTTTGTAAATATATTGATAGAAAAATTGTTAAAAGCATAACCCCAACTAACATCTTATTAATTGTTCTATTCATTAACGTTACTCCTTCGCCTTTCATAGCTTTAGTTTGTATACAAACTTTTGCTGTAATTTTTCATAATATATTATTATTCATTTATCATAAATTTATAATTAATATGCAAGTTTATAACACTAACTATATAATCTCATACATAAATAAATTTAATTCATTATCTTCTATAGTGTTTAAAGCTGTTTTAAAAAACTTTGTGCTAATACTTTGCCATCTATATTTCTCTATACCTATAATCCTAAACACTTTAAGCTTAGCAGTTAAAATTTTTCAAAGATAAAATGAAAAAATTTATCTATTCAGTTACTATAACTAATGTTAAATATGTTAAAATATATTTATAATTACTGAATCAAAGTTAAGACTCAGCTTATTTGGGTCATCTACCTTGGTTTCCCTAAGTCTTTAGGAGATATATAATTAAAATATTCACTACAGAAACCTATAATTGAGAGGAGTTTTTGAAATGATTAAGGATCTTATTGTTAAAAACAGAACCTACAGAAGATTTTATGAAGATGTGAAAATTGATGAAAATACTTTAAAAGAGTTAGTGGATTTAGCTCGTTTATCCTCCTCTGGTGCTAACCTTCAGTCCTTAAAATATATCATATCTTGCACAGAGGAAAAAAATAATGCTATATTCCCTCATTTAAGATGGGCTGGTTACCTAAAGGATTGGAATGGACCTGAAGAGGGAGAGAGACCTACTGGTTACATTGTAATGGTAGCAGATAAGGAGATTAGTAAAAACTACTTCTGGGATCATGGAATTGCTTGTCAAAGTATCCTTCTTGGAGCTACTGAGAAAGGCTTAGGTGGCTGTATGTTTGGTTCTATTGACAGGGAAAAGCTTGTTGAAGCACTGAACATTCCTGAAAGATATGAGTTACTTTTAGTAATTGCTCTTGGTAAGCCAAAGGAAGAAGTTGTTCTTGAAGATCTTAATGAAGCTAGAGACATTAAATATTATCGTGATGAAAATAAAGTTCACCATGTGCCAAAAAGAAAATTAGAGGAATTAATTTTAGATCTATAATATTATAAAGGCATAAGCTATTTGTAGCTTATGCCTTGTATTTTAAATTCAGCTGTATCTGTTCCAATAATTAGGATAGATTTTACTAACTATTAGTCACTTTTGAATGTAAAATATGAATGTATAAATTTTATTAGAATACACTTCTTAATTATGTCTCTTAGTTTTTCTCTAGTTGAACTGTTATTCCTGACTTTTTAAATGCATCTATTATACTTTCTAAGTTAGTATTTGTTCCACTAATTAATGGACTTCTAAGGATTAAACATATGCCTCCTGGAGAAGTTAGTTCTAGTAACCCTAAAAGTTTAATGGTAAATCCAGGTGGCAAATTAATTTTAGCTATTTGTCCTTCCATATCTGGACATTCATGAGAATTGTTGTTGCTTGACATATACTCCTCAAACATTTTAGCACCTCCATTTATATTGGGCAATTTAGTATTTTTTAAGTGAGCTTCTGTTAGTTTCTTTAGGCTTATTTGCCTTGCACCTATAACTCACTAGCGGAACCCTTATTGGCGTAATATATCCTATGCTAAACTCTTAGCAATTGTTCCCTTTTATACATATCAATGAAACTATAACTAAGCTTAAGGAAATACACGTTTTTTTCTTCAAAAATACTTTAATTTCGTTCCTAATAATTTTTGTTTTATGTAAATAAATGATAAAATTACCATATAGGTGTTTAAATTACTAATCAATTACTTCTAGCTTTAATGAATTTTATAAGGGGGATTATCATGTCTGGCTATTTAGGTTTGATTATTGGTCTTATGTCATTGGTTTTAGGGTTTATGTTAGAAGGCGGTCATATATTAAGTTTATTGCAACCTACTGCAGCTTTAATAGTTTTTGGTGGAACAATTGGGGCCGTTATGGTATCTTTTCCCGGTGAAGAATTAAAAAAATTTATAAAATCAATTTCCATTGCCTTTCATGGAAAAAAAGAAACAATAAGGATTTGATAATTTTTTTTAAAAACATTGCTATAAAAACAAGAAAAAATGGTCTATTGAGTTTAGAAGAAGATATTGAAAAATCCGTAGATTTGGATCCTTTTATAACTAAGGGCTTAAGAATGGTAGTGGATGGGGTTGAGCCTGAAGTGTTAAAAAATGCCCTTGAGCTTCAGCTTGAAAATATGGTAGAAAGGCATAAAGCTAGTGCATCCATGTTTGAAGCTGCTGGTGGATATGCTCCTACTATGGGGATTATTGGAACAGTTCTTGGCTTGGTTCACATTCTTGGTAGCTTGGATGGCGACCCTGGGCAATTAGCTCCTAAAATTGCTACAGCCTTCATTGCAACACTTTACGGAGTAGCATCTGCTAATGTTCTCTGGTTACCCATAGGTAATAAATTGAAGGAATTAAATAAGAAAGAAATCAATGAGAAATTATTAATCATTGAGGCAATTTCTCTTATACAGCACGGGACAAATCCTAATATTATTGAGGAACAACTTAAAGGTTTTCTTAGTAATAAAGAAATCCTTGAATATAATTCAACTTCTAATAATGGGGTGATTTAGCAATGAAAAAGTTTGAAGAAGAACACAACGGTAATCATGAACGCTGGTTAATTACCTATTCAGATTTAATCACATTATTGCTAATCTTTTTTATCATCCTCTATTCCTTTAGTAAAATAGATCAACAAAAGTACACTGCTCTTACTAATGCGCTTGGTTCTGTAATGGGTACCGGTACAGGAAAATTAATTGGTGAAGGTGGTGGCGGTGATGGTGTTATACCGCTCCCTGTACCTGGAAATAATGATGACAGCTCCTCCGCTGAGGTAAACTCTGGAGAAAATACTAATTCCACTGAAAAAGATAAGCTCGAAGAATTAAAGGGACAAGTGGATAAATATCTGAATGAAAATGGCTTAAACTCAAATGTGAATACTATGATTGAAGACCGTGGCCTAATTATTAGGGTGGATAACACTATTATATTTGACTCTGGTAAGGCTGATATAAAGGATATCTATAAATCTAAATTAATCCAAGTTGGAAAAATGCTAAACTCTATAGAAAACTATATTCGTATTGAAGGTCATACAGATAACGTTCCAATAAAAAATTCACATTTTGAATCTAACTGGCAATTATCTGTAATTAGAGCTACCAATGTTACAGAAATGTTAATCAATGAAGCTAATATTAATCCTAAAAGGTTATCTGCAGTAGGCTATGGAGAATATAGGCCCATTTCTGATAATACTACCACAGATGGTAGATCAAAAAATAGAAGAGTAGATATAGTAATAATGGATACAAAATTCAATAAAATTGAAGGAAATTAAAGGCTTCTAGGATGAGAGTTTACCTGATTCATACCCAAAAACATTAATGGAATCAAAGTAAAAACACTGAAATAAGCTTAAGTTTTAACTTTGATTCCCCAATTATAAAGACCATGTCTATTTGAAACAAGTTAGGCTTTAACAGTTCTTTTAGAAAAAATTTAGTTTTTAAGTTCCATTTTCTTTCCTATAATTTCTTCCCAAGTATCAAAAATAGGCTTAATAACCTTTGGTCCAACCTTTGAAATAAATACTAATTGAGAAACCTCTTTTTCCTCACAAGGCTTAAAATCAATGTTTTTTCCTACTACATCTACTTGATTCCATCCATCCTCTAGCTTAAAGAACCCTTTTATTCTATAGCAATCCCCTTTTATAACATCTAAAAAGGCTGAAAGTTTTTCTTTTTCCACAACTCCATCAAAATTCATAAATAAACTCTTAGGTTTAGTTTCTGGTGAATTTGTAGTTTCTTCTCCTTCTACCCATTTATTTTCTAAAAGATTTTTCTCTAAGAATTCAAATTCAATTTCCCCCTGAGAACAAATTTGAATATCACATTTAGGATTTATACTTCTTACATCCTCAATGACATTCTTAAGATGATTTTCATCTATTAAATCTACCTTATTTATTATAGCCATATGGCAATGCTTTAGCTGACGGTTAACAGTTTCTAAGTCTCCTAATTGTTCTAAGAAGTTTGCTCCATCTATAAGACAGATTACACCCTTGAAATCATAAACATCACCAACTAAAACTTCTACCCCACCTAAAATTTCCTCAACATTAGAAGGGTCTGCAAGTCCTGAACTTTCCACAAATAAATATTTCAAATCCATCTTTGACATTTCCGCCATAGCTTGAGCGAAAGACAATTGAAGACAGGAACAAAAGATAGAACCCTTATTAATCTCTATCATCTCTATATTATCTCTTTTAAGAATAGTTCCATCTATGCCAAGCTTACCAAACTCATTTTGAATAACTCCTACCTTTTCCTTTTGCAGCTTATCTAAGATTTTCAAAAGTACTGTGGTTTTTCCTGAACCTAAAAATCCTGTAAGTAAGTAAAGATTGATCTTTTCTTTAGTCATTTTTTATCTCCCCTTTAAATTAAAAATACTATATAAGAAACCAAAATTATGGTTTAACTTATGTATAAACCTCTCTTGGTTCCCTTAAAGCTTAAATTCATGTTATTTTAAAATTTTCTTTATTTCCTCTGTAGAAAGTACTCTTCCCACAGACTTAATTTTTCCATCTACCATGAAGCCAGGAGTACTCATAACTCCATAGGAAAGTATAGTTTTTAAATCTTCAACTTTCTCTATAGTAGCTTCAATCCCTAGCTCTTCAATAGCCTTTTTTGTATTTTTTTCCACCTTATCACATTTATCGCAGCCATAACCTAAAATTTTAATTTCCATTTTTATTCCCCCCTGAATTTAAACTTGATTTATATTAGAGACTTTATTTCATAAACTTTAATTAAGGTATCAATTAGCTTTTTGCTGTAATAATTTTGTGAGCAATTTTATCATGTTATCAAAAGAATCTACCTAAATTGAACAATTGCCTAACAAGAACTAATAACCTTGAAGCCACCAAAATAAAAACCAATTATATAAATAAATAAGATAATGCATTAAAAACGTAGCCTATTATTAAAATTCCTGTAGTTACTATAAAAACAAACAAACCTAGCAGCTTCTTTTTAACAACTTTACTTAACATTATAATTGATGGAAGCGAAAGAGCTGTAACTGCCATCATAAAGGATAAAACAGTTCCAACACCAACGCCTTTTCCAAAAAGTGCTTCTGCAATAGGTAAAGTTCCAAAAATGTCTCCATACATAGGTACTCCTATAATTGTTGCAAGTACCACAGCAAAAGGATTGTTTACACCAATAATTTTCTCCACAAGTTCCTGAGGAATCCAGTTGTGAATAGCAGCACCAATACCCACACCCACAAGAATATATACCCACACTCTGTGGACTATTTCTATAACCTGACTTTTGCAGTAGGCTATTCTATCTTTTCTAGTAGTTTCTATAACTTCCCCTTCCACATTAGGGATTGCAAACACATAGTCCTCTACATATTCCTTCATATTTAACTTATCAATAATAGTACCACCAACTATAGCAAGAATTAGCCCCACCACTACATAAGCTATAGCTATTTTAGCTCCAAAGAAGGACATTAAAACTAGTAATGAAGCTAGATCCACTAAAGGTGAGGATATAAGAAAAGAAAAGGTTACTCCAAGGGGTAGTCCAGCTGAAGTAAAACCTATAAATATAGGAATACTAGAACAACTACAGAATGGAGTTATAGTTCCAAGTAAAGCGCCTATAACATTTCCCTTTATCCCTTTAAAATTGCCAAGAATTTTCTTCGTTCTCTCTGGTGGAAAATAACTTTGAATATAGGATATTAAAAATATTAATACGGATAACAGTATAAATATTTTAATACTATCATAAATAAAAAAGTGTATACTACCACCTAATCTATCCTCTATTGAAAGCCTAAAGACTTTCTCAACCAGTAGCTTTACTAAATCCCAAAGCCATGTCATTTTTAGCAGCATATTATTAAGTCCATTAAATATACCTTCAATAATACTCACTAACATCCACCCCTTATAAAAGTTTTTATAATAACTATAAGCTAATAAACAACTAAACTTTTCTTGATTTTAGTGTTTAGCTTACTTACCTAAAAAAACTTATAATAACTAAAATCTACAATTAAGCAAATTGAATCTCCATCCACTTACCTCTTGATAGTTTTATATGTTTTTTAATAAGGCATCTGAAAATAAATAACAAGTCCAAGATGTGAAGGATATTTTGTGTTCACAAGCAAGCTTGTGCAGACAAGGAAACAGGTTCCGCAGATAGTGGGGCTATCTAAGGGTTCTGTTGACACAGTATAGCACAAAATAGACGAGCAGATTGACTTATTTATTTTTTGAAGATGCCTAAATCAATACCTTTAGTTTTACAAGATTCTAAGTATTTTTCTGCCTCCTTACTTCTTTCCATATCCTTTTTAAGTACTGGATAATTCTCTAACCCTTCTACTATCTTATGTATAACATCTTTAAAAAGTTGATTTTCAATGTTTAAACAATAGAATATAAATTGTTCTTTTCTTTCGTCCCTAACAAGCCCCATATCTCTTAGCTTGGCTAGATGCTTTGAAATTTTAGGTTGAGACTCTTCCATAATGCCACACATTTCACACACACATAGTTCTTTATGATAGAGTAAAACTAAAATTCTAACCCTAGTTTCATCAGATAATAATTTAAAAAAATCTGTTAGCTTATTCAAAATAACACCTCCATCGAATACTTATATACGCATATGGGTATATAAGTATTATAACTCATTCTATTCATTCCCGCAACAATTTGTTAAATGCTACTAATGTTTATATAAGTTTATTATGTAGCCTTCCCCTTAACATTAGCTCTACATTCAATAGTTTTTAAAAGTTTATCATTAGTATTTTTGCGTTAAATTTAAATCTTCTTAATACCAAATCTATGGAAACCTTCTCATAAAAAAACAAAATTTGGTATAGAAAAAGGCTGTAAAACAAGTGATAAACTCACTATTTACAGCCTTTTAATAACAATTAATTTTTAGAAATATCATAAATCAATAAGAATTATTATCCAGTGTATACAAGTCTCATTGAAAATTACTTTATTGAATATATTCAACTGCTAAAATATTTTCCTTCCGAAAGTGCCTAATACCATGACGTAAATAACAAAATGCCTCTATATCTTCATCCCTTATTTTTAAGACCTTAATTTTCCTTTGGGTTATTTCGCTATTTTTCATATACATTATGTTGATAGCCTTATGTGCTTCTAAAGATGTCTTTAAATAATTATCATACATTTTTTTAACACCTCTCAATTAGAACTATACTAATATTATACCATAAAATCTAAAATTTATCAAACACTTGTTCGTGTTCCCAAAGAATATATTTTGCTCTTTTTACTTCTTTCCTTACATAATCCTATAGCTTATCTATAAAAAATAATTTATAATAATTACTATAATTACAGGGTACTTAATAAATTTATAATAGGTTTATATATTTAGGCATTTTCAAAAAATAAATAGGCCAGAATGATGATATATTTTGTGTTATACTACGTCAACAGAACCTTTAGCTAGTTCCATTATCTAAGGAACCTTTTTTCTTGTATGACTAGAGTATACTTCACATCTTTGACTTGTTGTTTATTTTAGGATGCCTTAACTTATTTAAGAAATGAGAGGATAATATGTTTTTTGAAATTACAAATGAAATTATTAAGGTAAAAGAAAAGGTAAGGGAATGTGAAAAACTTCAAGGTATGCTTAAAGATGCTAAGAAAAACCTTGAAAGAGAAAGTGTAAGACTTGAGGATTTAAAAATTGAGCTAGACAGAGAAGCCTTAGATGTGAAAAAGTTAGAAGGCTTAACTATTCATGCTTTATTTCACACTATTCTTAGAGACAAGGAAGATCAATTACAAAAAGAAAGACAAGAGTTACTTCTTGCTAAATTAAAATATGATGAATGTGCTAATAGTGTTGCTTCTTTGAAAGAAGTTATTTTAAAATATGAATCTTCCCTAGCAGAGTGCAGTCATTCTCAAAGTGAATATGAAGCCTTAGTTGAAGAAAAGAAAAAGCTTATATTTAACGTAAATGATAAAACTAAACTTCAGTTAATTAGTATTACTGAGGATCTAGCTGCCCTACAATCTAACATAAAAGAACTAGAAGAGGCTATTTCTGCTGGAAATGCAGTTTACTCTAAATTGCAAGACATAATTTCTTCCCTTGAAAGTGCAGAAAACTGGGGTACTTGGGACATGTTTGGTGGCGGACTTTTAGCTACTGCTTCAAAACATTCTAAAATCGATGAAGCAAATGATCATGCTTTTATTGCTCAAAATCTTATTAATAAATTTGAAGCAGAGCTTAAGGATGTAAGTATTGGTTCAGACCTTACTTTGAATGTAGGTAGCTTTAGCACCTTTGCAGATTACTTTTTTGATGGTCTAATTTCAGATTGGGTTGTCCAATCTCAAATTGAAGAATCACTTCAAAATGTAATTAATGTAGCTAATAATGTAAAAGTTATTATTAATAGACTAAGCAGTTCTTTAATAACTACAAAGGAAAAAGCTAAGGCTAAGAGAGAAGAATTAAACTCATTTATTGAAAGTGTGTAGTATAGAAAATTTACTAATCTTCATATTATCTACACAACTTTATATTAAATTATAAGCATAGTAAGTTTTATCAATACCCCATCCCAAAATTTGATTTAACTTTACCCCAATAATAATAATTTTCATAATTTTACTGAAGGTGCTATGGAGTTATCCAATAGCACCTTCAGCGTTTTAGTATAAAATTATATTGTTTAGTTTTTGTATTCTTCATTACAACAATAATACTTTTTCTAGGCTTCGCATATGTGATTCATCTCTTCTTCATGGTCCATATTTTCCTTTGCAATACAAAAATACCTTAAGACAAACTAGATTTATTTATCTAACTTATCTCGAAGGTATTTTAAAAGTTTTAAATATCTTTTCATTTATAAAGGTTCTTATAGCTTGCAGATTTCCCCTTATTCACTTTGTTCCTTTTTTTCACCACAGCAAGCTCCATCCTTCATATTTCTAAACATCATAGGAATCATAAGTACCATCATTATAGGACAAATAAATGGAGTAATGCTTGCAAGCATAGTCTTAGCTCCTACTCCAATGTTAAGTAGTGGTAGTATCCCAACAATCAAAATTGGGAGACCACAACATAGTCCCATCATAAGCATGTGTTTCATTGGCTTGTGTTTTTTATCATTACTTTTATCACATTTCATACAATATACTCCTTTGAAAAGTTTATTTTATTTTGTTTTATTATATATAACTTATATGAAGATATAATGAAGAAGCTCTTATTTCCTTATAAATTTACATAGAAAAAAAGCCCTTAAGGCTTAAAATCCTAAGGGCTTTTGCTACACTATATTTTATACAGTATTATTTAATATATATAATATGGAGTTGGGTCCATTCTTTGACCGCCTGAATCTCTTACTTCAAAGTGTATATGTGGTCCCGTTGACCAACCAGTAGAACCTACTACAGAAATTTGCTCCCCACCTTGAACCTGCTGCCCTTCAGTTACAAGTAACTTTGAGTTATGAGCATATAAAGTACTTATATCCCCATGGTTTACAATAACTACATTACCATAGCCATTCATCCAACCAGCATACACTACAGTTCCCGACATTAAAGAATATACCCCTGAACCATAAGGTGCTCCTATATCAATTGCTGGGTGAAATTCTCCATCACCTTTATATAATCCATCTCTATAACCGTATGGTGAAGTTATTTGATATCCAACTCCTCCTGTAATAGAGAACATATTTCCATCAGATACATGAGTACTTCCAGAACCTCCCCTTGAAGGTCTTGAAGGGCTTTCTAAATTTTTTATTAAGGCAGCTACTTTCTGATATTCTTCTTCGTTTTGCGCAATAATCTTTTGTTGAGATTCTATATCTTCCTCTGCCTTAGCTACTAAAGTATTTTTTTCATCTCTTTTAGTGTTTAATTCATCCAATTTAGTTTGTGCTAAAGCTTTAGAGCTTTCTAAACTTTTATGTTCTGTCTCAAGAGTTATTAGTGTAGTGTCCAGTTCCTCTTGGTTTTTCTTAAAATCTTCAATAACACCTTTATCATATTTTATAAGGGTTGAAATTACTTCTATTTTTTCTAGAAAATCAGATAACCCCTTTGATTGAAGCAAAGTTTCTACATAACCTTGCCCTTGGTTCATGTATAGGGCTCTCATTCTTTTCTCCATTATTTTTTTATTTTTTTCTAAGTCCTCTTTTAACTTATTTAATTTTTTCTCTAAGGCGGTTATTTCTTCAGTGGTATTCTTAATCTTTAAATTTAAACCTTCCACTTCTTCATCAAGGACTGAAATATTATTGTTTAAATCTTCTACTTCTTTTAATATATCACTTTTAGTATTTTCTAAAGCTTTAATGGCTTCCTTACTTTCATTTATCTTTTGTTGTATGTTATTAGATTCTTCCTTTTTGCTATCTAACTCACTAGCCATTACTGTTGTAGTTAATAAATTCCCACATAGTACTGCAGCAATTATTGCTTTAACCGTTTTATTCATAATTCCTCCTTCTATAAAGCTTGTCCTATGTCTACTTTAAGGAAAACATAAGGTTAAGACCTTATAATAAATTATTTCTATATGATTTATGCAAACTTCATCCGGAATTTAATTCAAGTACATGTAAGCAAATATCCCTATTACTTAAGGGCACAATCCTCATGTGTTAATCATGCTATTAATATGTATTAAAATAACCTTCTGTTATAAATCTAGAAAAAGATGCATATTATTATATTGCGCAAAAGGTTAAGTAGTTTTTAATGTTGTTACAAATAAAATGTGTATATAGATATATTTATTACAAAAAATTAATTATATTACTAAAATATAAAATTCCCTGCTAATATTATAACTAAAAGTACTATAATATTACAACCCTTTATCTGTTCCAATTATTTCCCCTTACATATATTCTACACATTCTGATAATTACCTTCAAATATTTGGCTAAAGTTTGCTATTTCTTTATAAATTATCATAGCTACATAAAATTAAAATAAAAGAGTTAGGCAAACATAGTACCTAACCCTGAAATTTAATATTCGATTGCTTCTGATTATAGCTTAATTTAGACGACAGTTATGTAACTTTACAGTACTACTTAATTGATAAAAAGTTATGTAAATGGACGCTAATACTAGAATTTCTAATTTTTATAGTCCATATACTTTGATTCTTAAGTTATATAAGGCATTTGAAAATAAATAACAAGTCAAAGATGGGAAGGATATTTTTAGTTAGGCAAGGAAACAGGTTCCGCAGATAGTAGCGCTATCTAAGGGTTCTGTTGACGCAGTATAACTAAAAATAGACAAACATACTGACTTATTTATTTTTTGAAAATGCCTAATAGTTTCTATTACATAACTTATATATTTTGAATTTGCCAATCAATAGGTTCCTTCCCTATTTTCTTAAGTATTTCATTAGCTTTTGAAAAATGTTTACAGCCAAAAAAACCTCTGCTAGCTGAAAGGGGACTTGGGTGAACAGTGGTTAATATAAAGTGATGTTTGTTGGTAATTAGCTGCCCCTTTTCTTTAGCATTATTTCCCCAAAGAAGAAATATCACTGGCTCTTCTCTTTCATTTAAAAGTTCAATTACCTTATCAGTAAACTTCTCCCACCCCTTATTTCTATGGGAATTTGCTTGACCTTCTCTTACAGTAAGTACAGCATTTAAAAGTAACACTCCTTGGTCTGCCCAAGGAACTAAGTACCCGTTATTAGGAATAAAACAGCCTAAATCTTCTTTAAGTTCTTTATACATATTCAATAAGGATGGTGGTGTTTGAACCCTTGGCTGAACTGAAAAAGAAAGTCCGTGGGCTTGGTTTGGCCCATGGTATGGGTCTTGACCTATAATAACTACCTTTACATCTTCATAAGCTGTTAGCTTTAAAGCATTAAAAATATTATGTTTATCAGGATGAATTGTTTTTGTCTTATACTCTTCTATTAAAAACTCTCTTAATTTTAAGTAATAATCCTTTTTAAATTCATTCTCTAGAAGTTCATCCCATTTATTGTTAAAAGTAACCATTTTCTTCTTCCTCTCTATAAAAACTTAATATAATCTAAACATTATCTTTATAATTTCTTCACATTGCTTTGTTATTATACTATTATAGTCAATAAGGCATCTGAAAATAAATAACAAGTTCAATATGTGAAGGATATTTTGTGATAGACAAGAAAACAGGTTCCGCAGATAGTGGGGCTATCTAAGGGTTCTGTTGACGCAGTATAGCACAAAATAGACGAGCAGATTAACTTATTTATTTTTTGAAGATGCCTACAGTAAAGTAATGCTTTTTCATTAATCCCCTAATGAAAATAGAACTAGTAAACATGGTTTTACTAGTTCATGCTTTTTTGTAGCACTTTTACCTTTCTACAAGAGTAACTATTGGTTTTCCTTCATTATCTACTAGCAGAGTTAATCCTCCTGCATATCCAGCCCAAGTAAATAAATAGTTTACTCCTGTTTCCTTATCCACGAATATCTTACATCCCTCTCCGATTGAACTTTCTTTGTGAATAACTTCAAACCTCTTATTATTCTCAAACATATTAACCCCTCCTCCTATAATATACCTATAACATTTCATAGAAACTTTTTAATAAATTATTTACTACTACTAGTTTATAATTTATTAATCATACTAGCCTGATAAGCAGCTCCAAAGCCATTATCAATGTTTACTACACTAAGTCCACTTGAACAACTATTAAGCATACATAAAAGTGCTGAAACTCCTCCAAAATTTGTACCATACCCTACACTAGTTGGAACTCCTATAATTGGCTTATCTACAAGTCCACCAATAACGCTAGCAAGAGCACCTTCCATACCAGCCACAACTATTACAACCTTAGCTCCTCTTATAAGATCTAATCTGTTAAATAGTCTATGAATTCCAGCAACTCCTACATCTACAATCTTTTCAACTTTATTACCAAAAATCTTAGCTGTCTCATAAGCTTCTTCTACCACTGGTAAGTCGGAAGTTCCTGCAGCTACTATAGCAATGTAGCTATCTGTACTATGCATTTCCTTTTTCTTTACCGTAATAGTTCTTCCTAAAGTATTATACTCAGCTTCTGGACAAATCTTTCTTACTTCTTCATACATTTCTTCTGTTGCTCTAGTTCCTAATATGTTGCTTTCTTTACTAGCCATAAACTCAAAGATTTTTTTCACTTGCTCAACGGTTTTTCCTCCACAGTATATTACTTCTGGATATCCAACTCTAAGCTCTCTGTGACTATCAATATTTGCAAATCCCATATCTTTATAGGGTAAATCTATAAGCTTTGTTACTGCATCATCTATATCTATTTTTTCCTCTTTAACTAATTGTAATAATTCCTCTAAAGAACTTTTGTCCATTTTACTTCTCCTTCTACTTATCCTAATAGTTTGCTAATTTGATTTATTATGTTCTATTAGCTCACACTTTGCCTTTTAACCTATTAACGTATGTTATATGAACTGATTTTATTGGACTATATATACCTATAAAGCTTATACTTTCACTATTTTTCCTTGTATTTTATAAGTTTTACTTAATATTTCATAGCATATTTTTCTCCGATTATATATTTTATTTCATCCATGATATCCTGTGCTTCCTTTAAAGTTGTTGCAGGAGCCACTAATACTTTATTATTTCCTACCCCTTCTTCATTAGTGAGCCTAAATTCAAGGCTATTAAAACTTTTATCTACAAATACTCTCCCAAGGCTCACAAAAATCCCATCTACAGGAGAGTTTTCATCTCCATTCCAATATAAAACCTCTGAAAAAGAGTCTTTCAAAAGTTGAAAATTAGCATGAGGGTACTTTTTATCATTAATATATATGTGCCCCCTAAAGGTATTAGGTTTAAAAAGTTTTCTGTAGGTGTAGCCCTCAAACCTTATAGATGCGTTTTCTATTCTATCCTCTGCTGCTTTATTAAGTATTATACCCTGAAGTTCCTCAGAAGTTTTTATAGGTTTAGAATAATATATAAAGGTTAAGGCAACAATAAAAATCGTTGCCAGTACAATTATTCTTTTTTTATTCAAGAACTCGCCTCCCTCTACTCATCTCTTTTTTTCCACTCACATTTTAATAAGTCCATGTATACCACATCTGAATATTTGCCAGTTCTACTATCAAAATAGCCCTCTCTAATAACACCAATTTCTTTAAAACCTAATTTTTTATATAATTTTTGAGCTCTCTTGTTATCTATCATGGTAGTAAGTTCAATTTTGTTTAAATTCAAAAATCTAAAAAGGAAATCTATGAAATGAGTCAATGCATCTTCCCCGTAACCTTTTCCTTGTTCTTTTAATTCACAAATTTTTATTCCTAGTTCACATTTTTGATTTCTGCTATCCCATCCAGAGTAGTTCATTTCTCCTATAGGTTTTAAAGTATCCTTATCACAGATTATGAACCTCTTTTGCTCTGGAAACATAGCTGTACTTTCTATTTCTTTTAAAATATTTATTTTTATAGCTTCCTTACTTTGTAACGTCCCATAACAATGGGTCGCATGGTCCATCAGATTACTATCATTCCACCACTTATATAGATACTCTTCATCCCCTAATTCTAATTGTCTTATTATTACTTTTTTCCCTTGAATCATGTTAATCCCCCAATTTCACTTAAGTATTTATTAGTATAAGCACTAGTCTAGAAACCTACTTTATCTCCAGCTAAAAGTTATGTAAAAGGTTAAGAGTATTTAACTTTTTAACTAATTGCCTATATTAATATTAACATAAATTAGTAGATTATAGACTGTGAAAGGATTAAATTTTTATGTTATTATAATTTATAATATCCTTATGATTCCAAATTCAAAGGAGGTTTTCTTTTGAGAAGAGAATATATAAATTACCCATCAAACATCCCTATGACTGTATCTTATGTAGATATCAAAGAATATCCTATTCATTGGCATTATGCTATAAAAATTATTTATGTTCTTAAGGGTACCCTAGAGGTCTATATTAACTCAGGAAAATACGAAATTCATCAGGGTCAATTAGAAATTATAAATGTAGACGAAGTTCATCATCTTCATAGTAAGGAAAATAATAAAATACTAATTTTTCATATAGATCCCTATTTTTTTGAAAAGTATTATTCAGATATAAAAAATATGTTTTTCTATACAAAATCCTCATCCTTACATTCTCAAAGTAGTGAGGAGTATGATGAACTAAGAACATATTTATCTAGAATATTATGTGAAGTAGTTCAAAAACAAGAGGATTATGATGAAGAAATTGAGGATTTATTGGTTAAACTTCTCTATCACCTTATAAATAATTTTAATTATTTAATTTATGAGAAGGAAGAACTTAAGGATGATGCTAATCAACTTCAAAGATATCATAGTATCTCAAAATATATTTTTAATAATTACAACAATAACATAACACTTAAGGATATTGCCAACAACGAATTTTTAAGTCCTCAATACTTATCTCATGAAATTAAATATGCTACTGGTTATAGTTTTACAGACTTAATAAATCTCACTAGGGTAGAAGAATCAATAAAATTGCTTCTTGATACAGATAAAACTATATCAGAAATTTCAGAGGAGGTAGGTTTCTCTCATACAAGATATTTTAACAAAAACTTCAAGTTGAACTATAAGGTTACTCCGTTACAATTTAGGAAAAAGTACAAAGCTGATGAGGTTCAACTAGAAAAGCTTAAAAACTTTGAAATATTAGATTTAAATGAAAGTATTTCTTATCTTTCATATTTTTTAGAGGACTATGACAGGTTTAATTATGAGGATAAAATCTTCCAAATAAATATAGATATGAGTAAGGACTTAGGTAACTTTAATAAAAACTTTAGGACTATTATTACTCTTGGAGATGCCTTTGATCTTCTCATTGAAGATAACAAAGACACCCTAGAAGAAATCCAAAATGAAATTGGATTTAAATATGGTCGTATTCTTAATGTATTCACCTCTGATATGGCTATATTTCCAAACTCCAGATTTTGTAACTGGAATAGAACAAAAGACGTTTTAGAGTTTTTATACTCAATCAATCTTAATCCACTTATTGTTATTGATTCTAATGGTTTTACTGAAGAAAACTTTATGCAAGTCATGGAATCCTTTATAAATTATTTCAGTGATTTAGAGTCCTTAGATTTTAAAGCCTTTAAGTTTGAACTTAGTAGTGAGCTTCCAGAGACCTTAAAATTCAAAATACAAGAATTATTTATAAATAACCATAATATTGAAATCCACGCTAACTACACAATGGATAAAATTTCACAAATAAACCCTATCTATGATACAGGCTATATGCTTCCTTATGTAATTCATAACCTTCTAGCAAATAAAGATAGCTTGCCTTTTTTAAGAGCTTTTGATGTTTTAGATAAACAGGTAGACTTAACCAATGAAGTATTTTTCGGATATCCTGGTTTAATTAATGATAAAGGTATAAAAAAACCTTCCTACTATGGTTATTATCTTTTAAATAAACTTGGTGATATTTTAGTAGCTCAAGAAGATGGATACATTGTTACTAAAACTGAAGATGAATATCAAATTTTACTTTATAACTTTCATCAGGATATAGATAAGCTAATCCCCTTAGAGAAATTTTCAAAATTAAGAGGGGTAAAAAATGCTACTTCAAAGAAGCTTTCTTTAAACATAATAAATACCTGTTCTGATATTAAGATTACTAGCTATGAAATAAGTGAAAAACAGGGTTCTTCTTTTAACTACTGGCTCCAAATGGGTAGCCCTAAAAGATTGACTAAAGAAGAAAAGGAAATTCTTTATAAAGCCTCATTTCCCCAAATTAGATTTCAGCATTTCAAAAAAAGTGCTGTAATAAACCTTCAAACTTTACTTAAAAGCTATGGTGCAATTCTCATTTTAATTAAAAAAGTACAAAACCATCCTTAATCAGGTGGTTTTGTGCTTTCTTTTATATTTAGGAATAGGTAACTTTATCATGAAAGTACCTTTTATTCAGCATAGAAGTGAATGTAAGAAATTCGTTTAATTTCTATAATAGAATTATAAGAACTAGTTTTCAAAAATAAAACCTTATTTTCATTAATTGAAAATCATGAAAGCTTGTTTTCTAATTTATAAGCATTATTTTACACCCTAAATAATATTGAAAGAGGATTGATAGTTTGATTTACTCTATAAAATCACGAAAAGACATTTATATAGATTACTTAAAATTGAGGTGGAATTCATGGGAATGGACGATAGAATTTTTTCTGAAGGAAAAATTAGTAAGATACTCTTAAGATTTGCTATACCAGCTATTATTTCGTTATTAGTAGCTGAACTTTATAACATGGTGGATACTATATATGTTGGTCGCTACATTGGACCTAATGCTATTGCTGCACTAACTATATCCTTTCCAATTCAAAGATTTTTAATTGCTCTTGGTTTCTTAGTTGCTGTTGGTACTTCAACTTATGTATCACGCAATCTAGGTGAAAAAAACTTCTTAGAAATAGAGAAAACCATAATTAATGCTTTTGTAACTATCCTAATTCTAATGGTAGTTATCCCTTTATTGATATTTTTATTTAAAGAGTCTATACTCTATAAACTTGGAGCTAGTAGTATAACTTATCCTTTAACTAATGAATATGTATCGATAATTTTAATTGGTGCTATATTCCAATGTTTAGGCTTAGTTGCTTGCTATATTATGACTGCCTTAGGAAATACAAAAATAACCCTTTATGCCAATTCAATTGGTGCCATATTAAATGTTATTTTGGATTATATCCTAGTAGCCCATTATGGAATAGGTATACAAGGCGCTGCTATTGCAACTGTATTTTCTCAAGTTGTCTCCTTTTTCTTCATTGTTTATAAGTTTAAGGATGTAGTAAAAAGCTTTAAAATTAAAGTTTCAATAAAAGCAATTTTCTCTTCCTTAAATCTAGATATAATCATGGGTATAATTGCTATTGGTTTTTCTACCTTTGTAATTGAAATTTCTGATGCAGTAGTATCTGTAATACTAAATAATTTGCTTTATTCTAAAGGCGGAGATACAGCAATTATAATCATCGGAGTAATCACAAAAATCTCCATGTTTATGTTCATTGCAATAATTGGTATAAGCTCTGCTATGCAACCTATAGTAGCCTACAATTTTGGAGCTGAAAAATATAATCGGATGAAAGAAACAGTTAGGGCTTCAATTAAAACCGTAACCTTTGTATCAATAATTTTTGCTGGAATTCTTGGTTTGTTATCTAATGAAATTATAGGCTTTTTTCTAATGGATAAAGAAATATTACCTTCAGCAGTTAAAGCTTTTAGAATTTGCATTTCATTACTTCCCTTTACTGGCATATATTATATTGCTATCTACTATTACCAAGCAATTGGTGAAGCTAAAAAAAGTTTCTTATTATCTGTTTTTAGACAACTTGTAATTTTTATCCCTTTGGCATTTATTTTTGTTCAAATCCTTGGAACCTTAGGCGCTTGGATAGCTTATCCTGTTTCTGATTTAATCTCTGCTTTAGTATCTTCATTTCTTTTAAATAAAGCGTCAAAACAAGATATGTTCTCTGAAAAACTACCTTGTAAAAAAATTGCTTTAAATTAACTTATAAGAAAAACTGCTTCTATATATAACTTTAGAAGCAGTTTTTTATTTTACAATTCTATTTGTCATTCTAATTTTAACTCATATTCCGAATAACTTAATTTTCCAATTAAGCAATTAATTTTCTGTATATTTTTCAGTTCAATTTGTCTATGATTTTTATATAAACCAT